>DASWRQ010000435.1:0-8157 GCA_036403095.1 Kutzneria sp. | reverse complement strand
CTGCCGCCGCTGCGTCGGGTGCCGGCCGTGTCGCAGGGCCGGGGACGCCGGGCGCGGTGAGCCGGCCCGTCGTACCGTGATGCCGATGGAACTTCCCCGGCCGGTCGGCTTCGTGCTCGGTGGCGGCGGCAGTCTGGGCGCCGTGCAGGTCGGCATGCTGCGGGCGCTGGCCGAGCACGGGATCACAGCGGACCTGGTGGTCGGGACGTCGGTGGGCTCGGTCAACGGCGCGCTGCTGGCCGCCGATCCGGCCGGTGCCACGGCCCGGCTGGCCGCGATCTGGTCGGTGATGACCAGGGCGGCGGTCTTCCCCGGCGGCCCACTGGCGCAGTTGCGGACGTTGCGGCGGTACCGCAACCACCTGTTCCCCAACGACGGGCTGGCTGTCGTGCTGACCAGGGCGTTGGGGGAGTACACCGACTTCGAGTCGCTCGCGTTGCCGTTCGGGACCGTCGCGGTCGACGCGGCGACCGGGCATCCGGTGCTGTTCCGGTCCGGTCCGCTCGTGCCGGCGATCCTGGCCAGCAGCGCGATACCGGGGATCTACCCGCCGGTGCGGCACGGCGGACTCGTGCTCTACGACGGCGGCGTGCTGGCCAACGTGCCGATCAGGCAGGCGCTGGCGATGGGCGCGAAGTCCTTGGTGGTGCTGGACTGCACCTTCCCCGGGCACCTTCCCGAGGTGCCCGCCACGCTGGCTGAGACGCTGTTGTTCTGGGCCACGCTGGGCATGCGCAACCAGGCCGTGCTGGAGGCCGACCTCGCCGCCGGCGCCGTGCCCGTGGTCTACCTGCCGGGCGCGCCGGTGCAGGCCGTCACGCCGCTCGACTTCGGCCACACCGCCGACCTGATCGAGTCGTCCTACCTGGCGTCGCAGGAGTTCCTGGCCGGACTGGAGATCACCGGGCCGGGCCTGTACGGCGGGCCGGCCGGGGCCCTCTGATCACCCGACGGGGTTGCAACCGCGGGCCCCGTGATCGCCGTCGGCAATCCACGACGTGCTCGTCCGGCGCCGGTGACTGCGGCCGGCGCCGGACGAGGTGATCAGCCCCAGATGTCGGTGATGGGGGTGGCGTTGGCGGCCGCGCCGGCGTGGGGGAGGCCGTAGGCGTCCTCGATGGTGCGCAGGACGCTGTAGTGGTTGATGTTCTCGGTGTAGGTGCCGGTCTTCACGCCGGCGCCGGTGATGATGGTGGGGATCAGGTTGGCGGTGGTGTTGTCGTCCTCGTCGAAGGTGAGCACGAAGACGCTGTTGTGCGTCTTGGCCCACTGGACGTACGCGTCGAGGTGGGACTTGAGCCAGGTGTCGCCCTGCTTGACGGTGCCGTCGTGCATGTCGTCCTGGAGGTTGGGCACCACGAAGGAGACGGCGGGCAGCTTGGTGAAGTCGGTGGGGAAGCCGGTGAACCGCAGGTTGGCCGAGGCGGGCACGTCGGCGAAGTCGACCCACGGGTTGTGCTTGCGGGCGTAGCTGCCGGAGGTGCAGCCGGTGTAGCCGTCGCTGGGCATGCTCTCGGAGTAGCCGGCGAAGCCGATGCCGGCGGCCAGCGCCTGGCCGCCGAGGTCGGGGGTGGTGAAGGCCCGCTTGGGACAGGTGTCGCTGCTGACGCCCTGGGTGCTGCCGGAGAAGAACGCCAGGTAGTTGGGCTGGCTGGGGTGGGTCTCGGCGTGCGAGTTGGTGAAGTTGGCCCCGGAGGTGGACAAACCGGTGATGTACGGGGCGTTGGCGTTGCCGACGATCTCACCCTGGGCGTGGTTCTCCTCGATGACCACGAGGATGTGGTCCGGGCGGGGCACGGCGGCGGAGGCGGCCGAGCTGGTGCCGGGTAGGCAGAAGACCGCGATGAGGGCGGCGGCGGGGACGAGCGGGGAGAATCGCATCGAAAGCTCCTCGGGTCGGCTCGCCGCGTACGGTAGGCGGGTCACGCGCCGGCTGGGAACCGCCTGCTTTTCACAGAACGGTCCCCAGCCCGTGAACGTGGAAGTCCACTGTGGACCGAGTTCACCCGGTGTTCAGGATCGCAGGTCGTAGACGGTGCTGCCGCCGACGGTCTTGGCCTGGTAGTGGGCGGCGACCCAGGTGGCGATGTCGCTGCCGCCGCCGCCGCCGAAGCCGCCGCGGCCGCCGGCGACGTAGTAGCTGATCTTGCCGTCGGCCACGTACTGCTGGAACTGGGCCAGCGTGGGCGCGGGATCACCGCCGTTGAAGCCGCCGATGGCCATCACGGACTTGCCGCTGGCCAGGGCGAGCGGGGCCGACGAGTTGGAGCCGTCGGTGGCCGCGGCCCACTCGGTGGTGGTGGCCTGGAGCAGGCTGACCAGGGCGGAGTCGGCCTGGTCGGAACCGCCGCCGAAGCCGCCGCCACCGCCCGGGCCGGCGGAGCTGCCGGCCGGCCCGGAGATGGGAATGGCGCCGGTGTGGGCAGTGGCGGCGGTGGCGATGCCGAAGGCGCCGACGCCGATCATGCCGGTCACGGTGGCGACCACGATGAGGCGGCGAAGTTGTTGCCCCTGCAACAGGACCACTGCGGCCACGGCGACGCCGGCGACGAGCACGACCCAGCGCAGCCACGGCAGCCAGGAGGAGTCCTCGGACAGCAGCACGAAGTCCCACACGCCGGTCGCACCGATCATGCCGGAAAGCCAGGCCCGCACGGCGAACTTGGCCCGGCCGCGCCAGAGCTGGCGGCCGCCGATGGCGATCAGGGCGGCGATGGCCGGGGCCAGCGCGACGGCGTAGTACGGGTGAATGGTGCCGCTCATGAAGCTGAACACGAGCCCGGTCACCAGCAGCCAACCGCCCCACAGCAGCAGCGCTGCCCGAGTCTGGTCGGTGCGGGGAGCGCGGCGGGTGAACCACAGCCCGGCGACGAGGGCGATCAGCGCGGCCGGCAGCAACCACGAGATCTCGGTGCCGAAGGACTGCCCGAACATCCGGGTGATGCCGGCGGTCCCGCCGAACGACAGGTTCCCGCCGCCGCCGGCACCGGCCGGGCCGGCCGCGCCTGCGCCCCCGCCCCCGCCTGCGCCGCCCCCGCCGCGATTGCCGTCACCGCCGAAGATCCGGCCGAGACCGTTGTACCCCAGGGCCAACTCCAGCAGGCTGTTGCCGGTCGACCCGCCGATGTACGGCCGCGACGACGCCGGCCACAGGTCGACCAGCGCCACGTACCACCCGGCCGACACGACCAGCGCCACCACCGCGCCGCCGAGGTGCGCCACCCGACGCCACAACGTGGTCGGCGCGGCGACGAGGTACACCAGCCCGAAGGCCGGCAGCACCAGGAAGCCCTGCAACATCTTGGTCAGGAAGGCGAAGCCGATGGCCACGCCGGCCAGGGCCAACCACCGCCAGCTGGCCTTCTCGGTCGCCCGCACCACGCAGTACGCGCCGGCGACCATCAGCAGCACCAGCAACGCGTCCGGGTTGTCGTAACGGAACATCAGCACGGCCACCGGCGTCAGGGCCAGCGCCGCGCCGGCGGCGAGACCGGCGCCGGCGCCGAACCGCCGGCGCACGGCGGCGTACAGCAGCCAGACCGACAGCACACCCTCGATCGCCTGCGGCACAAGCAGGCTCCACGAGCTGAAGCCGAAGATCCGGGCCGACAGCCCCATGATCCACAGCGACGCCGGCGGCTTGTCCACGGTGATGATATTGCCGGGGTCCAGCGACCCGAACAGCAGCGCCTCCCAGTTCTGGCTGCCGGCCTGCACCGCCTGCGCGTAGAAGTCGTTGGCGTAGCCCGAGGCGCTCAGGTCCCACAGGTACAGCACGGCGGTGCCCAGCAGCAGCAACACCAGCGCCGGCCGCTGCCAGCCGGGCCGTTCGGGCACGTCGGCCGTCGGGGCGGCCGCGGGCCGGGTCATCGTCGAAGTCATGGCACCAGCCTCGGGGGAACCGCTGTGCCGTCTGTGTGGGATCACTGTGCGGCAGCTGTGAGCCGGACGGTGAACACGGTCCGCCCCGGCCGGCTGTCCAGGACCACTTCCCCGCCGTGCGCGGTCACGATGGCGGCGACGATGGACAGGCCGAGCCCGGTGCCGCCGGAGGCCCGCGATCGCGAGCCGTCGCCACGGGCGAAGCGCTCGAACACTTCTGGTTGCAGTGCAACGGGAATCCCCGGCCCGTTGTCGGCGACCGTGAGCACGACCTCGCCGGGACGGCCGCGACCGATGCCGGTGACCACGGTGGTGCCGGCCGGCGTGTGCGCGCGGGCGTTGCCGAGCAGGTTGAGCAGAACCTGGTGCAGCGCTTGGCCATCGCCGAGCACGGTCACCGGCTCGCCGGGAATCGCTAGCTGCCACCGGTGATTCCGGCTCGTCACCCGAGCGTCGCTGACGGCGTCGACGACCAGCCGGGACAGGTCCACCGGCACGGACGCCAGCGGCCGGCCGGCGTCCAGTCTGGCCAGCAGCAACAGTTCCTCGACCAGCGACGTCATCCGCATGGACTCGGACTGGATGCGCCGCATGGCGTGCGAGACGTCCGGCGGCACGCGATCCGAGTACCGCCCGGCGAGTTCGGCGTAGCCGCGGATGGAGGCCAGCGGCGTGCGCAGCTCGTGGCTGGCGTCGGCGACGAACTGCCGCACCCGGGTCTCGCTCTCCTGGCGGACGTTCAAGGCCGCGCCGACGTGCCCGAGCATCCGGTTCAGCGCCGCGCCGACCTTGCCCACCTCGGTGCGGGGATCGGTGTCCTGGTCGGGAACCCGTACGGACAGGGCGACTTCGCCCCGGTCCAGCGGCAGCTCGCCGACCCGCGTCGCGGTCGCGGCCACCCGGTCCAGCGGCCGCAGCGCGGCCCGGATGATCACCGCCCCGGCCGTGGCCGCGACCACCAGGCCGGTGGCCGCGATGACCATCAGCGCGATGTTGACGCTGTCCAGGGCGCTGTCGACCTGGTCGAGCGGCAGCCCGATCAGGGTGTTGCCGCTGGAGATCACCCGGTAGTCCCCCAGCTGCGGCACGCTCACGGTAACGGGCTTGCCGTTGGCCGGAGCCTTGGCCAGCGCCGAGGTCTGGTCGTCGGTCAGCTTCTGCGGGCAGACGTTCTTGTCCAGCACGTCCGCGCCTAGAGTGCTCACGGCCAGCGCGCCCGGCCCCAGACCCGGCGGCAGCGCCGCCGACGGATCGCCGGAGGTGCAGTGATAGACGTTGCGACCCGGATCGAAGCCGATGTGCCCGCCCGGGCCGAACTGGCTGCGGTTGTACGCATCCTGCAGCTGGCTGTTCACCTGGGCCACCAGCGTCTGCCGGATGAACACCTCGCCGATCAGGCCGATGGCCAGCGACACCACCGTGAGCAGCAGCACGACCGCCACGACGAGCTTGCGGCGCAGCGTCCACCGGCTGATCGTCCACTGTCTGACCGTCCTCTGCGGACGATGATCAGCCCGTCGGTCGGAGGACATAACCGGCGCCGCGCATAGTGTGGATCATCGGCTCCCGGCCGGCGTCGATCTTCTTGCGCAGGTACGAGATGTACAGCTCGACGATGTTGGCCTGGCCGCCGAAGTCGTACTCCCAGACCCGGTCCAGGATCTGAGCCTTGCTCAGCACCCGGCGCGGGTTGCGCATCAGGTAGCGCAGCAGCTCGAACTCGGTCGCGGTGAGCTGGATCTCCTGGCCGCCCCGGCGCACCTCGCGGCTGTCCTCGTCCAGGGTCAGCTCGCCCACCACCAGCTGCGAGCTGGTCGCCGAGGCCACCGAGTTGGACCGGCGCAGCAACGACCGCACCCGCAGCACCAGCTCCTCCACGCTGAACGGCTTGGTCACGTAGTCGTCGCCGCCGACGGTCAGCCCGGCGATGCGGTCCTCGACGGCGTCCTTGGCCGTCAGGAACAGCACCGGCACCTCGGGCTGCTCCAGCCGCAGCCGGCGCAGCACCTCAAGGCCGTCCAGGTCGGGCAGCATGATGTCGAGCACGACGGCGTCCGGCCGGAACCCCTTGGCCTCGCGGACCGCGCTCACGCCGTCCCCGGCGCAGCGCACCGCCCAGCCCTCGAAGCGCAGCGCCATGCTCACCAGCTCGGCCAGCGCGGTCTCGTCGTCCACCACGAGCACCCGCAGCTGGGTGCCGTCCGCGCGCCTGAGTTCGCCGTTCATGCGCTCCATCCTGTGACCGGCCGCTTTGCGTCTGCTGAGCGTCTCCTGTGTATCACCTGTGCGGCTTGCTCACAGGATGTGCGCACGGTGCGCACAGCTGGTGCACAGCCGCGGTGGCCAGGGTGGCAATCACCAGCCAAACCGCAGGAGGACGACGATGGACACCCAACAGCCCGCCGAAGGCTCAGAGCCGGTCTGGGGTGCACCGCAGCCGCAGCCGTCGACGGGACAGCCCAAGAGCTGGTCGGCCGGCAAGACCGCCGCCGTGGTCGCGGTCGCCGCCGTGGTGGCCGCCGGTGGCGGCTACGGCATCTCGCAGCTCGTCGGCACGGCCAGCGCGACCACCCAGAGTCCCGGCGGCTTCGGGGCCGGCACCGGCACCGGTGGCGGCTTCGGCGGCGGCCGGGCCGGCGGTCCCGGCGGCGCGGGCGGGCTCTTCTCCGCCCTGCACGGCGACTTCACGGTGCAGGAGAACGGCAGCTACGTCAGCGAGCGCATGCAGACCGGGTCGATCACGGCCGTCAGCGCCACCTCGATCACGGCCAAGAGCGTCGACGGCTACACGCAGACCTACACGATCGATTCGTCCACGGTCGTCGACCAGGGCGACGAGCAGGTCAGCGACCTGAAGAACGGCACCACGGTGACGATCATCGCCAAGCTGTCCGGCGACACCGGGACCGCGACGTCGATCAGCGACCAGCAGGCGGCGGCCGGCCGCGGCGGCGCCCCCGGCCAGGCGCCGCGGGGATGAGCCCGGGGCGGAAGCCGGCTCCCCTCCCGGCCTCCGCCCCGCCTTTCTCCACCTAAGTGGCTCATTTGGCATCCAGCACCACCTAAGCCACTCACGTGGCGGCAGGCCGGCGCACCTAAGTGGCTCAGGTGGCGTTCAAGGCCAAATGAGCCACTTAGGTGACGAATCAGGCGAGCTCCACCAGGGGGAAGGCGCGGTGGCGGCGGGGCGGCACCAGGTAGTTCTGCCGCCGGGTGGCGGTGATGAACCGCTCCAGGCCGTGGTCCTCCTCGTCCAGGCTGTACTTCACCAGCAGGTCGACCGCGGACTGGTTGGCCCGCATGGTGGCGAAGAAGTCGGCGCTCGGGAAGAAGCCGGAGAACTGCAGCTTCGGCGTGTTGCGGCCGGTGGTGGTGTCCATCGCGTCGAAGCCGGGGCCGTCGATGCGGATGTGGATGGGCCGGCCGTCGGCGGTGCGGGCGGACCGCTGCAGGGTGGACAGGTGGCCCATGCGGTCGAACTGCTGGGCGCTCTGCTCGGCGTAGCCGGCGCCGTGGAACTGGTTGCGGATCATGGCGCCGCGCATGGTCAGGTTGGTCGGGCCGCCGCCGTTGAAGAACGGGTCGTTCGGGTTCTGCTCGACCGGCGCGGGCGAGTGGAACATGTACTGGACCCGCTCGTCGAACGGCTCCCTGGTGTCCGGGCCCTCGTCCGGGTTGCGCCCATTGAGGTAGAACTGCTCCAGGTCCAGCAGCACGTGCGAGAGGTGCTGGATGGCGCCGTTGTCGAAGTAGCTGCCCGCGGTCGCGGTGCTCAGGTGAATGCCGCCACCGCCGACGAAGGTCACGTTCTGGGCCGGCGCGGCCGCGTCGGTCTGCTGGTCGGCGAAGCCCATCCACATCGGCGAGTCCGAGTTCACGAACGACTGCCAGGCGAAGCCGGCGTTGGCCGCGACGTAGCGGGGCAGGCCGATCTGCACGAACATGGCCCGCGACGAGGTGATCCGCATGCCGGCGTCGAACCGCGGCGAGTTGACGGTGCGGCCGACCAGCTTGTTGCTGCCGGACAGCCACGACACCACGTCCCCGACGTACGACGGGTCGTCGCCGCGAATCGTGAACAGCAGGTCGTTGCTCTCCAGTCGCAGCGGGACCTTGAACTCCGGCCGGCGCAGCTCGAGCGCGTGCGCGCCGGGGGCCACGTCGGTGGGCGAGGCCACCGCCCGTTTCAACACGGGTTGGTTGCCGGACAACGTGCGCGGCATGTTCGCGTTGACCACGCCGGCCGGCAGCCGGGCGAAGTAGTTGTCGCTGTAG
>DASWRQ010000434.1:0-7482 GCA_036403095.1 Kutzneria sp. | reverse complement strand
ATGTTCGTCGTGCCGAAGTAGGCCAACGACATGAACCCGGAGACACCGGCCAGCAACCCGGTCAGCGTGTAGACCAGCACCAGGTGCCGGGTCACGCCGATGCCGGTGCGCTGCGCGGCGACCTCGTTCGAGCCGATCGCGTACGTGTAGCGGCCGAAGCGAGTGGTGCTCAGCAACCACACACCGATCGCCGCCACCACGGCCGCGACGACCACCATGGTCGGGATGCCACCGAGCAGCGTGCCAGAACCCAGCGACCGGGACAGTGCCGTGGGCACGCTGCGCACGTCGGAGCCGCCGGTGAGCAACTCGCCCGCGCCGAGCGCCGCGCCGAACGAGCCGAGCGTCACGATCAGCGCCGGGATCTTGGCCTTGGCGATGAGCAGGCCGTTGAGCAAGCCCCAGGCCGCGCCGCTGACCAGCGCGACCAGCCCGCCGGCGATGATCACGCCCCAGCCGGCGTTGCTGGAGTCGCCGCCGGACAGCGCGTTCATGGTCAGCGCCGAGGTGATGCCGGAGAACACCAGCACCGAGCCGACCGACAGGTCGATGCCGGACGTGATGATCACGAATGTCATGCCGACCGACAGCACCAGCAGCACCGCGGTCTCGATCAGCAGGAACTGCAGGTTGGTGATGTTCAGGATGCCGCTGGGGTCGATGATGCCGAACACCACGATCAGCGCTACCAGCACCAGCGCGATCCACAGCGTGTTGGCGCGGGCCAGCCGCTTGCCGGCCGACTCCTTCTCTTCCTGCTTCGGGGCGTCTTCGGTCACGGTGGTCATGCCGCGTCCTCCTGCACCAGCGCGCCGGTCATCGCGCCGACGAGGTCCTCCAGGGTCGCGTCCTCGGCCTTGAACCGGGCGACTCGCTTGCCCAGTCGCAGCACCTCGACGCGGTCGGACACCGACAGCACCTCGGGCATGTTGTGGCTGATCAGCACCACGCCGATGCCCTGGTCGCGCACCTTGCGGATGACGTCGAGCACCCGCTCCCGCTGCACCACGCCGAGCGCCGCGGTCGGCTCGTCCATGAACACGACCTTGCTGGCCCACACCACCGATCGGGCCACGGCGACGCTCTGACGCTGGCCGCCGGACAACGACGCGATCGGCACGTCCACGCTCTGCAGGGTGACGCCGAGCCGGGCGAACTCCTCGCTGGCCTTGCGGCGCATCTCCTTCTTGTCCAGCATGCCGAGCGCGCCGAGAATGCCCCCGCGCTTGATCTCCCGGCCCAGGTACAGGTTCGCCGCCGGGTCGAGGTCGGGCGCCACGGCCAGGTCCTGGTACACCGTCTCGATGCCCAGGGCCCGCGCGGCGTTCGGCGAGTCCAGGTGGATCTGCTTGCCATCGAACAGGATCTCGCCCGAGTCGGGCTGCTCCGCGCCGGAAAGGCACTTGATGAACGTGGACTTGCCGGCGCCGTTGTCTCCGATCAGCGAGACGACCTCGCCCGCGGCCACCTGGAACGACGCGCCGCGCAGCGCCTCGACGCTGCCGTAGTGCTTGACGAGCGACCTCGCCTCCAGCAGCGGCGTGGTCATGGGCGCACCTCCGGGGGTAGACACCTGACCGCCACCAGACCACCGTCCAACTTGGACGATCCAGCGGCGTGCGGCAACACGAAGGTGTCGCCGCGGCGCAGCGCGACCGGGTCCCCGCTCTCGGAGTGCAGGCGGCCTTCGCCGTCCAGCACGACCAGCACGGCGAACGACGGATCCAGCTCGATCGGCGAGTCGGCGTGCAGCCGCTGCGCACGGAAGAAGTCGCTGTTGGGCAACAGGTCCACGACCGACGAGTGGTCGTCGGCGGTGTGCTTGACGATGGTGTCGAGCCGGTTCGACCAGCCGGACAGGTCCAGCGCCTCCAGCGCTACCGTCTGCCCAAGGCCCAGGTGCCACGAGTCGGGGCCGTCCAGGAAGCCCTGCCACTCGATCGTGATGGAGAAGTCGGTCGGCTGCTGGAGCTCGACGATGAACACGCCCTCGCCGATGGCGTGCGGCAGGCCGGCCGGGATGAACACGGTGTCGCCGGCCTTGACCGGGATCGCGTTCAGGGCGTCCAGCATGGCCGCGCGGTCCTGCACGGTCACCCAGTTGTCGACCACGGCCGCGTCGGCGTCGGCCTTGAATCCGATGTGGACGGTCGGGTTGTGGCCGCTGGTGCCGACCACGATCCACGCCTCGGTCTTGCCGTGCCGGCAGCTGAGGTGGTCGGACGCGAAGGCGTCGGACGGGTGGTAGTGCACCGGCAGCCGCTGGCCCGCGTCCAGCAGCTTGACCAGCAGCGCCGTGTCGGCCCCGAACTTGGCCGCGTGCGCCGCGCCCAGCCACCCCGTCGGGTCGGCGGCCACCGCGTCGCGCAGCAGCGTGCCGTCGGGCAGCGGCGACAGGCCGGCGTCCTTGCCGAACTGGGTGGTGATCGACCCCACCCAGTCCTCGGGGCCGAACTCGGCCGTCGCCGGCAGGCCGCGCAGGTCGGCGATCGCCGCGCCGCCCCGGTAGAACTGCCGGGGCTGGTTGGCGGCCAGCCGCACGGGCCGAAGATTCTCGCTCACGGTCGCATTTCTCCTGATCCACGGGGTACCAAACGCACCGGAAGCACCACCCGCCGCGGCGGGGAGGTGTCCCCGTCCAGGCGGGAGAACAGCAGTTCGGCGGCGGCCTTGCCGATCGCGCTGGCGTCGTGCGCGATCACGGTGACGGGCGGGTCGAGCAGGTCGGCCAGCTCGAAGTCGTCGAAGCCGACCAGGGCGGGGCGGTTGGCCCGGCCGGCCAGCACGCGCAGCAGGTGCACGGTGATCCGGTTGTTGCCGGCCACCACCGCGGTCGCCGGCTGGCGGTGCTCGCCGATCCGGCGCAGCACCTCGGCGATGCCCCGCTCGTCGTGCGGACCCATGGCGACCAGGTCCTCGTCGTAGCGGATGCCGGCGCGCACACAGCCCTCGCGGAAGCCGCGCAGGCGCTCGTTGGCGGTGAAGATGTCCGGGGCGTCGCCGAGGAAGGCGATGCGGTTGTGGCCGTGGGCGGCGAGATGGCGCACGGCCAGCACGGTGCCGCCGATGTTGTCCACCAGCACGGTGTCGGCGACGACGTCGCCGGCGGGTCGGTCGAGGAACACCACGGGCATGCCGGCGCGCATCTCGGGCACCAGGTAGCCGTGCTGCATGCCGGCCGGCACGACGAGCATGCCGTCCACGCGACGGGCGCAGAACTCCAGCGCCAGCTCGCGCTCCCGGCTGGGATCCTCGTCCGACGACCCGGTGAGCACCTGCCGCCCGTACTGGCGGGCGACCTCCTCGACGGCTCGCGTGATGCCGGAGTAGAAGGGGTTGCCGACGTCTTCCAGCACCATGCCGATGGTGCCGGTGGACGAGCCCCGGCGCAGGTTGCGGGCGCCCAGGTTGCGGCGGAACCCGAGCTGGTCGATGGCCGCCAGCACCCGCTCGGCGGTGGCGGGATGCACGCCGGGCTCGTCGTTGACGACCCGGGAGACCGTTTTGATGCTGACCCCGGCCAGTCGCGCCACGTCGCTCATGGTTGCGCGGCGGACCCGTCGTGGACCGAGGCTCGACAACGTTGTCATGATGGCGCGATCTCACCGGATCCACACGCCCGTTGTCAATGGGTGTGAACCGGTCAAGTACGCCGGGTGGGCTGGAACCGCTTTCGGGTCTTTTCCGGCTGTTCACACTGTGAATGGCCGTTGTTGCTGCATACGGGCGCACAGCGCTGTCCGGAAGCGGACAGGCTCGCCGATGACGTCTTGACGCGGATCCGACACGCTCCGCAGTGTTGCCACCGGGTCGAGCGGACCTGCCGGGCGTCGCGACAAGGTTGTCACGCCTGCCGCTCGACGAACGTGTGTTCGAGCCACGGGAGGCGACCGCGAAGATGTTCGGAGTCCCGAGACGGCGCTGGCGCGCCGCTGCGGTGATCGGCACGGCGCTGGCGATGGTGGTGTCGCCGCTGGCGATCACCACCGCGACGGCCGCGCCCACACCCAAGGCGCAGGATCTGGCCCAATGGGTCGACCCTTACATCGGCACCCAGCCGGGTGACGCAGACATGGGCACGGGCGGCGGGGCCGCCAACACGTTCCCGGGCGCGGACGTGCCGTTCGGCATGGTTCAGTGGAGCCCGGACACCGTCACCCTGCAACACGGTGGCTACTACTACCAGGACAACCGGATCAAGGGCTTCAGCCTGACCCACCTGTCCGGCGCGGGCTGCGACACCTACCAGGACGTCCCGTTCATGCCGGTGGTCGGCGACATCACCGACTCGCCCGCCGCGAACCCGATGAAGTACATCTCCACCTTCTCGCACAGCAACGAGAAGGTGACCGCCGGCTCGTACGGCGTGAGCCTGGACAACGGGGCCAAGGTCGAGCTCTCCACCACCCAGCGCACCGGCGCCGGCCGCATCACCTGGCCGGTCGGGCCGACGTCCACGCTGCTGGTCAACGTGTCCGGCTCGATCATGGGCACCGATGACGCGTCCGTGACCATCGGCAAGAACTACATCAGCGGTTACGCCGCCAGCGGCCACTTCTGCGGCGCCGACGACCACTACCGCGTCTACTTCTACGCGCAGTTCGACCAGAACTTCGCCAGCACCGGCACCTGGCACAACGGCGCCGTGACGCCGGGCAAGGACGCCGAGCGCGGCATGTCGCTGCCCAAGGCCCCGGTCACCAGCGCGCCCGACACCACGACGCCCAAGTCGGCCAAGGCCAAGTCGGACGTCACCTCGCAGTCGGTGAAGCCGCAGGACACCACGGTTTCCGGGCCCGGCAGCGGCGCCTACGTCACCTTCGACAACACGAAGTCCCCGACCGTCAACGTGAAGGTCGGCGTCTCGTTCGTGTCGTTGGACGGGGCCAAGGCGAACATCAAGGCGGAGAACCCGAACAAGACGTTCGACCAGGTCGCCGCGGCGGCGCGGGCGTCGTGGAACAGCCGGCTCAACCAGATCGCGGTGACCGGCGGGTCGAACGACCAGAAGACCATCTTCTACACCGCGCTGTACCACTCCCTGTTACAGCCCAACGTGTTCTCCGACTCGGACGGGCAGTATCCCGGCTTCGACGGACAGATACACAAGGCCGCCAAGGGACACGCGATATACACCAACTTCTCCGGTTGGGACATATACCGTTCCGAGGCCCAGCTGTTGGCCTTGATCGCACCCAGCGAGACCTCGGACATCGCCAACTCGATGGTGCAGTTCGCCGCGCAGGGCGGGTCCTGGGACCGCTGGACGGTGGCCAACGACTACACCGGCGTGATGAACGGCGACCCGTACCACATCATCGTGTCCACGGCCTATGCCTTCGGCGCCAAGGGTTTTGACGCCAACCAGGCGCTGCTGCTGATGGAACGCGGGGCCTCGCAGGCCACCGTCGGCTACGAGGAGCGGCCGGGGCTGGCCAACTACCTCAAGCTCGGCTACGTGCCCGGCGTCGCCTCCGACACGCTGGAGTACACCAGCGCCGACTTCGCCATCGCCCAGCTGGCCAAGCGTCTCGGCGACTCGGCCACGTACGACGCGTTCATCAAGCGGGCCCAGAACTGGCAGAACCTGTACAACCCGGCGACCGGCTACCTCCAGCCGCGCAACGCCAACGGGTCGTTCGGCAGCCCGTTCAACCCGGCCGACCCCGGCGGCTACACCGAGGGCAACGGCGCGCAGTACACGTGGATGGTGCCGTACAACTACAGCGGCCTGATCACGGCGCTGGGCGGCAACGACGCCGTGAACAAGCGGCTGGACGAGTTCTTCACCAAGTTGAATGCCGGCACCAGCGACCCGCATGCCTTCCTGGGCAACGAACCCACGCTGGAAACGCCGTGGATCTACGACTACACCGGCGCCCCGTACAAGGCGCAGGCGCTGGTCAACAACATCCGCCAGCAGATCTGGAAGGCCGGGCCCAACGGCCTGGTCGGCAACGACGACCTCGGTGAGATGTCGTCCTGGTACGTGTGGGCCTCGCTCGGCCTGTACCCGGAGATCCCGGGCCGCGCCGAACTGACCCTGAACACGCCGGAGTTCACCGGCGCCGTGATCACCCGGCCCGGCGGCCAGAAGATCACCATCAACGCTCCGGGCGCGTCCACCTCGACGCCGTACATCGACTCGTTGAAGCTCAACGGCCAGACGTGGAACAAGCCGTGGCTGCCCGAGTCGTTCGTGAACACCGGTGGCACGCTGGACTTCGCGCTGTCGTCCACGCCCAACACCAGCTGGGGTTCCGCGCACGCCGATGCTCCGCCGTCCTTCACCGACGGCGCCGTCAACCAGAGCACCTACGTCGACCCGTCGCGGCTCGTCGTGCCGGCCGGCGGCAGCGCCGGCGCCAACGTCGGCGTGCAGGACCTGTCCGGTCAGGGCACCACCGTGCACTGGACCGCCAGCCCGCCGGCCGGGCTGAGCATCACGCCGTCGTCCGGGGACATCACCACTGGTCCCGGCGGCAAGGCCAGCGCTCCCGTGACGGTGTCCGTCGCCGCCGGGACCGCCGAGGCCACCTACAACATTCCGATCACGTACACCGCTGGCGGCAAGGCCATCAACGGCTCCACCCTGGCCGTGCTGGTCGCCCAGCCCGGCAGTCTCCGGGCCGCCTTCAACAACATCGGCACGTCGCCCGACGACAACCAGCAGATCGCCAACTTCGACGGCGGCGGGTGGAGCTACTCCCGCAATGCCCTGGCCGCCAAGGGCGTGACTCCTGGTTCCACCGTCACCGACTCCGACGGGCTCAAGTTCGTGTGGCCCGACGTTCCCGTCGGTGAGCTCGACAACGTCAACGCCGGCGGCGAGACCATCGCCGTCGACGCCCCCGCCGGGGCCACCCAGCTGGCCCTGCTCGGCAGCGCCGGCAACGGCAACGCATCCGGCACGTTGGTGATCAACTACACCGACGGCACCACCCAGAACGCCGCCGTCGGCTTCTCCGACTGGGCGCTGGGCGGTGGCGGCGCTCCCGTGGCGTACAACAACCGCACCGTCGTTGTCATGCCTTACCGCAACGCCGGCGGCGGCACGTCGCAGCAGCTCACCATGTACCTGTTCGCCACCGCGCCCATCGCGCTGCAGGCCGGCAAGCAGGTCAAGTCGATCACCCTGCCCGGCACCGTGCAGGGCGGCACCTTCCACGTGTTCAGCATCGCCACCGGCTGACCACGTCCAGACGCTCACGAAGGACGTGGCGGCGGCTTCGTGAGTGACCCGAGGCGGGTCGTTCCCCGGCAATCCGGCGGAACGGCCCGCCTCACTTTGCCATTCTCCCGATCGCTTACGAGGCGCCGTCAGGTCGGAGGCGTTGTGCCCTGTCGGACCTCGACCAGCGTGTCGTCGGCCAGTAGTCCATCGATGGACTTCGGCAGCAGGTAGGCGGTGCCGCCGCCGGGCTGCCCGAACCATGGCACGGCCACGCCGGCGAGGACCTGCGTGGGTTGTTGGAGTCGGTA
>DASWRQ010000433.1:0-6139 GCA_036403095.1 Kutzneria sp. | reverse complement strand
CACGCCGACCATGAGCGGGCCGACCTGGCGGGCGTTCAGCTTGACGACCGTCGGCCCCGGCTCGTTGACGAACACGTACGCGTAGCTGGCCCGCGTCACTCCACCGGGCAGGGTGGCCGTCACCTTTGCGCGGTAACCGGGGTCGCCGTCGGGAATCGGGGTGAACGCGCGGGTGTACGTGTGCTGGGCGGTCGGCGCGCTGGCGGCCACCGGGGAACTGCCGTCGCCGAAGTCGATCGAGTAGGCCACCGGCGTCGACCACGGGTTGTCGACCGTCGCCTGGACAGTGACCGGCAGCGGGTAGGGCCCCTCCTTCGGCGTCGGGTCGACGTGGGCGATCTTGAACGGGTCCTGGAACTCGAAGGCGCCCCGGTCGGCGATGCCCGAGTCGGCGTTGGCGACGAGCGGATCGTCGGCCCGGGCCCGGCCGTCGTTGTCAGTGGCCAGCTGGCCCGGCGCGGCCGGATCGGCGGAGTCGATCGCGGGCGATCCTTCGGTCAGGGTCGGATCGTCGCCGAGCCCGAGCTTCGGGTCGGTGTCGATGTCGTGCGTGCCCTGCCCCGAGGCCGCGGCGAAGGCCGTCGCCGACGAGTACCCGGCGCCGCCCCAGCTGTACAGGACGTCGGACTCCGTGGTGTGCACCAGGTTGTGGTCGACGACGGTGCGCCCGGTCGAACCGGCCGTCACCACGAGTTCCCCGGTTGTGTCCTGGGGTCCGCAGTTGGCCTGGCCATCGAGGATCTGGTGGTTGTTGTGCAGCAGGTTGTTCTCGACGGTGGCACCGGTGGACACGCCGGCCAGCGTGATGCCGGAGACACAGTTGTCGATCACGGTGTTGCTGGTGACGACCGTGCCCGGGGCGTCGGTGGCCAGGATGCCCGGCGCGAAGTTGTACCGGACAAGGTTCGTGGTGATCACGGCGCCGGTGACGCCCGGTTCGACGGCGACGCCGGCCGTACCCCAGTTCAGAATGTTGTTCCGGCTGATGGTGACGGCGTCGCTGCCGGCGACCAGGTCGATGCCCACGCCAGGCTTGGCGTTCGGGGCCACCGCGCTGCCACTGACGTAGTTGCCGTCGATGGTGACGTGGCTGGCGTGGTCGACAACGACGGCGGCGTCCTTGGCGTACGTCCTGACCTTGGTGAGGACGATGTCGTGCGCGCCGGTCACCGTGACCGCACGCGGTGCGAACACGCCCTGGCCGGACAGGCCGATGAACGTCCCGGACGGGACGCCGGCGAAGGTGATGGGCGCGTCGGGTGTGCCCGACCTGGTGATGGTCACCGGGTCGTACTGCCCGGCGGAGATGTGCACGGTCTGGCCGGGCAGCACGACGTTCGCGGCGGCCTGGACGGAGCAGAACGGCTGGACTTCACTGCCTGGTCCGGTGTCCAGGCACGAAGCCTTGGACCGGTTGACATACAGGTGGGTGCCGGCGGCGTTGGCCGGTGTGGCGACGGCGAGGGTGGTCGCGCCGATGAGCGCGAGCGCCAGCGCCGACGCCAGGAGACGTCTTGGCATGTGGTCGATCCCCCTAATGCGGTGCCCGCAGTGGGCACACGAATCCCGCCTCGGTATCGATCACCACCGGACGACTGTTACACCGGATTTGGCATCGGGAAGGCGATGGTGGGGGCGTCGAGGGTCACCGGCAGCGGCAGGGTGATGCGGAAGACGGCGCCGGTGTGGCCGGCGGGTGGGGCTTCGCAGCGGAGGTCGCCGCCGTGGGCGCGGCAGATGCCGCGGGCGATGGGCAGGCCGAGACCGGAGCCGCCGGAGGAGGAGGCGCGGGCCTCGTCGAGGCGGACGAGGCGGTCGAAGATGCGTTCCCGGTCGGCCTCGGGCACGCCGGGCCCGGAGTCGGTGACGATCAGGTGGGCGTAGCCGGCGGCGGAGCCGATGGTGAGGGCGATGCCGCCGGAGCCACCGGTGGCCTGGCGGGCGTTGTTCATGAGGTTGGCGAGGACCTGGGCGAGGCGCTGGGGGTCGCCGGAAACGACGACGGAGGGCCCGTCGACGGAGATGGCCAGGTCGGGGGCGAGCACGCGGGTCCGGTCGGCCTCGGCGTCGGCGAGGTGGCGGAGGTCGACGGGCTCGTGCTGGAGGTCGAGACCGGCGTCGATGCGGGCCAAGGCGAGCAGGTCGTCGACCAGGCGGCCGGCGCGACGGGACTCGCGGACGAGCAGCAGGAGCATCCGGTCGCGTTCCTCGGGATCGGTCTCGGGGCTCTGCTGGAGCACGGACTCGGCGACGGCCTGCAAACCGGCGATGGGGGTGCGCAGCTCGTGCGCGGCGTCGGCGACGAACTGACGGGTCCGCGACTCGGCGCGACGGGCGTGCTGCTCGGCGCCCTCGAGCTCGTCGAGCATGCTGTCGAAGGCGGCGGCGGTGCGGCCGAGTTCGGTGTCGGTACGGGTGGGCGCGAGCCGCCGGCCCCGGTCACCGGCGGCGATGGAGCGGGCGAGGGTGGCCATGTGGTCCAACGGCCGCAAAGCGAAGCGCACCAGGAAGATGAGCCCGAACGCGGTGATCGCCAACGCGGAGATGCCGACGACGAGCAGCAGCCGGTGCAGGTTGGCCTGCGGCCGCGTCTCGGAGTCGGCGTAGAAGGTGATCCGGGTGCCGTTGCGATAGGTGACGGTCCGAGCGGTGGCGTCGGCGGCGGGCGGCTTGCCGTAGGCGATACCGCTGGGCGCGGTGAGCCGCACGAGGATGAGCCCGCCGAGCGACAGCCGCGCGTACAGCTGCTCGGGCTGCAGGCGCTGCTTCTCCAGCTGGACGGCCAGCTGCACGCGATCCCGGATGAGGTTGGTCTGGTCCTGCAGGGTCTGCCGGCCGAACAGCGCGTCGACCACGACGACGAGCCCGATGAGCACGACGGCCAGCGCGACGGTGACGGACAGCGTGACGCGAAGCCGCAGCGAGCCGCTCTTCACGCGGCACCGACCCGCAGCACATAGCCGAGCCCACGCACGGTGTGCAGCAGCCGGGGCCCGTGCGCCTCGAGCTTGCGGCGCAGGGCGCTGACGTGCACCTCGACCAGGTTGGGGTCGTAGTCCTCGTAGCCCCACACACTGGTCAGGATCTGGGTCTTGCTGACGACACGCCCGCGTTGCGCGGCCAGGTAGCAGAGCAGCCGCAGCTCCGTGGCCGTGACCTCGACGTTCGAGCCGGCGTAGAGCACGACACCGGAGTCGGCGTCGACGAGCAGGTCGCCGATCTGCACGGTCGACGGCGTGCGGCCCAGCCGCCGCAGCACGGCCCCGACCCGGGCCACCAGCTCGGCCAGCACGAAGGGCTTGAGCACGTAGTCGTCGGCGCCGGCCTCCAGCCCGCGCAGCCGGTCGGGCACGCCGTCCCGCGCGGTCAGCATGACGACGCCGGCATTGCTGGACCGGCGGATCGCCTCCAGCAGCTGGAAGCCGTCGCGGCCGGGCAGCATGATGTCCAGCACGACCAGGTCCGGCCGGAACTGGGCCAGGTCCGCCTCCAGCTCGCGGCCGTCCATCCGGGCCAGCACCTCGTAGCCGCTGTCGCGCAGCGCGGACCGCACCGCGGCGCGAATCGCCTCGGTGTCCTCGACGATCAAGATCCGGGCGACCGACACGGGCCCCATTCTGGTCGGCCGGGCGGCCGCGCGGGCGGCGGCTGGCCGACGTTTCAGGGTCCGTTCAGCTCGGATCGGGACGGACCTCACGCCGCCGATCCGGCGGTGTGGGTGCCGGGCGGCCGGCCGTCTGGGACGATGGGCGGGTGGCGGCTCGGCAGACCCAGGTGCGATGGGTGCTGATCCTGCTGGTCATCGGGCTGGTCGGGATCGGTGCGGCGGTGCTCGTGTGGTGGCCGACGCTCGGCTTCCCGAGCACCGATTCGCCGTCGGCCGTGCACGCCAGGGCGACGGTCGTGACCTCGGCCCAGTGCGGCAGCGGCAACGCCCGCGACACCGTCGAGGTGACCGTGGACGGGGCCAAGAAGCAGGTGCCGCTGGACGGCTGCGGGCAGGCCAAGGGCACCGCGCTGGACGTCATCGTCACCGACGAGAACGGCCAGTTCAGCGCGCATCCGGCCGACGCCTCCCAGGTCGGCGGCAATCGCGACGGCCGGCTGACCGCGGTGCTGCTGTGTCTGAGCGCTGTGGCCGGCGCGCTGTACGCCTACTTGATTCGCTATCGGCCAGTTCCGAAAGCCGCGGCCGTCGCGGCGGTCCCGGTGATCGGCGCGGCTGAGCCGCCGGCCATGCCGGAGCCGCCCGCCTTCCCCGACGAGCCGGCAGCCGTCATCGAGGAGGAGCCGGCCGGCGAGGACGACACGGCGGACGAGAACGTCGAGTCGAGCAACACCCACAGCTAGCGGACCCGCACCTGCTCGGCCCACAGCGCCGCCAGCTCGTCGTCCGCGGTGAGCCCGTGCCACTGCCGACGGTTCCACAGCGCCAGGTACAGCTCCTCGGCGGTGCCGGCGATCGCGCTGTCCGCCTCCGCCGCCGCCACCCGCGTCGCGGTCGGACTGTCGGGGCCGTAGCGGACGAGCCAGTTGTCACCGGTGTCGGTGGCGCTGACCAGCACGGACCGCTCCTCCTCGGCACGCAGGCGGCGGCTGCGGGGCAGGAAGCCGCACAGCAACTCGTCCACGCCGTCGGCGGCGAGCGCGGACGGGATGGGCGACGGCAGCCCGGCGGCAGCCTCGGCGTCCACGCTGTGGATGGTGGTCTCGTGCGCCTGCCGACGGGCCCAGAACATCGCCCCGGACGGCGCGGTGGGCATGAACTGCCAGCAGTCCAGGTCGGCCGGTGCCGTGGTGAGCACGTCGACCAGCTCTGTCACGCCGTCACGGAACCACTCGACCAGGCCGTCGTCGCCTCGCGTCGAATAGTCGATGTCACGGGGCTCGGTCAGGGCCTGCCCGACGAAGGCGCCGGCCCAGCGGTGCACGCTGCCGAGGTGCAGCAGCAGGTCCCGGACAGCCCAGTCCGGGCAGGTCGGCACGGGTGCGTCCAGCCCGGACCGATCGGCCGCCGCGGCGAGCCGCTCCCCCTGGCCGCCCACGGCGGCGATCCACTCACGCGTCTGCATGACCGCGAGCCTGCCACTCAGGCGACGTCAGCGGTGCTGGATAACCAGGTGTTGCACCCCGCGAGGCTGTTGGCCTGGAAGCCGGCGGTCCACCAGCCGATGGTGTGCTGGTCGGTGCCGTGGTCGAGCGGCGGCCCGTTGTGGTCGCCGCGGTCCTGGCTGGTCTGCGCCTCGTGCGTGATGTTGCCGTCGACGTCGCCAC
Source organism: Kutzneria sp. (assembly GCA_036403095.1). Taxonomy (GTDB): domain Bacteria; phylum Actinomycetota; class Actinomycetes; order Mycobacteriales; family Pseudonocardiaceae; genus Kutzneria. The sequence continues at coordinate 865 of DASWRQ010000433.1, read as the reverse complement.
GGCCGGAGGTGGCGGCCAGGAACATGCCGGAGAAGCACTGCGCCTGCAGTTCCAGCCGCCGCGACAGCTCCCAACCGGCGTCGTTGTTGCTGTCGCCGTTGTCCTTGTCGTAGCGCTCTCTGGTGTACGCGCCGAGGATCCCGGACAGCGCCTGCACGTGGTGCCCGTACTCGTGCGCGAACAGCGCCAGGTAGACGCCGGGGTGCGCGCCGTACATCTCGGACTGCAACCCGGCGAACGGCACGTAGAGCGTGTGGTCGCGGCCGCAGTAGAAGGCGACGATGTGCCCGATGGACTGGTTGCCGCACGGCGTGGTGAACGAGGTCCCGGGCGGGAACGCCACGTCCGGCGGGGAGAACGGCAGGCCGGCGGCCCTGAGCACCGGCTCCCACGCGGCGTTCAGGCAGGGCAGCGCGCTGCGGAAGAACCGCTCCGCGCCGGCCGGGTCGGTGCTCCAGCGGCTGAGCGGGCAGTTCGTCGCCGGCAGGCCGGCGACCTCGAACAACGGGTTGTCGCCGAGCTTGGCCACCGGCTGCGGCCCGGCCGGCGTCGTGCTGGTCGGCGGCCGCGACGTCGTGGTGGTGCGCCGGGTGGTGGTCGGCGACGGCGTGGTGGTCCGGTGCGTGATGGTCCGCGACGGCGACGTGATGGTCGTCGGCCCGGTCGTGCGCGTCGCGCCGGCCCCGGCGTCGGCCGCCGGACGGGAGCCGCCGAGATGGCTCAGGCCGACCGCCGCCAGGCCGAGCAGAACCACTGCCACCAGCACGATCGCCAGCACCTGGGGCCCGCGCGACGGCCGCTTCGGCGGCGGGCCGGGCAAAGAGCTCGTCGGTGGCGGCATCACTGGTGCTACGAAGGGCGACCG
>DASWRQ010000432.1:0-15382 GCA_036403095.1 Kutzneria sp. | reverse complement strand
GCGGACATCGCGCAGGCATCGGGCACGCTCGCCATCGCCGTCGCCGCCCGGGAACCGGCCGACATCACGGCGTCGGGCAGCGTGCTGGCGACCTTGTCCGAGCAGTTGCCGGTCTACACCGGCCTGGTCGAGACCGCACGGGCGGACAACCAGCAGGGGCTGCCGCTCGGGGCCGCCTATCAGCGCGAGGCGTCCACGCTCATGCGCACCCGGCTGCTGCCGATGGCGCAGGACCTGTACCGCGCCGAGACGACCCAGGTCACCGCCGACCAGGACGGCGCCGGCGCGTTCCCGATCGTGGAGCTGCTGCTCGGGCTGCTTGTCCTGGGCCTGCTTGTGGCCGTCCAGGTCGTGCTGTCCCGCCGGACGAACCGGGTGTTCAACGTCGGCCTGCTGGGCGCGACCGCGGCGACTTTGGTGTCCCTGCTGTGGGTCATGGTCTCCGGCATCGCGGTGATGGGTGACGTCAACGCAAGCCGGCGTGACGGCTCGGCCCAGGTCGAGACCCTTGCCGCGGCCAGGATCGCGACGCTGGCGGCGCGCGCGGACGAGACGTTGACGTTGGTGGCCCGGGGCGCAGGTCAGGCCTACCAGGCGGATTTCGGCAAGGTGGACAAGCAGTTGGGCGACCTGCTCACCACGGCCGGGACCCAGGCCACCGACGACGGCGTCCGGGCGAAGATCGACGCGGCGAAGGCCGACCACACCGCGTGGAGCACCGCGCACGGCACGCTGCGCAAGGCCGACGATGCCGGCGACTACGGCGGCGCGGTGACGGTGGCGATCGGCACTGCTCCGGACAGCGCGGCGACCGCGTTCGACAAGCTCGACAACGACCTGCGCGACGCGATCGACCAGACCAGGACGGCCTTCACCGCGAAGGTGACCGCCGCCGGCAACGCGCTCAACGCCGTCGTCGCGGTGGTCGCGGTGCTGGCAGTGCTCACGGCGGCCGCCGCGGGCGCCGGGATCTGGCGACGACTCAGGGACTACCGATGAGAAAGCGCGCATCAGCCTTATCGGCCACTGTGTTGGTACTTTCCTTGTCGGTGCTGGCGGGTTGTGCGTCGGTGGCCACCACGGTGATCCCGAACGTGCCGGCGCAGGTGCCGACCCCGGGCAACGCGAGCGTGGCGGCGGCGCCCACCGCGGCCGCCGGGAGCCAGTGCGCGGACCCGTTGGCCAGCCTGCGCCCGCCGGACCCGCTGCCGGCCCCCGGGCCGCCGCCCGCCGGCTCGACCATGGCCAAGATCGTCCAGCGCGGCAAGCTCGTTGTCGGGGTGGACCAGAACACGTTCCACATGGGCTTCCGCGACCCGGCCACCGGCCAGCTCCAGGGCTTCGACATCGACATGGCGCGGGCGGTCGCGCAGGCCCTGTTCGGCGACCCGAACGCGATCCAGCTCAAGGTGCTCACCTCCGACCAGCGCATTCCGGCGCTGCAGAACGGGGACGTGGACCTCGTCGCCCGGACCATGACCATCACCTGCGACCGGATCAAGCAGGTCGCCTTCTCCGCGGTCTACTACGACGCCAAGCAACGGATCCTGGTCAAGCAGAACTCCGCGATCGACGGGCCGGACGCGTTGGCCGGCAAGCGGGTGTGCGCCACCAAGGGGTCGACGTCGTTGGCCACCGTCGCGGCGCTGCCGGCCAAGCCGGTGCCCGTGTCGGTGTCGGACTGGACCGACTGCCTGGTCATGTTGCAGCAGGGGCAGGTGGACGCGGTGTCGACCGACGACGTGATCCTGGCCGGCATGACGGCCCAGGACCAGTACACGAAGATCGTCGGCGTGCCGCTGGCCGACGAGCCGTACGGCCTGGCGATTCCGTTGCCGAACCAGGACTTCGTCCGGTTCGTCAACGGGGTGCTGCGCGACATCGAGGCCGGCGGCGCGTGGACGGCGTCGTACCAGCGCTGGCTGGGCGGCCTGCTGCCCGGCGCGGCGCCCGCGCCACCGACGCCGCAGTACCGGGACTGACCGGCATGCTCACCGTCGACGAAGCGGACAGCGCGCTGGACCGGCTCGGCGCGGACAGCGACCGGGTCGCCCAGGCCGTGCTGGCCATGGACGGCCGCCCGGGCTATCACCTGCTGTCCGGCGCCCTGACCGGCGTGACCGAGCAGCGCTGGGGCGTGGCCAGCATCGCGCTCAACGCGCTGTGGGAGGACTTCTCGACCTATCGCACGCTTCTCGACCAGGCCAGGGAGGTGCGGGGTCGCCGGTCCCGGCTCGGCGAGGCCGACCTCACCGAGCTGACCACGCTGGTCGCCCGGCTGACCGACCTCGCGGCGCCGCTGGGCGCGACCTGCGCGATGGTGACCGACGTCCTCGACGCGGTGGAAGCGGCCTGGCGCGGCCTGGTCGACCGGCTCGACCCGCTCGACGGCGAGCTCCGGGCGGCCCGCAAGCTCGCGGCGTCGCTCGGTGTCGAAGAGCCCGAGCTCGACCGGATCGCCGACGAGCTCGCCGAGATCCGGCGACGCACCGCCGCCGATCCGCTGGCCCCGCCGGCCCTGCCGGATCAGCTCACGGACCGGATCACCGCGGTCCGTGACGAACTGGCGGCGTTGGCCAGAGCCCGGGACTCGTTGGCCGAACAACTCGATCGGCTCGACGCGCTGATCGACGAGATCGCCGACGTGGGGTCGCGGATCCGGGACACGCACGTGACCGTGCTGGAGAAGATCGCTTCTCCCGGGCTGACGCCGTTGTCGGATCCCGTGCCGGCGCTGCGTGCCAGACTGGCCGAACTGCCGGCGATGTCCGGTCGGCTCAAGGACCTCGCCGCCGCGCTGGACAGTCTTCGGACCGACGCGAGCGCCGCGCTGGCCGACGGCCGGGATCGACTGGCCTCGGCCAGCGGGCTCCTCGACCGCCGGCTCGAACTACGCGGCCGGCTCGACGCCTACCGGGCGAAGGCGAAGCACCTCGGGTACGCCGAGGACCTCGATCTGCTTGCGGTGCACAGGGAAGCCCGCGTCCTGCTGTACACGATCCCGTGCGACCTGGCCGCGTCCACCAGGGCGGTCAAGCGGTACCAGGAGGCGCTCCAGGCCCGACAGGAGGGACGATGACCGCGACAGGAGCGAAGGTGGCCTGTGCCCGCCCCGGCTGCGGCGGCGAGATCGACGAAGAGGGCTTCTGCGACACGTGCGGGCTCGCGGCCGCCGTGGCAGTGCCGGCGCCGCCGCTGTCGACAAGGTCCGCACCCGTGACGTCCTGGAGCACGCCGACGAGCAGCACCGCGGCGTCCCGCGCCACGCACGGATCCAGCCGCTCCCGGGGACGTGATCTGCTCGGCGACGGCATCGTGGAGATCGCGAGCGTGCCGCGCCGAGATCCCCGCGAGGCCGTGCTGGTCGACCCCAGCGTGCCGGAGAGCAAACGGTTCTGCAGCAGCTGCGGGGCGAAGGTCGGGCGGGGCCGGCCGGATCTTCCCGATGGCACTGCTCGGCCGGGCCGGACCGAGGGCTTCTGCGCCGAGTGCGGGCACGGCTTCTCCTTCGTGCCGAAACTGGCCGTGGGGGAGGTGGTCCAGGGCCAGTACGAGGTGCTCGGCTGCCTGGCCCACGGCGGACTGGGCTGGATCTACCTCGCGCTGGACCATGCCGTCGCCGACCGCTGGGTGGTGCTCAAGGGGCTGCTGGACTCCGGCGACGCGGACGCGCTGGCGGCGGCCGTCGCCGAGACGCGGTTCCTGGCCCAGGTGGAGCACCCGGCCATCGTGCGGATCTTCAACTTCGTCGAGCACCGCGGCACCGGCTACATCGTGATGGAGTACGTCGGCGGCACCTCGATCAAGGACCTGATCAGGCAGCGCCGGCAGGAGGGCGACCCGAGCGCGTGCCTGCCGCTCACCCAGGCCATCGCCTACATCCTCAAGGTGCTGCCGGCGCTGGGCCACCTGCACGACGCCGGCCTGGTCTACTGCGACTTCAAGCCGGACAACGCGATCCACGGCGGCGACCAGCTCAAGCTGATCGACCTCGGCGCGGTGCGGCACGTGGACGACCAGGTGAGCCCGATCTACGGCACGGTCGGCTACCAGGCGCCGGAGATCGGCAAGGAGCTGCCGTCGCCGGTGTCCGACCTCTACACGGTCGGCCGGTCGCTGGCGGTGATGACGTTCCCGTTCGACTTCCACCACGACTTCCCGGACACGCTGCCGGGTGCGGACGCGGTGCCGCTGCTGGCCGAACACGAGTCCTTCCACCGCTTTCTGCTCCGCGCCACGCATCGTGATCCGGCGCTGCGGTTCGCGTCGGCGGGGCAGATGCGCGAGCAGTTGGAGGGCGTGCTCCGCGAGGTCGCGGCGACCGAGGACGACGAGCCCAGGCCCGGGCCGTCCCCCGAGTTCACGGTGGAACGGCGCAGCTTCGGCGTGTCCGGGACGCCGTCCGCCGCGGAGATCGCCGCCGCGCTCCCGGTGTCCAAAGTGGACGCCGACGATCCGGGCACGGTGTTGCTGGCCGGTATCTCCCTGACCGACCCGGAAGCGCTGATCGCAGAGCTGTCCGACGCGTCGGCGCACGGCGTCGAGGTGGGACTGCGGCTGGCCCGGGCCAAGATCGAGTTCGGCGACGTCGTCGGCGCCAGGACGGTCCTGGACGGCATCGAGACCGGGCCCGACGACTGGCGCGTCGAATGGCATCGCGGCCTGGCCGCACTGGCCGAGAACGAGCCGCGCCGGGCCCGCACGTCGTTCGAGGCGGTCTACGACCTCGTGCCCGGTGAGGCGGCGCCGAAGCTGGCCATCGCAGCCTGCGCCGAACTCACCGGCGACACCGCCGTCGCGGACCGCTGCTACCGGCTCGTCTGGCGCACCGACCGGAGCTTCATCAGCGCGGCCTTCGGACTGGCGCGGGTGCTGCGGGCCGCCGGAAGTCGAGCCGAGGCCGTGGCGGTGCTGGAGTCGGTGCCGGAGACGTCGAGCCATCACCTGGTCGCGCAGCTGGCCGCGATCCGGGCGCGCATCGCCGTCGGCCGAGCCGACGGACTGTCCGAATCGGACCTGGTGCTCGCCGGAAACCGGTTGGGCGGCCTGGAACTGGACGACGTGCGGCGGACGAGCGCCGAACGGGAGCTGTTGGAGGCCGCGTATGAGTGGACCAAGGACGGCGTCGGCTCGGGCACGGTGCTCGGACGCCGCCTGGTGACCGACGACCTGCGGCGGGCGATGGAGGGCTGCTACCTGGCGCTGGCCCGGCAGTCCGCGACCCGCGTCGACCGCGTCGCCTGGGTGGACCGGGCCAACCGGATTCGGCCGAGAACATGGTTCTGACCAGCTGCCCGGAATGCGGCGACCAGGTCGGGCCGGCGGACCGGTACTGCGAGAGCTGCGGTGCGGGCCTTCGGCTGCGCCGGACCCCGCCGGACGTGGTGGCCGGCCGCGACCGCGCCGAACACGATCTCGTCCTGGTGGCGGGGGTGAGCGACCGCGGCTCCCTCCGCGCGCGCAATGAGGATGCGATGGCCTTCGCGGTCGTCGGGCCCCCGGACGAGCCGGAGGCCGTCGTCGCGATCGTCTGTGACGGCGTCGGATCCACCGAGCGGGCCGCCGCCGCGGCACAGGCCGCCGTCGACGCGGCCTTGGCCGAATTCGTCGACTGCCTGGCCGACGGCGTGGACGCCGACGCGGCAACGCACCGCGCCGCCGCCGAGGCGTATTCGGCCGTGCGCGAGCTTGTCGGCGCCGATTTGGAAAAGAGCGCACCCTCCTGCACGTTCGTCTCCGCGGTGGCCACGAAACGGGCGATCACGGTCGGCTGGATCGGGGACAGCCGGGCGTACTGGATCGGCGACGGCGACAGCCGGCCGCTCACCCGGGACGACGCAGACCCCGTCGAAGGCGCGCTCACCCGCTGGGTGGGCGCGGACGCGGAGCAGGGGCCGCCGAACCTGGTCGTGGTGCCCGCCGGGTCGCCCGGGCGGCTCGTGGTGTGCAGCGACGGGCTGTGGAACTACCTACCCACCGCGGCGGACCTGTCCGCGGAGATGTCCGGCGGTCCGCCGTTGACGGTGGCCGCCGACCTGACCGCGGTCGCCCTGCGCCGTGGTGGCCGAGACAACATCACGGTCGTGGTGCTGCCCTATCCGTTCGAGGAGCACGCGTGAACGAGTTCCGGGTGGACGTCTACCAGAACGAGTACCTGCCCCAGCTGGCGGCCGAGGTCAACGCGATCGTCACCGTCACCTCGACCGGCGAGGGCGCGCCGACGACGGACGAGCCGGCCGCCGAGGTGATCATCGTCGACTGCTCGGCCTCGATGGACTGGCCGTCGACCAAGCTGGCGGCGGCCAAGCAGGCGACCGCGGCCGCCATCGACGCCCTGCGCGACGGGGTGTTGTTCGCGGTCATCGCCGGCACGCACACCGCGACCATCGTCTTCCCGTACGAAGGCGGCATGGCCAGGGCCGACGCGGCGACCCGGAAGGCGGCCAAACAGTCGCTGCGTCGGCTGTCCGCCGACGGCGGCACGGCGATGGGGGAGTGGCTGCGGCTGGCGGCGAGGGTCTTCGACAGCCGGGCGAGCACGTTGCGCCATGCCATCCTGCTGACCGACGGCCGCAACGAGCACGAGCCACCCGAGAAGCTGGCGCGCGTCCTGGAGAAGGTGGCCGGCCAGTACGTCTGCGACTGCCGGGGAGTGGGCACCGACTGGGAGGTCGGGGAGCTGCGCCGGATCGCGGAGACGATGCTCGGCACGGTCGACATCGTGGCCGAGCCGGCCGGTCTCGAGGCCGACTTCCGGGCGATGACCGCCGCGTCGATGGGCAAGAAGGTCGCGGACGTGGCGCTGCGGCTGTGGACCCCGCAGGGCGCGACCGTGAAGTTCGTCAAGCAGGTCGAGCCGAGCCTGGTCGACCTCACCACGCGGCGGACCGAGTCCGGTCCGCGCACCGGCGACTACCCGACCGGCTCGTGGGGCGCGGAAAGCCGCGATTACCACGTGTGCGTCCAGGTCCAACCGGCCGGCGTCGGCGACAAGATGCTGGCCGGACGGGTCAGCCTGGTGTCGGCCGCCGGCGAGCAGTTGGGCGCCAGGGGGCAGCTGCTGGCGGTCTGGACCGACGACACCGTGCTGTCCACGAAGATCAGCCCCGAGGTGGCGCACTACACCGGGCAGGCCGAGTTGGCCGCCGCGATCGAAGAGGGCCTGCAGGCGCAGCGCGGCGGCGACGTCGAGACGGCGACCGCCAAGCTCGGCCGCGCGGTGGCGCTCGCGCACGAGTCCGGGCACGAGGACACCGCGAGGCTGCTGGCCAACGTCGTCGACGTGGTCGATCCGGCGCGGGGCACCATCCGGCTCAAACGGGCGGTCACCGCGGTGGATGCGATGACGTTGGAGAGCCGGTCCCAGGTGACCAAGCGGGTCGGCCGCTCGTCCGCCGCGGAGGAGGACGTGGACTGATGCCCGTCTGCGCGCGCGGCCACGAATCGGCCGATGAGGAGTTCTGCGACGTCTGCGGCCTGGCTTTCGCCGCGGCCACGGCGTCCGCCGCACCCGAGCCGGCGCCGGCCATCGGTGACTGCCCGTCCTGCGGCGCGCCGCTCGGCGGGCGCTTCTGCGAGGAGTGCGGCGCCGACTCGCTCGCCGTCACGCCGCCGTCCGCCGTCACCGCGTCCGCGGTGACCACAACGTGGTCGGTGGTGGTCGGCGCCGACCGTCGGTATTACGACAGCGTGCAGGCCGAGGGCGGCCCGGACGCCGGCGCCATCGGATTCCCGCCGTACCAGGCGGAGCGGCGCTTTCCGTTGCGAGGTCAGCAGATCAGCATCGGACGGCGCAGCCGGAGCCGGGGGATCGAGCCGGACATCGACCTGATCGGACCGCCCGAGGATCCCGGTGTGTCGAGGCTGCACGCGCTGTTGGTGGCCGGCGACCCCGGATGGTCCATTGTGGACATGAATTCGGCCAACGGGACCTACCTCAACTACTCGCGTGCGGGCCTGGCCGCCGGCGTGCCGCACCCGCTGCGCCCCGGCGACCGTGTGCACCTCGGCGCCTGGACGACCATCACCGTCCAGGCGCCGCATTCCGAGCTGGGCCTCGCGGCACCGATCCCGGACCTCGGGCAGGGGCCGGAAGCCGGCTGACGCGTACGTGGCGACGCCACCCACGTTGGCGATCATGGTGCAGACCAGCGCTCGACGGGCCCGGAGCGCGGCGTGAAATGCCGCCCTGTGACCACTGCCGGCCGGGCGCTCGTTGCGCGACGAGTGCCCGACCGGACAGCGTCGGCTCAGGCGGAGTAGTCGTAGAAGCCGCGGCCGGACTTCTTGCCCAGCAGGCCGGCGTCGACCATGCGCAGCAGCAGCGGCGGCGGCGAGTACAGCGGCTCCTTGAACTCGTCGTACATCGACTCGGCGATGGCCTTGGTGGTGTCCAGGCCGATCAGGTCGGTCAGCTGCAGCGGCCCCATCGGGTGTGCGCAGCCCAGCACCATGCCCTGGTCGATGTCGGCGGCGCTGGCGTAGCCCGACTCCATCATCCGGATCGCCGACAGCAGGTACGGGATGAGCAGCGAGTTCACCACGAAGCCGGCCCGGTCCTGGGCGGTGATGACCTCCTTGCGCAGCTGCCCGGCGGCGAAGCCCCGCGCCCGCAGCGCGGTCTCCTGGCTGGTCAGCAGGGACGGCACCAGCTCGACCAGCTTCAGCACCGGCACCGGGTTGAAGAAGTGGATGCCGATCACGTTGGCCGGCCGCTGGGTGGCCATGCCCAGCTTCATGATCGGGATGGACGAGGTGTTGGACGCGAAGATCGCGTCGGGGTCGGTGACCACCTTGTCCAGGGTGGTGAACACCTCGGTCTTGACCTGCTCGCTCTCGGCGACGGCCTCCACCACCAGCTCGCGGTCGGCGAAGTCGCCGAGGTCGGTGGTGAAGCGCAGGCGGCCCTGCGCGGCGTCGCGGTCCTGTTCGGACAGCTTGCCGCTGCGCACGCCGCGGGCCAGCGACTTGGCGATCCGCTCCCGGCCCGCCTCCATCGCGGTCGGGTTCGCCTCGCTGACGATCACGTCCAGCCCGGCCCGCGCGCACACCTCCGCGATGCCCGAGCCCATCAGTCCGGCGCCAACCACGCCCACCCGGCGGATCTCAGCCACAGGGATCCTTCCTCCTTCATCGGTTCACCGTCGCCGGACAGGATCGCTGGCCGACGAGGTCAACTGTATCTGCCGCCCGCCGGCGGGCTCCTCCGAAGCACGCGACGTTGTTTTCCGCATTGATCAGAAAATGCCGCGATGTCGCGCGGGAGGTGCTCCGCATTGACCGAAACCACGATGGCCCCGAGTGAGCTCGGCGTCCGATTGTTCACCCCGCCGCCGGCCGATTTCGATCCGCTGACCGCCGATCAGCGCGAACTGCTGGTGCACGGCTTCCCGGCCCGTCCCGACCAGGACAGTCAGCGGCCGCTGTACACCCAGTGGAAGCGCAGAGTCAGCAGAAACCACACCAGAATCGAGCCGGTGTTCGTGCGGAACACCGACAAGGTGCACGGCCCGATGCGCGGCCCGAGCGCCCCGGCCGAGCTGGCCGGCCCGACCGGGTCCCACAAGACTGACGCCACGTCGACCAACTGGTCCGGCAGCGCCGCGTTCGCGGCCGCCGGCGACTCGTTCAAGTGGGTCGAGGGCGAGTGGACGGTGGCCGACCCGGCCGACCCCAAGGGCGGCAAGACCTCGTACTACTCCTCGTCCTGGGTCGGCATCGACGGCTGGGGCTCGCCCGACGTGCTCCAGGCCGGCACCGAGTCCTCGCTGGTCAACGGGGTCAAGCGGGTCTACGCCTGGTGGGAGTGGTACCCGGACTTCGAGATCGCCATCGCGAACTTCCCGATCTCCGCCGGCGACACCATGTTCTGCCTGATCTGCGCCACCTCGGCCACCACCGCATCGATCTGGCTGACCAACGACAGCACCGACCAGTCGGTGTCGTTCGCCGTCACCGCGCCCACCGGCACCACGCTGCGCGGCAACTGCGCGGAATGGATCGTGGAAACGCCGAGCGTCGGCGGCTCGCCGACCACACTGCCCGATTACGGCGTCGTCTATTTCGACGAAGCGCAGGCACTGGCCAACACCGCCGGCTGGATCGGCGGCAACACCGGAACGCCGATCACGTTGGTCAATTCCGGTGGCGCCGCGCTGTCCACGCCGACCTTGAAGGCGGCGGACCTGCTGAAGCTCACGTACAACGACGTGTGATTCACACTCCGCCGGCCACCCGCAGAATGGCGCCGGTGGTGTAGGAGGCCTGGTCGGTCATGAGCCAGGCGATCGCGTTCGCGATTTCCGCTGGGTCGCCCGGGCGGCCCAGCGGGATCCGGCCGGCCGCCTTCCAGGCCCGCTCCGGGTCGCCGGACAGGGCGTGGATCTCGGTGTCGACCATGCCCGGCGCCACCGTGTTGACCCGGATGCCCTCCTTGGCCACCTCCTTGGCCAGGCCGACGGTCAGCACGTCCACCGCGCCCTTGGACGCCGCGTAGTGCACGTACTCGCCGGGACCGCCGTGGATGGTGGCCGACGAGGAGATGAACACGATGGAGCCGCCGTTGCCGCCGCGCGTGGTGGACATCGACTGCACGGCCCGCCGCGCGCACAGCAGCGCGCCGAGCACGTTCACCTCCAGCACGTACCGCAGCTGGCTGACGGGCTGGTCGGCCAGCGGCATGATCGGGCTGGTCACGCCGGCATTGGCCACCAGGCCGGTGATCTGCCCCAGTTCCTCGCGGGCGTCGCGGAACAGCGCCTCGACGTCGTTCTCGTTGGACACGTCGGCCCGCACCGCGATGCACCGCCCGCCGACGTCGGTCACCTCGCCGACGAGCTTCTCGGCGGCCTCGGCGTTCTCCCGGAACGACAGGCACACCGCATGCCCGTCGGCGGCCAGCCGGCGCACCGTCGCCGCGCCGATGCCGCGGCTGCCGCCCGTGACGATCGTGACTGGAGACACTGGTTCCCCCTACTCGTGCTTGCCGACAAGAGCATTATCTCCATTGTGGGGGTGCGCTACGGGGTGCTCGGTCCGCTCGCGGTCGAGATCGACAGCTTGCCGACAGCGCTGCCGGCGGCCAAGCACCGGATCGTGCTGGCGGCGCTGCTGCTCAGCGCCAACCGGCCGGTCTCGGTGGACGAGCTGGCCGAGCGGCTGTGGGGCACGGAGCCGCCGGCCAGCGCGAAGGCGACCCTGCAGGGTTACGTGCTGAGGCTGCGCCGCACGTTGTCCGGTGTGGATCCGCTGCGCACCCGGCCGCCCGGTTACCTGATCGAGGTGGAGCCCGGGCAGCTCGACCTGGACGTGTTCCGGGCCCTCGTCGCGGAGGCCGAGGATGCGCCGCCCGCGGTCGCCGCGCAACGGCTGCGCGAGGCGCTCGATCTGTGGCGGGGGCCGGCGCTGTCGGACGTGCCGTCGCCGTCGCTGCACGCCGTGGCCGGGCGCTGGCTGGCGGAGCTGCGGATCAACGCCCTTGAGCGGCGCATCGACGCGGACCTGCGGCTGGGCCGGCACGCCGACCTGTTGGGCGAACTCGCCGGCCTGGTGGCCGATTCGCCGCTGCACGAGCCGTTCCGAGCCCAGCTCATGCTGGCCCTGCACCGCGCCGGGCGCACGGCCGACGCCCTGCAGACGTACCGGCAGGCTCGGTCGGTGATCGTCGCCGAGCTGGGGATCGAGCCGGGGGAGCGGTTGCGGGAGCTGGAACGCGCGGTGCTCAACGGGGATCCCGACCTGGACTGGACGCCCGATCAAGTTTTGGTCCGGCCGCAGTCCCTGCCGCCGGACGTGGACCTGGTCGGGCGAGCATCCCTCACCGCCGAGCTGACGGCCCGGCTGGCCGCGCCGTCCGGGCACCGCGGCCGGCCGGTGGTGCAGGTGATCGCCGGCATGTCCGGGGTCGGCAAGTCCGCCCTTGCCGTCCACATAGGCCACCAACTCCGCGTTCACTTCCCCGACGGACGTCTGCACGCCACGGTCAGCGACGCCACCGGCCCGGTGCATCCGGCCGAGGTGCTGGGCCGGCTGCTCATGCTGCTCGGCGTGCTCGGCACGCACCTCCCGGACAGCACCGAGGGCCGTTCGACATTGCTGCGCGACCGGCTGGCCGGCCGGCGGGTGCTGCTCGTGCTGGACGACGTCGTGGACGAAGCCCAGGTCAGGCCACTGATTCCCGGTGACGAGCACTCGGCCGTGCTGATCACCAGCCGCAACCGGCTGACCGGTCTGGCCGGTGCGCGGACCGTGGACCTGACCGTGCTCGACACCGCGGATTCGCTGCGGCTGCTGGCGACCGTGCTCGGCGCCGCACGGGTCGCCGCCGAGCCGGAGGCCGCCGCGGACCTGGTCCGGCAGTGCGGCGGGCTGCCGCTGGCGCTGCGCATCGTCGCCGCGCGGCTGGCCGCCCGGACCAGCCGCCCGTTGAGCTGGCTGGTGGCCCAGCTGGCCGACGAGCAGCGGCGGCTGGACGGCCTGGAGGCCGGCGACATGCAAGTGCGAGCCAGCCTCGCGACCGGCTATCGGGCGTTGGACGACGAGCGGCGGCGGGCCCTGCGGCTGCTGGGCTCGCTCGACAACACGGAGTACTCGCCCCGGCTGGCCGCCGCGGTCCTGGACCGGCCGGCGCACCGGGCCGAGCGGCTCGTCGAGGATCTCGTCGACGCCCAGCTGCTGGACGAGGTCGCCGGCCGGTATCGAATGCACGGGCTGATCCGCCTCTACACCCGTGAACAGGTCGACGTCCCGGAGCGGGATGCCGCCGTGGCGCGGTCGTCGGCGGCCTGGCTGACGGCCGCCGAGGAGGCGGAGTCGTTGCTGCCCAACGCCGGCTGGCTGCCGCACCGCCGCGACCGGGGCGTGGCGGCGGACACCGACCCGATGGCCTGGTTCGAGCTGGAACGGCCGCAGCTGGCCGTGGCCGTCGAGCAGGCGGCCGCGGCCGGCCCTGCGGAACACGCATGGCGGTTGGCCGCGGCCTGCGAAGGCTTTCTGGAGCTGCGGGGCTACTGGGACGACTGGCGGCGGTGCCACGAGCGGGCCCTCGCCGCCGCCGTGACGGCCGGCGACCGCTGGGGCGAGGCCCGGATGCGCTACGGCCTCGGCCGGCTCTGCTTCGCCCAGGACCGGCACGTGCCGGCCGCGCGGCTGCTGGAGCAGGCCGTGGAGCTGTGGGCCGGCGACCAGCTGTCGCAGGCGCACGCGTTGATGGCGCTGGGCGACGTGCACCACCACAACGGCCGGCTCGACCTGGCCCGGCGCTGCTTCTCGGACGCCGCCGCCGACTACGCCCAGAAGCGCGACTCCCGCGGCAGTATCAACGTCCGGTTCTGCCTGGGGCTGGTCGACCGGGACCTGGGTGACGTCGACGCCGCCAAAGCGGCGTTGGCGGCGTCGCTGTCCGGGTTCCGCGGCCTCGGCGACTCGTACGGGCAGGCCCAGGTGCTGCTGTTCCTCGGGGCGTCACACGGCAAGTGGGGCGACCAGGACGCCGCCGAGAGGTGCCTGGTCGAGGCGGCCGCGCTGTACCGGGGCTTCGGGGACCGGCTGGGTGAGCTGCGCTGCGTCCGCCAGCTCGGGCACGTGTTCGTCACGCGCGGTGAGACCGCCCGCGCCGAGCGGGTGCTCAGCGGCTGCCAGCGGGCGTTCGCCGAGATCGGAGACGTGTTCGGGGAGGCCACGACCTGCTGGAGCCTGGCCGAGCTGGCCCTGCGCGACGGTGACGAGCGGCTCGGGCGGCGGCGGCTGGCCGACGCGCTCGACCTGTTCACCCGAGCCGGTCTCGAGCCGTGGCAGCGGCGCATGCGGGCCCGGTTGACCGAACTGGGCAGGTCAACCCCGGTCTGACCAGTGCGGCCGATCGGCGGTACCCGGATCGACGCCCGATGGTCGGTCGCGCAGCTGCGCCGAACGGCATCGACGGTGACCCCCGGCACAAGTCGATCACGTGACGGGGATCGCAGCTGGGCGACGTATCGGCCCGGCGGGCGCGGACGGGGCCGGAATCGGGTTTCTGCGGCGGAACGGGGGTCCAGAATCGTCCGGGTCGGGGTAACGCACAGCCACCGGGCGACAACTTCCCGGACGGAACCCCTCACGGAGGATTCAGCCAGTCATGAGCGTCACTGCCGAGGCAATCAGCCAGTCCGAGGCGACCCGCAACGCCCGCCCGCTGCCGACCGCGCCGTGCAGCGTCGTGTGGAGCGGCGGGCACGCGTACGTCCTGGAGGGATCGCACGGCCGGGCCCGCTGGGTCGGCGTCGACGACCGCGGCCGCCCGCGCTTCTACACCGGTGACGAGCTCCAGCTCCGAGGCTGGTCGCGCTCGCGCTAGTGCTCTGCGGTGACGTTGCCGCGCGTTCCGGACGGAACGCGCGGCAAAGCAACACCGACACGCGTAGGCGCACCTAGCGGGAACCTGTCGGTCACCTAGGCTTGCGCCCGTGGTCCAAGGCAACGCGCACGTACGGTCCGACCGGGTGCTCACCGTCCCCAACCTGCTGAGCATCCTGCGTCTGGCGGGCGTGCCACTGTTCCTGTGGCTGCTGCTCGGCCCGCGGGAGGACGTGTGGGCCATCGTCGTGCTCGCGCTGGCCGCCATCTCGGACTGGCTGGACGGCAAGC
Organism: Kutzneria sp.; assembly: GCA_036403095.1. Taxonomy (GTDB): domain Bacteria; phylum Actinomycetota; class Actinomycetes; order Mycobacteriales; family Pseudonocardiaceae; genus Kutzneria. Next base: position 760 of record DASWRQ010000432.1, on the reverse strand, counting down.
TGGCCCGCTGGCTCAACCAGGCCAGCCGGCTCGGAGCCCTGCTCGACCCGGCCGCCGACCGCCTCTACATCCTGGCCACCGCCTTCGCCTTCGTGGTCCGGGACATCCTGCCCTGGTGGTTCTTCGGCCTGATCCTGCTGCGTGACCTGCTCGTCACGCTCTGCCTGCCGCTGCTGCGCCGGGCCGGCTACGACGCCCCGGACGTGATCTATCTCGGCAAGGCCGGCACCTTCTGCCTGCTGTACGCGCTGCCGATCCTGCTGCTGGCCCAGGTCGGCCCGGGCACCGCGCTGATCGCCGGCCCGATCGGCTACGGCTTCGCCGGCTGGGGCCTGCTGATGCACGTGTGGTCCGGGGCGCTGTACGTCTTCCAATGCGTCAACGCCGCCCGCCATCCCGTGCGCGAGTGATCCGCACCGCCCGCCTTGAGCTGCTGCCGCTGCGGGTGGAGCACGCCGAGGAGATGACCGTCGTGCTGGCCGACCCGGCGCTGCACACGTTCATCGGCGGTGCGCCGAGCACCGTCGACCGCCTGCGGAGCCGCTACCGGCGCCTGATCGCCGGCTCGCCCGACCCGGCGGTCACCTGGCTGAACTGGGTGGTCAGCCTCGACGGGCGCCTGACCGGCACCGTGCAGGCCACGCTCGGCCCCGGACCGACCGCCGAGATCGCCTGGGTGGTGGGCACGTCCTGGCAGCGCCGGGGCATCGCCAAGGAGGCGGCGAAGGCCCTGGTCGAGTGGCTCGGTCGGCAGTCGGTC
>DASWRQ010000431.1:0-14153 GCA_036403095.1 Kutzneria sp. | reverse complement strand
CGGCTAGGTCGGCCAGCGGCGGTTGCCGCGCGGATCGCCGGCGCGGAGCAGGATGTCGCTGACGGTGAAGTTCGCGACCAGCGCGGCCCTGATCTTCTCCAACGAGTCCCGGATGCGGTCGAGCTGTTCCCGGGGCTTGCGCACGGTGAGATAGCGCTCGACCAGCGCCGGCACGTCCGGGCCGAACGGCTGGTCGAGCGGCACGGTGTCTGCGGCCAGCTCGTCGGAGAGCTGGTAGTTGAGACCCAGCATGGCCGGATGCGAAGGCCCGGGGCCGAGTTGGATGACGCCGTCGTCGTCGATGAGCACGCCGGTGGAGCGCAGCGGCAAACCGTGGTCGAGGATGGCTCCACGCAGGGTGTGCAGCGCGGAGATCTTCCAGTCGGTCATGAAGATCAGGTCCAGCACGGCCCGACCCTCGAGCACGTGGAACTCGAACTGCCAGTGGTTGAGCCGGATGGCCACGGCCTTGAGCTTGTGCAGCTGCTCATCGATGAGCTGGGCCAGGTAGCGCGTCGACCCGCCCGCGCGCACCTGCTCCAACGCCTGCACGATCAGCTCGCCCTGCACCAGGGCCTCGTTGCACTGGACGTAGAGCAGGAACAGCTCGGCGCCGAGCTTGGCGGCCTCGTCGCGTTCGCGGCGCTTGGCCAGGGCCGGCAACGCCTTGGCGATCAGGTCGACCAGCGGTTGCAGGAATTCCAGCACCGGCCAACGGTAGTCACTCGCCGGTGTCGACGGGAAGAAGTCCGCGCTGCGCGAAAACCTCCTTGGCGACTGCGGTGGCGTTGAGCGCGCGGGGGAAGCCGCAGTAGCCGGCGGCCTGGAGCATGGCCTCGACGATCTCGGCCGGGGTGAGCCCGACGTTGAGCGAGGTGTTGACGTGCACCCGCAGCTGGGCCTCGCAACCGCCCAAAGCGGTGAGCATGCCGATGGTGACGAGCTGCCGGTCCCGAGGCACGAGCTGCGGCCGACGGTAGATCTCGCCGAAGCCCCAGGCGACGACCTGGTGGCCGAGCTCGGGCGAGACGTCGGCGAGCGATTCGACGACGGCCTGCGCCTGTCCGCCACTGATCTCGTCGAGCAGCGCCATTCCCCGGTCGAACCGGGCCTGTCGATCTTCGTGCTCGGTCATAGGCCCACCATACGACGTCACCCATTAGGATCATCGGGTGATGGCGTTCGACGGTCACGTCTGGATCCACGACGGCCAGCTCTACCTCAGCGGAAACCCCCACGGCAACCCGGACTGGGACCGCTGCTTCACCGCGAACCCGGTCGGCATCGTCGGTGTCTACGGCGGCGAGGCGATCCTGCTCACCGGCCTGCACACCGGCCACGTCGGCGTCCGCGTGGACGTGGCGCCGGCCGACCCGGGCGCGCAGCTGGAGCGCTACGAGGACGTGGTGGAGATCGACTTCGGTCCGACCGGCGGCGAGTTGCACCTGGTGGAGTGGGCGGGCGAGGACAGCCACCCGCTGGGCGCTCTGCCCAAGGGCCCGGGCAACCACCGATTGCGTTACCACGCAAGGGGAATGGACGCCGGGCACGACCTGGACACCGCGGACGAGCACGACGACGAGGTGGTGGACGAATACCTGGTCCAGGTGTGGCCGGCCCGCCCGTCGATGCCGGCCACGCTCAAGGTGACCAGCGCCTACGCCCGGGCCTGCCAGAAGGCCTAACCCTTGCGCCCCACCGTGAGCAGGTGCGAGGAGACGCCCAACACGCTCGGCTCGGTCTCGACCAGCCGCAGCGCCCACAACAGCTGCTCGCGCCGCTCGGGGTCGGCCAGCCGGGTCTCCACCTCGTCGTCCGACAGCGCCCGCCCGCTGCCCTCGATGGAAAACACCTGTGGCGCAAGGAATCCCGCCGCCGATGCCTCCTGGACGGACTCCTCGGGGCGGTGGAAGTAGGTGTGGGTGAACCAGTTGTAATCGCGGTTCTCGGGCGGACGGTGGTGTCCATCGACCACAGTGGACTCGACCATGTCCCGGAACTCGCGGTGCTGGAACAGGTTCCGGTAGAGGCCGTCGTGGAAGGACGAGAATCGGGAGATGGTGGCGGCGGCGACATGACCGCCGGGCTTGAGCACACGATGGGCCTCGCGCCAGGCCGCGAGCCGGTCCTCGACGGTCAACAGGTGATAGAGCGGGCCGCACATCAGCACGAAGTCGTACGATTCGTCGGCGGCGTCCAGCTTGCGCGCGTCACCGAGAACCGCGGTCACGCCAGGGATTTCCGCCGCCTTGGCCACATGCAGCGGCACCGCATCGACAAGATCGACCCGGTGTCCCAGTTCGGCCAGCCAGCGCGCGTGCACGCCGGCCCCACCGCCGATGTCCACAACGGACGCGGGCGCGGCCGGCAGGTAGCGCCGCACGAGTTCCTTGGTGCGCACCAGTTCCAGCAGTCCGGCGCCAGCGCGGAGCCGCCCTTCCTCTTCGTCCCGATCGTAGTACGTCTGCATCTCTCGACCGTAGCGAGCGGGACCTAGCGATTATCAGTCCGCGTAACGGATTTTGATGTTGCCGGCGCTCACGCTGCCCTGCACGTGCAGCACGGGCAGGTTGGGCGAACCCGGCGAGGTGACCTTGTTGGCGAGCCGGCCGCTGCCGACCGACACCGACTCGACCATCACGGTCCAACCGTGCGGCACCAGCACCTTGATGTTGCCCCAGCCGCACTCGGCGTGCAGCCACACGTCGCGGTGCCGGCAGATGGCGTCGCTGAAGTCGATCTTCACGTTGCCCATGGAGCAGCGCGCGTTGATCCGGCTCGGCACGGTCCACTCGCCGGCCTGGTTCACGTTGCCCATGCCGGCGTTGAGCTCCAGCGGCCGCTCGGTCTCGACGGCGGCCGGCGAGGTCAGGGCGACGGCCCCGTTCTGCACGGCGGTCGGCAGGTCGGCCAGCACCGCGGTCAGCTCGCCGCGGATCTTGGCCGACGCGGCGATCGCGCTGCGCTCGCCGTACTCGTCGAGAGTGATCATCCCTTGCTCCAGTGCGTCCTGGAGCAGCAGGCCGGCCCGCTCCCGCTCGACGGTGGACACTCTCAGGTTGCCCGGGTCGATGTCAGTCATGGCTCAACGCTAGTACGGATCCGCTGGGGTTCCCCCAAAAACGGTCTGATCAGGACCGGCTCGCTCCCACTGCCAAGTGGGCCGAGGCCAGGCCGCGCCCGCTGCCGATCCGCCGGGCCCGAAGCACGCCGACCAGCCGGCAGATCAGGTAGATGAGGAACGAGATGGCCGTGACGAACGCGCTCACCGGCTTGCCCGGCACCAGCGACAGCACGATGCCGCCGAGCACCGCCAGCTCCGCGAACACGATCGACAGCACCGTCGCCACCACCGGCGACGCGGTCACCCGTGACGCGGCGGCCGCCGGCGTGATCATCAACGACAGCACCAACAGCGAGCCGACGGTCTGCACGCCCAGCGCCGTGGCCACGCCGACCAGCACGGCGAACACCGGCGACAGGATCCGCAGCGGCACTCCGCGCGCGGCCGCCACCTCGGCGTCCACGCTGGCGAACAGCAACGGCCGGTAGATGAACGCCAGCACGACCAGCACGGCGACCGCCGCCGTGACCAGCAGCACCAGGCTGCCGGAGTCGACGCTGGCGATCTGGCCGATGAGCAGGCCGAACTTGTTGGCGGAGTTTCCCTCGTAGAAGGACAGCAGCAGCACACCGACGCCCAGCCCGAAGGCCAGCACGGCACCGATGACGGAATCGTGCTCGGACACCTTGCGGGTGAGCAGCCCCAGGATCACCGCCGCCACCACCGCGCCGATCAGCGAGCCGTAGCCGACGTTGATGCCGGCCAGCAGCGCCGCGGCGCCGCCGGTGAGCGCCAGTTCGCTGGTGCCGTGCACGGAAAACGCCATGTTGCGGGTGACGATCAGCGGCCCCAGCACCCCGGCCAGCACGCCCAGCACGGCGGCGGCGACCAGGGCCGTGCCGACGAAGGGCAGGAGAATAAGGGTGGTGGAGATGTAGTCGGACATCAGGGCCGCGCCTCCCGACGCGCAACAGGGACAGGAGCAGCCGTCACGGCCGAACCTCCGGCGACGGCGTGGTGTCGGCGCAGTGGTGCGACTCCTGGTGCGCGCCGACCACCACGATCTGGCCGCGCACCCGCAGCACGTCGACGGGCGTCCGGTACAGCTCGGACAGGTTCTCCGAGGTCATCACCTCGTCCGGCGGGCCGATCCGGAACCGGCCGTTGACCAGGTACAGCACCCGGTCCACCAGCGGCAGCACGGGGTTGATCTCGTGGGTGACGAACAACACGGCGGTGCCGGCGGCACGGCGACGGGCGTCGATGAGGTCGCTGACCACACGCTGGTGGGCGAGGTCGAGGGACAGCAGCGGCTCGTCGCACAGCAACAGCTGGGGATCGCCGACCAGGGCCTGCGCCACCCGGAGCCGCTGCTGCTCGCCGCCGGAGAGCAGCCCGACCGGATGATCGGCGTAGTCGCCGGCGCCGACCTCGGCCAGCGCGGCTTCGACGCGAAGGCGACGTTCCCCCCGGCGACGCAGGCCGAGGCCCCAACGGTGGCCGTCCAGGCCGAGGCCGACGAGGTCGCGGCCGCGCAGCGTCAGATTGGGGTCGATGGAGCGCTGCTGCGGGATGTAGCCGATCTTGTGATTGGCCTTGCCGGGCGCGCTGCCGGCGATGGAAACCTCGCCGGCCGACAGCGGCTGCTGGCCGAGCAGCACCCGCAGCATGCTGGTCTTGCCGGAGCCGTTGGGGCCGAGCACGGCCAGGAACTCGCCCGGCCTGATGTCCAGGTCGAGGCCGTCCCACAGGACGCGGCTGCCGTAGGCGAGCCGGGCCCCGCGCATGCGCAGCGCCGCCGCCGGTGCGGTGACCGGGGCGGCGTCGACGAGCGCGTCAGTCGTCACTGCTTCGCGAGCGCTTTCGATAGGGCGTCGACCTCCTTGCCGATCCAACCAACGTAGTCGGTCGTCCCGGCGGGCAGCGTCTCGGTCACGTCCACGACGGGGATGCCGGCCGTCGCGGCCTTCGACTTGAGCTGGTTGGTCAGGTCGGTCTCGGTCTGGGCGTTGTTGACCAGCGCGTCCACCTGACGGTTGTTGATCAGCGCGTTGGTCTCGGCGACCGCGGCCACCGGGATGTCGGTGCCGGCCTCGACAGCCTCCTCGAACGCCTTCGGCGTCGCGTCAGCGACGTTGCCGGCGACCAGCAGGTAGTTGGCCACCGGCTCGGTGACCACGACCTTCTTGCCGGCCGGGATCCGGCCGATTCGGGTGATCAACTCGTCGATCTTGCTGTCGAACGCCTTGGCGTTGGTGTCGAAGGTCGCCTTCTTGGCCCCGTCGATGCCGCCCAGGTCCGCGGCGATCTTGTCGGCGACCTTCTGCACGGTCGGCAGGTCGTAAAAGAGATGCTCGTTGGTGTCGGCCGCCTGCTGCTTGCCCGAGACCTCGAACGCCACCACGCTCGGCTTGCCTTTGCCCACGGTGGAGACCGTCTTGGCGAAGAACTCGTCGTAGCCCATTCCGTTGGACACCAGCAGTTGCGCCCCGGCCACCGCCGCGGTGTCGGCCGGCTTGACCTCGTAGTCGTGCGGGTCCTTGGTCGGGTCGTCGATGATCGAGGTGACGTTGACGTCGTCGCCGCCGACGGCCTTGACCACGCTGCCCCACACGTCGGTCGAGGCGACGACCTTGATCTTGCCGTCGGCCGGTGCGGCCGCGCCGCTGCCGCACGCCGCGGCGGTCACCGCCGCCATGGCCAGCGCCGCCACCCCTGCCCACCGGGAACGGACCGTCATCAGCACACCCCTCGACCGCGTGAAAGATCGTGTAATTGGAAACCGTTGTCGTATCCAGCTTAACCGAGGAGAGTGATCAACTACCTCGTTGGAGTGAAAATCGTTATCACCTGGACGGGTGGTCCGGGCCGTCCAGACCAAAGAACCGGCAGGTCGAAGACCTGCCGGTGGAATCGGGTGTGTTCTTCGCCGCAGTCGGGCCGTTACGGCCTGCGCCAGGCCCCCATGGCCACGGTCTCCGGGTCCCGACGGACCAACGGCACGGTCTCGTGATCGGGCTGCACCGGCACCGTGGCCGAGCTGAGCCATCCCGAGCTGGTCGGGGCGTAACTCTGGCTCGGGGGCTGCTGCTGGTGGCGTTGCTGGCACCGGCCACGGTCGAAGACCAGCAGGAGCAGCCAGCCGGCCGCCACGGCCAGCACGCCGCCGACGCTGTTGTTCATGAAGTCCTGGCCGTCGCACACGCCCAGCTCGAACAGGGCCTGGGTGATCTCGATGCCGGCGCTCACCGACACACAGCCCATCGCCACCAGCAGCGGCCGCTTGGTGGCCAGCACCCCGAAGAAACCGAGCGGCATGAGCATCACGAAGTTCAGCAGCGCGCCGCCGGCCGACACGGAGAAGTGGCCGGGCACGCACATCCGCAGCGGGTCGCCGAGCCGGACATCGCCCCAGTACGGCCGGACCAGGGTCACCGACAGCGCCAGGGCCAGGCTCACGCCGGCCAGCGCCGAGGCCGGCTTGTTCCAGCGGAACAGATGGGCCGCGAGCAGCGCCAACGCCCCGAGCACGAGGCCGCCGACCAGCAGGGCCGCGGTGACGTCGGGCCTCGACGTGAGGTAGTCGAAGCCGTCCCGGTAGAGGGTGCGCATGTCCGTTCAGACGACGAGCCCCGCTGACCGGTTGTCCGGCAGACGTGTGGGGTCCGCCCCGGCAGCCCGGGCGGACCCCACACGTGCGGTGCAGTGTCAGACTTAAAGCGGGTCAGACCTCCAGGCGCGCGCCACTCTCCGGGTGGAAGAGGTGCACCTCGCTGGTGTCGCGCACGGCGACCTTGACGTTCTGCCCGAAGGCCGGCGGCGTGCGGCCGTCGACCCGGACGATGAAGCGCTCCGGCGCACCGCCGATGCGCACCGAGCCGTAGACGTACGCGTCGGCGCCGAGCTCCTCGACCAGCTCGACGGTCAGCTCCATGCCGTCCTCGTCGGCGCCGGCCAGCCGCAGCGTCTCGGGACGGACGCCGAAGGTGACCTCCTTGAGGCCCTCGGTCGACGCCTTGTCCAGGGCGGACCTGGTCAGCGGCACGGTCAGGCCGTCCAGCTGGGCGCCCTCGGCGGTCAGTGGCACGGTCTTCAGGTTCATCGCGGGCGAGCCGATGAAGCCGGCCACGAACGCGTTGGCCGGGCGGTCGTACAGCTCGCGCGGCGAGGCGCACTGCTGGAGCAGGCCGTCCTTGAGCACGGCCACCCGGTCGCCCATGGTCATGGCCTCGACCTGGTCGTGCGTCACGTAGATGGTGGTCGTGCCGAGTCGCTGCTGGAGGGCGGCGATGTTGGCGCGGGTCTCCACGCGGAGCTTGGCGTCCAGGTTGGACAGCGGCTCGTCCATCAGGAAGACGGAGGGCTCACGCACGATCGCGCGCCCCATGGCGACCCGCTGACGCTGACCACCGGAAAGCGCCTTGGGCTTGCGGTCGAGGTACTTGCTCAGGTCCAGCATCTTGGCCGCCTCGGCGACCTTGTCCTTGATCTCCTGCTTCGGCGTGCCGCGCAGCTTGAGCGCGAAGCCCATGTTCTCCGCGACCGTCATGTGCGGGTAGAGCGCGTAGGACTGGAACACCATGGCGATGTCGCGGCCCTTCGGCGGCACGTTGGTGACGTCCTTGCCGCCGATCTTGATGGCGCCCTCGTCAACGTCCTCCAGACCGGCGAGCATGCGCAGGGCGGTGGACTTGCCCGAGCCGGACGGCCCGACCAGCACCAGGAACTCACCGTCGGCGACATCGAGTTCCAGCTGGTCGACCGCGCGCACCGGCGGGTTCCCGGCGAACACCCGGGAGGCACTGACGTAGGCGACCTCGGCCATGTGTGGTCCCTTTCACTGCGAAACGTGTGACGACAAAGTAACCCGGAAAACGGTTCCCGTCAGCCCCTCGGCGTACACCGACTACGCACTGTTTCTGAATCGTCACCCCTTGACCGCTCCGGCGGCCAGTCCCGTGACGAGGAATCGCTGGACCAGGTAGAACACCGCGACCGCGGGGATCGCTACGAGTATCGACGCGGCGGCCAAATGGCCCCACTCGACGCGGTTCTGTTGCACGAACACCTGGAGCCCGACCGCCAGCGTCTTGGACTCGTCCGAGGCGCTCAGGAAGGCCGACGCGAAGGCCACCTCGCCCCACGCGGTGAGGAAGGCGTAGAACGCCGTGACGGCCAGCCCGGGCCGGGCCAACGGCAGCACCAGCCGCCAGAACACGCCGAACGGGGACAGCCCGTCGACCCGGCCCGACTCGTCGATGTCGCCGGGAATGGTGTCGAAGTAGCCCTTGAGCATGTACGTGCAGAACGGCACCGAGGTCGTGCAGTAGACGAGCACCAGCCCGATGCTGGTGCCCTGCAGGCCCAGTGCCAGCAACACGTTGAACAGCGGCACGATCAGCACCGCGAACGGGAACATCTGCACGACCAGGAACGACAGCAACAGCTTGCGGCTGCCGGGAAAGCGGAAGCGGCTGACGGCGTATCCGGTGGTGGCCGACAGGAACACCGCGATCACCGTGGTCAGCAGCGCGATCTCCACGGAGTTCAGCACCCAGGCCAGGAAGTCGCCCTGCTGACCGGAAAGCACGTCCCCGTAGTTGGCCAGCGACGACTCGTCGAACAGCCGGATCGTCGGCGCGACCGCCCGGGCATCGGGCTTGAACGACGTGACCAGCACCCAGAACACCGGGAACACCGCGATCAGCGACGCCACGGTCAGGGTGGCGTGCAGCGCCACGCTGCGTCCCTTGGATCGCTTGCCCCGCAACGAGACTCGGGCCGTCGACACCGGCACCGGAAGGGTTTCGATGGTCACGCGAACGCCTCCTGACGACGCAGCGCCCGCCGGTAGAAGGCGGCGAACACCAGCAGCACGGACAGGATCAGCACGCCGTACGTGGAGGCCACCGCGTAGTCCCGGGACGCGCCGGAGAAGAACCGCTCGAAGGCGTACGTGACCAGGATCCGGGTGTTCGGGTTGGCCGCCGGACCGGTGACCAGGTAGATCACCGGGAACATGTTGAACGTCCAGATGATGCCCAGCAACACCACCGTGCTGGACACCGACCGCAGGCCGGGCAGCGTGATGTCCCGGAACCGCTGCCACGGCGTCGCGCCGTCCACCTCGGCCGCCTCGTACAGGTCGGCCGGGATGGACTGCAGGCCGCCGAGCAGCGCCAGCATCATGAACGGCACGCCGACCCAGACGTTGACGATCACCACCGCCACCAGGGCCAGATCGGTCTGCCCCAGCCACACCGGCTGCCCGAGGCCGACCGCCCCGAGCAGCTGGTTGATCACGCCGAACTGGCTGTTGAACATGAATTTCCAGGCGAAGGCGCTGATGAACACCGGCACCGCCCACGGCAGGATGAGCAGCACCCGGTACAGCGCCCGCGCCCGCATCGGCCGGTTGAGCAGCAGCGCCAGCCCGAGGCCGACGCCGTAGGTCAGCACCACGCAGGAGCCGGTCCAGATGATCGTGCGCAGCAGCGTCGACCAGAACGAGCCGAAGCTGGCGTCGCCGGACAGCACGTTCAGGTAGTTGCGCAGCCCGACGAAGGAGTAGCTCGCCGCGCGGTCCAGCACCGGGTTGGCGATGGTGGACTCGTTGATGTCGGTGAGGGTGAACCAGATGCCCTGCACCAGCGGGTACAGCACGAGCACGGCCAGCACCACCACGACCGGCGCGACCATGGCGTAGGCGTACCAGTGCCGTTCCAGCGATCGGCGCACGTCAGCCCACCGTGTAGTCGGTGACGACCTGGTCCTTGTACGCCTTGGCCACCTCGTCCAGCGCCGTCTTGGCGTCCTTCTGGCCGGACAGCACGTAGGCGTAGTCGATCTTCAGCTGGTCGAACAGCTGCGCGCCGGCCGGCACCCACGGCCGCGGGTGCGTCTGCTTGATCGCCGGCTCGAACGCCGCGACCGTCGGCTGCGACTTCACGTCCGGGCTGTCGTAGGCCGACTTGCGGGTCGGCAGCAGGCCGAGCTTCTTGGACACGGTCGCCTGCGACTCGGTGGAGCTCATGCACTGGATGAACTTCAGCGACGACGCTTTGGCCTTGGTTCCTTGCCGCACAACGTAATCGTGGCCGCCGACCGGGCCGCTGCCCTTGCCGGCGGTCACACCGGGCAGCATCGCGACGCCGAGATTGGCCGGGTCCTTGAAGGCGTCGCCCTTGAGCAGGTCGACCACCGTCCACGGGCCGTCGATCTCCATCGCGACCTGGCCGGCGGAGAACGCCGCCTTCATGTTGTTGTAGGAGTTGGCCTGGTCCAACGCCGTCGTCGCGGCCTTGGCGTCCAGCAGGCCCTTGGCCGTCTGCAGCGCCCGCACGTTCTGGGCCGAGTTGACCACGATCTTCTTGTCGGCCACGTCGAGCAGGTCGCCGCCGGCGCCGTAGATGAAGGGCAGCGCGTAGTAGGCGTCGTTGTTGAGGAAGATCGCCTTGGGGCCGCCCAGTTTCGGCGCGTCGGCCTTGAGCTCGTCCCAGGTCGCCGGCGGCTGCACGCCCGCGTCGGCCAGCAGCTTCTTGTTGTACAGCAAGGCAAGCGTGTCGGTGACCTGCGGCACCGCGTAGGTCTTGCCGTTGTACCTGGTCGATCCCAGCGGGCCGTCGAGGAAGTCGGCGGTGTCCTTGGCCAGGTCGGTGTCGGTCAGATCGGTGATCAGCCCGTTCTGCGCCAGCTGCGCCACCCAGGCCACCTCCGAGCGCAGCACGTCCGGGCCCTGCCCGCCCTGCGCGGCCGTCTTGTAGTTGGCCAGCGCCTGGTCGAAGGACACCTGCTGCACGTCGACGGTGTAGCCGCCCTTGCTCGCGCAGTCCTTGGCCAGCTGGTCGAACACCGGATGCTCGTTCGGGCCGCTGGTGTCCCAGAAGACGACCTTGCCGGAGTCGGCGCCGGTGTTGCCGGCGCCGCCGCCGCAGGCTGTGAGTAACAGCGCGCCGGCGATGGCGAGGGCAGTGCGTCGCATTGGTAACCGTCCGTTCCCCGTTGCTTACCCTGCAAAGTTTTGCCGGGATTTCACCGGTGTGACCGCGGGCCCGGCAAGGCCACGGGCGTAACCACACCGTAATGGCCCAGTGACCCGGCGCGGTCGTTGCAAAAGCTTTCCGGCCCGGGCAGGCTTCCCCCGACACGCCCAGCTCGGCCCACATGTGGACCACATTCGACTTCTGACGCCACAGGTGGACCACATGTGGCGAAAAGCAGCGCTACCGAGGAGGACGCCGGGTGCCCGGTCTGGCCGAGATCGCGAAGATCGCCGGCGTCAGCGTCTCCACCGTGAGCCGGGTGCTCAACCGCCGGGCCGGCGTGAACGAGGAGACCCGGCAGCGGGTGCTGGACGCGCTCTCCGACCTGCCGTACTCGCCGCGCGGCCTGGGTGCGCTGCAGCGCACCGGCGTGATCGGCCTGCTGCTGCCGGAGCTGTCCAACCCGGTGTTCCCGGCGTTCGCCGAGTCGCTGGAGACCAGGGCCGCGGCCGCCGGCTACTCCTCGCTGCTGTGCAACACACGCTCGGCCGGCATGCGCGAGGAGGAGTACGTGCGCATGGTGCTGGCCCGCGGCGTGGAAGGGATGATCTTCGTGTCGCCGGCGATCACCAACTCGCCGCCGGGCGAGGCCCCGGAGGCCGCCTACTACACCCGCCTCGTGGCCGACGGCGTGCGGATGGTGTTCATCAACGGCGCGACCCCGGCCCTGGACGTCGCCGACATCGCGGTGGACGAGCAGCTCGCCGGCTACCTGGCCACCTCGCACCTGCTCGCCCTCGGGCACACCCGGATCGGCTTCGTCAGCGGTCCGGCGCGAGCCCTGCCGTCACGGCTCAAGCGCGCCGGCTGGGCCGCGGCACTGGAGGAGAGCGGCCATCCCGCGCCGGCCGAGCTCGTCGCCCACGGCCCGTTCGAGCCGGCCGGCGGTGCCGCCGCGCTGGCCCAGCTGCTCGACACCGTCGCGCCGACCGCGGTGATCTGCTCCTCCGACCAGATGGCCATCGGCGCGCTGCGTGAGGCCGCGCGGCGGGGCCTGCGGGTGCCGGCACAACTCTCCGTGGTCGGCTTCGACGGCATCCCGTTCGCCGGGCACTGCACCCCAGCGCTGACCACTGTGGCGCAGCCCATCAGTGAGATGTCCGCCGCAGCCGTGGACGAGCTGGTGCAGCGTTTGGACCCCGATTCCCGGCGGGAGTCGGCGGCCTCGCACACCCGGCTGTTTCGGCCAAGACTCGTGGTCAGGGAGTCGACAGGACCGATTCCGCGGACGTGACTTGGTCTACACCAAGGCGGCTTGACGCGAAAGACCTGTTGACGTGCCGGGATAGTGCTTCAGGGGGACACGCCTGCCGTCGGCTTCACGAATTGGTTCTTGACCGTTACGGTCACTCCATGGCGCGGTCAATGCATGTGCGACGGCCGGCGACGCTGGCGTCCCTCGCCGCTGAGCTGGGCGTTTCACGGACAACGGTGTCCAACGCATACAACCGTCCCGACCAGCTCTCGCCCGAGCTGCGCCGGCGGGTGTTGGAGACGGCACGACGGCTGGGTTATCCCGGCCCCGACCCGGTGGCGCGATCGCTGCGCACCCGCAAGGCGGGCGCGGTCGGACTATTGCTGACCGAGAACCTGTCGTACGCGTTCCGCGATCCGGCCGCGGTCGGCTTCCTGGAGGGCCTCGCGCTGGCGTGCGAGGACGCCGGCCAGGGGCTGCTGCTGGTGCCGGCCAATCCGGAACGTGAGGACGTGGCCGCGGTGCACCGGGCCGGCGTCGACGGCTTCGTGGTGTATTCGGTGCCCGACGACGACCCGCACCTCGCGGCCGTGTTGGAGCGGCCGGTGCCGACCGTCGTCTGCGACCAGCCCGAGCTGGACACCGTGGACCGGGTCGGCATCGACGACCGGGCCGCCATCACGCAGATCGCCAGCCATCTCATCGAGCTCGGCCACCGCCGGGTCGGCGTGATCTGCATGCGGCTGGCCCGGGACCGCAACGACGGCTTCGTCAACTCCGAGCGGCAGCACACCGCCCACTTCCACGTGCAACGGGCCCGGCTTGAGGCGCTGGCGACGGCGTTCACCTCGGCCAACGTGGACTGGACGTCCATCCCCGTGGTCGAGCGCTTCGACCACAGCATCGCCTCCGGCGCCTCGGCCGCCGCACAGCTGCTGGACCGGGATCCCCAGGTCACGGCCCTGATCTGCACCTCGGACATCCTCGCGCTCGGTGCGTTGGGCGAGGCTCGGCGGCGGGGCCTGCGGGTGCCGCAGGACCTCACCATCACCGGCTTCGACGGCATCACCGAGAGCGAGCGGGCCGGGCTCACCACCGTGCGCCAGCCCGTGCTGGAGAAGGGCCGCGCCGCCGGCAAGCTGCTGGTCAACGCGGCCGACCACAACCAGCCGCGGACCGTAACTCTGTCCACCGAGCTGGTCATCGGCACCACTTCCGCGCCGCCCCGCATCACCGAGGAGCGCTGGTTCGGCCCGTGATCTAGACACAGAAAAACGGGTCCTGCCTTCGCGCGGAAGGCAGGACCCGTTTTTGGTGTTACGGCTCAGATGCCGCTGATCGGCAGCCGCGGCGCGTGACCGAGCACGCCACCCAGAAGGCCAGCCGTGTTGGGCAGGCCCGGCACGATGGTGCGGGCGGAGTCGTCGGCCGGCATCGTGGTGGTGAAGCCCGGGCCGAGGGCCGGGACACCGTGGAAGCCGGACAGCGAGGCGCCCGGAACGGCCGGGATGGCCAGGGGCAGCTTCGGCAGCAGCGAGTCGACGACCGGCAGCTCACGCTGGGTGCCGCCGAGGCCCGGCAGCGGCAGCTTCGGCAGCGCCGGGAGACCCGGCAGATCACGCTCGGCGGAGACGCCACCCAGCAGGCCACCCACCGGCAGCGCGCCCAGGATGTCCGTGCCCGGCAGCGAACGACCGGCGACGGAGCTCAGCGGGGTGTTGGCCAGCAGCGCGGCGACCGGGGTGCTGTTGACCAGGCCGAACACCATGCCCAGCGACTCAAGGCCCGGCAGCGCCGGCAGCGCACGCTCGGCGCCGAGGCCCGGCAGCGGCAGCTTCGGCAGCGCCGGGAG
>DASWRQ010000430.1:0-21567 GCA_036403095.1 Kutzneria sp. | reverse complement strand
ACGATGGACGGGGTGGTACGCGAACCCTCGGAGTTGGCGATCACCGTCGGCTCACCGCCCTCAAGGACGGCGACGACGGAGTTGGTCGTCCCCAGGTCGATGCCGACCGCACGCGCCATTTGAACTGCCTCCCTGATACTGGTGCCCGCTGCCGGTTGAGCAGCGTTGACTCAAGTTTGCCAGTCGGACCGGAGTTGAGTCCAGTCCGCTCAAGCTTCCTGCTCGTCCAACGTCCGACCCCCGCCCCGTGTTCCCTTCAGTGGTGCGACCCACGCCACGTCAAGTAGTTACCGGCCAGTAACTTCGTTTAGGCTTCCCGGACGACTTGTCCGTAACGGGAAGGGCGAGGGAGCAATGGGTGCTCTGCAGATCACGCTCGGCGTGATCGGTGTTGCCGTCAGCGTCGTCGCGTGGGGCATGTTCGCCGCGGCCGTGCTGCGCCAGGTGCGAACCATCCGGCTCGGCCAGCCCGACCCCACCCGCAGCGGCCCGTTCCTGCCCAGGTTGGCCACCCTGGTCAAGGAGTTCGCCGCGCACACCAGGATGGCCAAGGTGCGCACCGTCGCGCCGTGGCACTGGCTGGTCATGTGGGGCTTCCTGATCGGCTCGCTCGTGCTGTTCGAGGCCTACGGCGAGGTCTTCGTGCCGGCCTGGCACTGGCCGATCATCGGCGACTGGGCCGTGTGGAACTTCGTCACCGAGGCGCTCGGCGTCGGCACTTTCGTCGGCGGCGTGGCGCTGGCCGTCATCCGCCAGCTCAACCACCCGCGGCAGGCCGACCGCCTGTCCCGGTTCGCCGGCTCCAACTTCAAGCAGGCCTACTTCGTCGAGGCCGTGGTCATCATCGAGGGCCTGGGCATTCTCGGCGTCAAGGCGTTCAAGGAGGCCAGCGGCCTCGAGAACCAGCCGCTGTGGGCCAACTTCGTCACCGGGCCCGTCGGCCACCTGCTGCCGGCCAATCCGGACCTGGTCTCCGTGATGGCGATCGTCAAGCTGCTGTCCGGCATGATCTGGCTGGCCGTGGTGTCGAAGAACCTGACCATGGGCGTGGCCTGGCACCGGTTCAGCGCCTTCTTCAACATCTACTTCAAGCGTGAGGACGACGGCGCCGTCGCGCTCGGCGCGCTGCGGCCGATGATGAGCGGCGGCAAGCCGCTCGACTTCGAGGAGGCCGACCCGGAGAAGGACGTCTTCGGCGCCGGCAAGATCGAGGACTTCAGCTGGAAGGGCTGGCTGGACTTCAGCACCTGCACCGAGTGCGGCCGCTGCCAGTCCCAGTGCCCGGCCTGGAACACCGGCAAGCCGCTGTCGCCCAAGCTGCTCATCACCCAGCTGCGCGACCACGCCTACGCCAAGGCCCCGTATCTGCTGGCCGGCGGCCGCAAGGACATGGCCGGCGACGAGATCGGCATCGTCGGCGACGACGCCGAGGCCCGGCTGGCCAAGATCGACGTGCTCGCGCTGGCCGAGTCCGGCCGGCCGCTGATCGGTGGCGGCGAGGAGTTCGGCGTCATCGACCCCGACGTGCTGTGGTCGTGCACCAGCTGCGGCGCGTGCGTCGAGCAGTGCCCGGTGGACATCGAGCACGTGGACCACATCGTCGACATGCGGCGCTACCAGGTGCTCATCGAGTCGAACTTCCCCACCGAGCTGGGCGGGATGTTCAAGAACCTGGAGAACAAGGGCAACCCGTGGGGCCAGAACGCCAAGGACCGGCTGGCCTGGACCGAGGGGCTGCCGTTCGAGGTGCCGGTGTTCGACGGCGAGCTGGCCGCTGACGTCGAGTACCTGTTCTGGGTCGGCTGCGCCGGCGCGTTCGAGGACCGGGCCAAGAAGACCACGCAGGCGGTGGCCGAGCTGCTGCACAACGCCGAGGTGAAGTTCACCGTGCTCGGCCCGGAGGAGACCTGCACCGGCGACCCGGCGCGCCGCGCCGGCAACGAGTTCCTGTTCCAGATGCTGGCCCAGCAGAACGTCGAGGTGCTCAACACCGTCTTCGACGGCCGCGAGCCGAGCAAGCGCAAGATCGTCGTCACCTGCGCGCACTGCTTCAACACCCTGGCCAACGAGTACCCGCAACTGGGTGGGACGTTCGAGGTCGTGCACCACACCCAGCTGCTCAACAAGCTGGTGCGGGAGAAGCGGTTGGTGCCCGTCGCGCCCATCGCCGAGGACGTCACCTACCACGACCCGTGCTACCTGGGCCGGCACAACAAGGTCTACGACGCGCCGCGCGAGCTCGTCGGGGCCACCGGGGCCGCGCTGCGGGAGATGCCCCGGCACGGCGATCGCTCCATGTGCTGCGGCGCCGGCGGCGCGCGGATGTGGATGGAAGAGCGGATCGGCAAGCGCATCAACGTGGAGCGGGTCGACGAGGCACTCGGCACCGCCCCCACGAAGATCGCCACCGGCTGCCCGTTCTGCCGGGTCATGCTCAGCGACGGCCTGACCGCCCGTAAGTCGGAGCAGGCCGCCGGCGAGCACGTCGAGGTCGTCGACGTGGCACAGCTGCTGCTCGCCGCCGTCAGGCGGGGCGAGCAGCAGCAGCCGGCCGAGGTCTAGTTGGTGCGGCAGCGTCGGGCGAACAACACCGTCCCGACGCCGCCGGCCAGCAGCACCAGGCCCGCGATGAGCGGCCACGTCGGGTCGGCGCCCGTGTTGGCCAGCTGAGCCGTGTTGGTCGTCTTGAGCGCCACCGGCGACGCCTTGGGCGCGCTGGTGGTCGGCTGAGTCGTGGTCGGTGCGGTCGTCGTCGGCGCGGTCGTCGTCGGCGCGCCGGCGAGCTTGAGCAGCGCCGCCTTGATGTTGTTGTTCGGGTTCACGTCCTTGCCCGTCAGGTCCGTCAGCGTCGCGATGACGAGGCCGTCGGTCGGCCGGACGACCTTGGCCGCGACCTGGAACTCACGCTTGAGCCCGGGCAGCTGGGCACCGCGCAGGAAGCCGACCTTGACGCCGGCCGTGCCGACCAGGTCCACGACCGTGCCACCGGTCAGCTGCCGGTCCGAGGCCTGAACGCCGGTCGGGAACTGGACCAGGACCGAGAAGTCGGCCGGCGTGTCCGTCACGGCGGTGTTGATCGTGTAGGTGATCTCGTCGCCGACGTGCGCGGTGCCCGGTGCCTGGTCCGGGGTGATGCTGACCACCGACGGGTCGGACGTGCTGGGCTTGTAGCCGACGTCGACGTTGTCGATGATGCCGTTGACCGGCTTCTGGTTCACCTTGGCCCAGGCGGCATCCCAGTCGAAGTCGGAGTCGGTCGCGGAGTCGCCCTGGTGCGGACGGGTCAGCACGAACGCGCCGCCCTCGATGCCGTAGTGACCCGCCTGGATCTCAACACTGCCGTCGGACCCCGTCGGAATGTTGGCGACGAAGTAGCGGCCGTTCTTGTCGGTGAACGTCTCAATGCCGCGCCAGAGGATGCTGACCCCGGGCAGCAGCGGCTCGGACGGCTGCCGGATGCCATCCCCATTCAGATCCTTCCAGGCGACACCCGTCACGGTGACGCTGTCGGTGTCCGCGTGCGCGGTGGCGACGGACAGTAGCGGCAGTGCGACGGCAAGAGCCGCCACGGCGAAGCGCTTCATTGGATGATTCCCCCCTGCGGTGGTGTTCGGACTCCCCGAGGACGCATCGTGTTGTGAAGTGGTTGCCCTTGTGCCACAAGGGAATTCTCTGATCCACAGTCGACTGTTCAGGTGAACCTGACCGGACGCGCCAGCTCGTCACCCGGTTGCGTCCCGACTCGGTTACGGTTGGCCGCGTGGCTGACGAAGGCAGCGGCGAGAGCACGCTCACTGTCCTGGTTGCGCTCGGTATCAACGTCGGCATCGCGCTGATGAAAGCGGTGGCCGGTGTGCTGAGCGGTTCCGCCGCCATGCTCTCCGAGGCCGGGCACTCGGTGGCCGACACCATCACCGAGGCGCTGCTGCTGACCGCGCTGCGGCGGTCCGAGCGGCCCGCCGACCGCAAACATCCCTTCGGCTACGGCAAGGAGCGCTACTTCTGGTCGCTGCTGGCCGCCGTGTCGATCTTCACCTCCGGCGCCGTGTTCGCGCTCATCCAGGGCTACGACGCCCTGGTCGGCGGCGGCGAGGACCAGGGCAACCCCACCGTCGCCTACATCGTGCTCGCGCTCGGCTTCGCGCTGGAGTCCGTGTCGCTGGGCCGCGCCCTTGTGCAGATCCGCAAGGAGGCCGCCGCGGACGGCACGTCGATCATGAGGTACCTGCGGGACATCGACGACCCCACCGCCAAGACCGTGTTCTTCGAGGACGCCGCCGCCCTCGTCGGGCTGCTACTGGCCTTCCTCGGGCTGTTGCTGCACCAGCTCACCGGCTCCGTCGTCTACGACGGCGTCGCCTCGCTGCTCATCGCCGTGCTGTTGGCCGGCTGCGCCTACATCCTCGGCCGGACCAACCGCGGCCTGCTCATCGGCCGCCAGGCCGACACCGTCATGGTCCAGGCCGTGCGGGCCCGGCTCGCCGAAGCTCCCGAGGTCGAGGTCGTCGTCGACCTGCTCACCATGCTCACCGGCACCGACCGGGTGCTGCTCTGCGCCCGCCTCGACTTCGACGACAGCCTCGGCGCGGCCGACCTCGAACGGGCCTGCGTGCGCATCGCCGCCGAGCTCACCGCCGAGTTCCCGTCACTCGACGAGATCTTCCTCGAGCCCGTGCCCCGCGAGGACCAGGACCTGCGCGCCCGGGTACTCGCCCGCTACGGGCAGGAGTACGTCGCCGAGTAGCTCAGCGCCTCGTGTCCGTGCGCTGGAAGTTCAGGTACGCCTTCGACGGCGTCGGCCCGCGCTGCCCCTGATACCTCGACCCCGCCTGCTTCGACCCGTACGGGTGCTCGGCCGGGCTCTCCAGCCGGAACAGGCACAGCTGGCCGATCTTCATACCCGGCCACAGCGTGATCGGCAGGTTCGAGACGTTCGACAGCTCCAAGGTGATGTGCCCCTCGAAGCCCGGGTCGATGAACCCCGCCGTCGAATGCGTCAACAGCCCCAGCCGGCCCAGCGACGACTTGCCCTCCAGCCGCCCCGCCAGATCGTCCGGCAGGCTCACCCGCTCGAACGTCGCCCCCAGCACGAACTCCCCCGGGTGCAGCACGAACGGCTCTTCGCCCTCCGTCTCCACCAGCGTCGTCAGGTCGTCCTGCTGACGGCTCGGATCGATGTGCGTGTACTTCGTGTTGTTGAACACCCGGAAGAACCGGTCCAGCCGGACGTCGATGCTCGACGGCTGGACAAGACCCAGGTCCAACGGCTCCAACACCAGCCGTCCGGACTCGATCTCCTTGCGCAGGTCCCGGTCACTCAGCAGCACCCGGACACCATAGCCGCCCACCCGGCTGCCGGACCCCGCACGCTGGACGCCCCCGCCGCATCGTGTAAGCTACGGACGATCATGCGGGTGTAGTTCAATGGTAGAATGACAGCTTCCCAAGCTGTAAACGCGGGTTCGATTCCCGTCACCCGCTCCATAGCTTGTCGCAGAAGCTCAGAAGGGCCGCTCCCCGTTTCGAGGGAGCGGCCCTTCTGCATGTCCGGCACCCCTCCGTGCCACTGACGTGCCATTAGCCCTGGTCGCCGATCCGGTGCTTGTCGATCAATCCACTCAGCCGGTCGGCGATCTGCCGGTCAGCCTCGCTGGTCGCCCGCTGGTAGATCGCACCGCCCGCATGTCGTCGTGCCCCACATCCGAGCCATCAGGTCCTTCGAGCTCGCGCCGGCCTGTGCTGCCCACACGTTGCCGGCGTGCCGCAGGTCACGGAAGTGGAGACCCTTGAGCCCCATCTGCGCAACGGTCTTCGTCCACTCGAACGTGTCCGGGGCGGGGCTTCCCGTCCGTCCTGGGGGTAGCGCGCCTGCCACTTCCCGAAGGGCAGCTTCCGCACACTGCCGGAACTCCGGCAACCCTCTTTATTTGCCATCACGACACCCCCGTGACTGCGATGATCGGCGCATGACGAGCATCGACGACAGACCCTGCCGTCGCTGTGACCGCCCTGTCCGAACGGGCTTCCACACCTTCCAGGGAATGCACTTCGTATGCTTCCACTACGAGTTCGAGCATCGAGCGGACGTCGACGACGACTGCGGCCTCGCTGGCTGCCCGTCCGCCCCTGCCGTGCGGCACAAGGATCGACTGGTCGCGACCATCCATGAATTGCTGGACGACTGGTCGGCCGGCCCGCCCGCCAACTGGGACAACCACACCGTCCCGATCTACTTGGAGGCTCTGGCCGGTTGGCTGGGGGACTGCGAGGGCTACTACCGGAACCGCAAGGTGCCCGTGCCGTGGAACAGCTGGCAGGTCGTGCAGGACGCACTTCGCGCAGCCACGATCTACGAATAGGGAGAAAGCGCGGTTTCCGGGTGTCCGGGTCGACGAACACCTATCCCCGCGAGTCCCAGACCGGCATCCGCCAGAGAGACTACGGCCGGCGGCACCGCGTCAAGGCCGTGACGATGATCGGGTGGTCGAACTGGCAGATCTGGGCACGGCGATCGACGCCCGTCAACGCCCCGCGCCAACGGCCGCCCAATATCCAACTCGCTACCGTCGAAGCATGGACTCCCATGACATCGCCGACGTCCGCTTCGTCGTCCTCCGGGGCGGCCCGCTGGACGGGACCGAGCACCTGGTCAGCTCGCAGGCCGACTACCTGGACGTGACGATGGCCGACGACACCTACCACCGCTACGAGGACCGCAGCCGCAGCGAGACGCGACCTGGCGGAAGAACAGTACCCGTCTTCACGTGGTCCGGCCGCCGGTAGGGAGCCGCGCTGTCCGTGCCACTGACGTGCCATTACGGCAGGTCAACAGGGGTCAATCACGGTCACTCAGGACCCGTGGCGTCAGCAGGTCAGCGGCCAGAGGACGCCAAGTGGATCTAGTTCCCAAGCTGTGAACGCGGGTTCGATCCCCTCGCTGTGTTTTCTGTGGCTCTCGCCCCAGGCCTCAAGCCAGGAGGGCTCCGCCCCTGGATCCTCGTGACGGGTTGACGGAAGTCTGCTGGTGGCTTTGGCGGGCCGCTTCCGTTGCTGGCCAAGCTTTTTCCTCTTTCCCCCTCCTTGTCAGCCGGTATTGGACAGGAGGGCGTCGAAGACTGCTTTGAGGTGGGGGCGGTTTTTGCGGGAGCGGCGGGTGGCCAGGTAGATGGGGTTGAGGACGGCGGTGGTGGGGCGGTGTAGGACGGCGAGGAGGCCGGCGTCCAAGAAGCGGCGGGCGTGGTGAATGGGGACCACGGACAGCAGAGAGCTGTGGGCGACGTAGGTGAGGATCGACGTCATGTCGGGAACGGTGACGGCGGCCGGGGGAGCGGGGATGTCCCAGCAGGAGCGGAAATAGCGCCGGAACATGGGCATTTCCTCGGAGTAGCCGACAAAGCGGCGGCGGGCGACGTCGGCGGGGAGGAAGGGGTCCTGGCCGGGGCGGCCGACCAGGACGAACTCCTCGTCGAACCAGTGGCGTAGGTGCAGGCGCTGTCGGGGAGCGCCCTCGATCTTGGTGACGACGGCGATGTCGAGGCGGTCGTCGAGCAGGGCGGCGACCAGGTCGTCGGAGAGGCCGATGCGGTGGCGCAGACAGATGCCCTGGTCGGCCAACGGGCCGAGAACGGCGGCGATGTGTTGGTCGAACTGGGCGGCGGGGGCGCCGAGAAAGACGGGACCGGCGTCGAGGGTGCGCCGGCCGTCGATGACGAGGTCAAGGCCGTCCAGGTGCGAGGCGATCTCGGCGGCCAGGACGTGACCGGCCTCGGTGGGTGCGATGCCACGACCGGCCCGGACGAACAATGGCCGCCCGGTGAAGGACTCGACGGCGCGCAAATGGTGCGACACGGCGGGTTGTGACAAGCCCAACTGCTCGGCGGCCCGAGCGACGCCGCCAGTGCGGTACACGGCGAGGAAAGAGCGCAGCGCGACCAGGTCCTGGGCGGTGGACACGGCAAGAGCTTATCAATGGCTCGCCATGCCATAAACCTGGCGAATGAATGGGTGGACGGATCGTCATGGCCCGCCGCGCACCGGTGGACGTCTCATTGGCGCGTCACACCGACGCTCAAAGGAGGACCCCATGCTCGACCGTCGCGCCCTCATCGGCCGGGGCGGCGCCGCCGTGTTCGGCGCGCTCGCCCTCACCGCCGTCGCCGACGGCACGGCGCCGGCCACGCCCGACGGGCACACGCCGCACAGCCTGCTGCCCGACCCGGCCACCACACCGGTGCCGAACCCGCCCTACTCGGCGAACCTGACCCGGCAGGAACGGCAGCACCTCGAAACGTTCGACGAGCTGGACTTCGTGGTCTTCACCCAGGCCGACTGGGCCCGGCTGGGCGAGAGCCACGCCCGGACGATCCGCGTGCACTGGCCCGACGGGCACTACACCGACGGCATCGACAAGCACATCGCCGATCTGGCCGCGATGTTCGTGTGGGCCCCGGACACCCGCATCCACAGCCACCCGCTCCGGGTGGCCAAGGACAACCTCACCGCGGTCACGGGCGTCATGCAGGGCACGTTCAGCCGACCCATGCCCGACGGCAAGGGCGGCGTCATCGCCCCCACCGGTCGCAAGTACTCCATCAACATGGCCACCGTCGGCATCTGGAACCGCCAGGGCACGATGGACGAGGAATTCCTGTTCTGGGACAACACGAACTTCTACCAGCAGATCGGCCTCGGCTGACGGCTGGGCGGATATTGCTTGCCGGACAAGGCATCCGGTGGGTATAGATGGCGGCATGGATGTCCTGGCCTGGTTGCAAGCCAGGCTCAGGTGAACTGGGTCAGCGACAGGGTGTTGCCGTCGGGGTCGCGGAACCAGGCGATCTGATCGCCGCCCGGAGTGGTCCAGACGCCCAGCGAGTCCTGGGGCATGCCGTCGTAGCGGGTGAACGCCACGCCACGCGGGGCGAAGTCGGCGATGGTGGCCCGGATGTCGGGCACGGACCAGCCGAGGATGGTGAAGGGCTGGGGAGTCAGGGCCTCGACCTTGGTCACGCGGAGCATGACGGCGCCGGCGCGGAAGACGGCGGCGAAGGGCGTGGTCTCGACG
Organism: Kutzneria sp.; assembly: GCA_036403095.1. Taxonomy (GTDB): domain Bacteria; phylum Actinomycetota; class Actinomycetes; order Mycobacteriales; family Pseudonocardiaceae; genus Kutzneria. Next base: position 12,503 of record DASWRQ010000430.1, on the reverse strand, counting down.
TGCGGCAGGCCGAGCGCGGAGCCATAGAAGTCGACGGCGCGGCCCAGGTCCACGGACGGGACGAAGGCGATGAGGTCCAAAGGGAGTCACCATCCGGCTCGACGGTCATGACTGAACGACGAGCCGGCAGGTGAGCGCGACTCGGTGGATGGCTCGTCCTGCGTCGGGGGGCGTCCGCAGGACGAGTTCTCCACACGTGCGCGGATCGCCGCGCGATCAGCACGGTACGCAGCCCCGACGGCACTCCGCAGAGTCGTAAGGCCCTAATCCCCCGTTCGGATGGACGGAGGGGCCGGGCGGAGCACACAGAACTCGTTCCCGTCGGGGTCGGTGAGCACCGCCCACGGCGAATCGCCCTGCCCGACATCGGCGGAAACGGCGCCGGCGGCGAGCAGCCGGGAGACGTCGGCGGTGTGGTCGTCGTCGGGCCGCGTGCGGACGTCGAGGTGCACACGGTTCTTGGCGGTCTTGACGGCGGGGCTGTCGACGAACTCCAGCCAGGCGCCGGCCTCGCCCCGCAGCGACGCCCAGCCGGGACCGGTGCGGGTCAGCTCACGGCCGGTGGCCTCGGCCCAGAACCGGGCCATGGCAAGGGAGTCACGCGCGGCTACGACGATAGCGGCGACGGGGCCGATGCCGCTGTACTCGTCCCGCTGCTCCAGCACGCAGAACTCGTTGCCCTCGGGATCGGCCAGCACGACCCAGGGCACCTCGGCGCCCTGGCCGACGTCGGCCGGCCGGGCGCCCAGCTCGAGCAGCTGCGAGACGATGTCGGCCTGGTCCGCGGCCGACGCGCTGGCCAGGTCCAGGTGCACGCGGTTCTGCTCGACCTTGGGCTCGCTGACCGGAACGAAACAGAGGTCGAAGCCGGGCAGGCCGACGTCGACCTCGTTCTCGTCCTGGTAGGAGATCGGGACGCCGAGCGCGGCCGACCAGAAGCCCGCGAGTGCGAGCGGGTCGGCCGCGTCGACGACCACGTTGTCCAGTCGGGTAGCCATGCCCGGCACGCTACCCAGCGGGACCGACAGAAATCAGACGTTCACGCGGTCGCGCAGCTCCAGCTCGATCTGCTCGAGCGTGCGGCCCTTGGTCTCCGGCACGAACTTCGTCACGAGCAGCACCAGGATGACGCAGACCGCGGCGAAGATCCACGCGGCCCCGGCCAGGCCGAGACCGGTGTACATCACCGGGAACACGAAGGTGATGGTGAACGTCGCCGCCCACAGCACGACACTGGCGGTGCCGGTGCCGATGCCGCGGACCCGCAGCGGGAACACCTCGCCGATCATGACCCAGACCACCGCGCCCCAGCCGAGCTCGTAACCGGCCAGGAACAGGATCAGCAGCACCAGGGTGACCGGGCCGATGACGCCGGTGTCCTTGATCAGGGTCACGCACAGGCCGAGCACGATCAGCGTGACGGCCATCAGCGCGCCGCCCAACTGCAGCAGCGGCCGCCGGCCCCACTTGTCGACCACGAACATCTCGCCGACCGTGAACAGCACCTTGACGATGCCGAGCACGACGGCGGCCAGCAGCGAGGCCGCCGCGCCGAAGCCGAGGTTGTTGAACATGATCGGGGCGTAGGTGTTGACCGCGTTGACGCCGGAGAACTGCTGGCCGACGGCCAGGATCAGGGCGACGACCAGCGCCGGCCGGGCCCACTTGGCCGTCAGGTCCTTCAGCGTGCCCTTCTGCTGCTCGCCGTCCAGCCGGATGATCTCCGTGATCTCGTCGAACTCCTGCTCGACGCCCTGGCCCTGCAGCGTGCTGTGCAGCACCGCACGGGCCTCGTCCGGCCGGCCGTTCTTGAGCAGCCAGCGCGGCGACTCCGGCATCCGCAGCATGCCGACGAGCAGGACCACCGCGGGCACGATCGCGGCCGCGATCATGGCCCGCCAGTTCGCCGAGTCGGCCAGGATGTCGTCGACGATGTACGCGATCAGGATGCCGCTGACGATCATGAGCTGGTTCAGCGAGGCGAGCTTGCCGCGGACCTTGCCCGGGGCGAGCTCGGCCAGGTAGGTCGGCACCGTCGCGGACGACGCGCCGACCGCGATGCCGACGATGAACCGGAACGCCACCAACGTCTCAAAGTTGGGGGCGAAGGTACAGCCGATGGTGCCGAGCGCGAACACACTGGCCGCGACCAGGATGGTGCGCCGCCGGCCGAGCGAGTCGGCCAGCTTGATCACCAGCAGCGCGCCGATGATGGCGCCCGCGGCCAGGGCGCCGTTGACAAAGCCCTGCTGGACCGCGCTGAGGTTCCAGATCTTCTTGATGAACAGCAGAACACCTGAGATGACGCCCAGGTCGTAGCCGAACAGGATGCCGCCGAGGGCACCGAAGAAGAACAGGGTTCCTCTGTTGATGTTCCGCCGTGCTGGCAGACCCTCCGTTTGCGTCACGCCAGATCGCCTCGTTTCTCTGCGCCGACCCGTGCCGGAGTCGGTCCGTGCGGAAGTCCGCGATCCGGCGGCGGTCGGACCCGGCATCCACTCAGGATGTGTGACGTAGGTCCTACGTGCGTATTTCGGCGGGCGAAAGCCTTACCGGGGGATTGAGTCACATTTGTGACTGACTTTCAGATAGGTGAACAGCTGACCGGATCATCCCCCACTCGGGGGATAAAAACGCTGCTCCGTGCGTCGGCCACGTCAGGCCGGCGATCGCAGGCCGTCCCGCTGGCATGACGGCACCACACATCGCCGGCCAGCACACCGCCCCGGCCCAGCGGCGCGGCCAGGCCACCATCGGCGTCGCGCTGCTCGACCAGGTGCCGCTGTTCCGTGAAGGTCTGTCCACGCTGGTCAACCGGACGCCCGGACTGCACTGGAGCGGCGCCGCCCGCGACCACCGGGCAGCCGTGCAGCTGCACGAGCAGCACCGCCCGGACGTCCTGCTGGTCGACTCGGCCCTGGACCCGCTCGGCCACTTCACCCGCCTGCTGACCGAACAGGACGAACGCCTGGTGGTGCTGACGGTCCTGCGCGAGGGCCACTGCACGGCGGAGTTCGCCCAGCGGGTGTTCCGCCGGGGCACCCGCGGCGTGGTGCCCAGACAGGCCGAGCCGGCGCAGTTCCTCCAGGCCATCCACCACACGCCGATCAGCCGTCACTACGTCGACCCATCGCTGGCCCCGCTGCTCGCGGCGGCCGACACCGACGGGGCCCCGGCGCCCGCCCTGCTCACCCGGCGCGAGTTCGAGGTGCTCCAACTGATCGCCGACGGCCTGGAGAACCGGGCCGTCGCCTCGGCACTGTTCGTGTCCGTGGAGACGGTCCGAACCCACATCAAGGGGATGCTGCGCAAGCTGGGGGCGCGTGATCGGGCACACGCGGTGGCCATCTCCTACCGAATCGGGTTGCTCATGGCCGGCACGGACAGGTGAACTAGGGGCCGTGATCTCCCTGGCCTTCGTCGTCACCTGCCTGCTGATCATCATCGCCCCGGGCCCCTCGCTGGCCGTGATGCTGACGCAGTCGCTGCGCTCCGGTCGCGCCGCCGGACTGGCCACCGTCGCCGGCAACACCCTGGGCCTGGTGGTCTGGGCCACCGCGTCGGCGTTCGGGCTGACCGCCCTGGTGCGCACCTCCGAGATCGCGTTCGTGGTGCTGAAGGTGGCCGGCGCGGTCTACCTGTGCTGGCTGGGCGTGCAGTCGCTGCTGCGCTCACGGCGCGAGCCGGCCCGGCTGGCCGAGGCCGACCAGGCGGCCAGCCGCGGCCCGCTGGCCTCGCTGCGGGCCGGCTTCATGACCAATGTGACGAACCCCAAGGCGGCTGTGCTCTATCTCGCCCTGCTGCCGCAGTTCCTGCCGCCGGACGGCAACCCGCTGGTCGACACGTTCGTGCTGGCGGCCGTCCAGATGGCGCTGTCGGCCAGCTACTACACGCTCGTGGTGCTGGCGATCGGCTTGGCCCGGCGGGTGCTCAGCCGCCCGATCGTGCGCCGTTGGATGGACCGGGTCAGCGGGCTGGTGCTGGTCGGCCTGGGTATTCGGATGGTCACGCTCAGCCGCGCCGCGCTCTGAGCCCTGGCCACAACCGGGCGAAGGGCCTTGCCGGGGTTACTGGCAGGTAATATCCTGTTGTTACCGGCTAGTAGGGGAGCAAGGAAGCCATGGGCCACTACAAGAGCAACGTGCGCGACCTGGAGTTCAACCTCTTCGAGGTGTTCAACGTCCAGGAGACTCTCGGCACCGGGCCGTTCGAGCAGGCCGACGAGGACACGGCTCGTGGCGTGCTCAGCGAGCTGAACAACCTGGCCGTCGGGCCACTGGCGGACTCGTTCGCCGACGCCGACCGCAACCCGCCGGTCTTCGACCCCAAGACGCACTCGGCCACGCTGCCCGAGTCGTTCAAGAAGTCCTACCAGGCGCTGTGGGACGGCGAGTGGTACCGCCTGTCGCTGCCCGAGGAGCTGGGCGGCTTCGGCATCCCGCCGTCGGTGCTGTGGGCCGCCGCCGAGCTGATCCTGGGCGCCAACCCGGCCGCGTTCATGTACATGGCTGGCGCCAGCTTCGCCGCGATCATGCACAAGAACGGCAACGCCGAGCAGAAGCGCTGGGCGCAGATCACCATCGACCGCGCCTGGGGCGCCACGATGGTGCTCACCGAGCCCGACGCGGGCTCGGACGTGGGCGTCGGCCGCACCAAGGCCGTGCTCCAGGCGGACGGCAGCTGGCACCTGGACGGCGTGAAGCGCTTCATCACCTCCGGCGACCAGGACATGACCGAGAACATCATGCACATGGTGCTGGCGCGGCCCGAGGGCCCCGGCATCGAGCCGCGGCCGGGCACCAAGGGCCTGAGCCTGTTCCTGGTGCCGAAGTTCCACTTCGACACCGAGACGGGCGAGCTGGGCGAGCGCAACGGCGCCTTCGTGACCAACGTCGAGCACAAGATGGGCCTCAAGGTCTCCACCACGTGCGAGCTGACCTTCGGCCAGCACGGCGTGCCGGCCGTCGGCTGGCTGCTGGGCGACGTGCACGATGGCATCGCGCAGATGTTCCAGGTCATCGAGCACGCGCGGATGATGGTCGGCACCAAGGCCATCGCCACGCTGTCCACCGGCTACCTCAACGCGCTGGCGTATGCCAAGGAGCGTGTGCAGAGCGCCGACCTGACCCAGATGACCGACAAGACCGCGCCGCGGGTCACCATCACCCACCACCCGGACGTGCGCCGCAGCCTGATGCTGCAGAAGGCCTACGCCGAGGGGCTGCGCTCGGTGTACCTGTACACCGCGACCTTCCAGGACCAGATCCTGGCCGGCACGGGCGACGTCAAGCTGGCCGAGGGCATCAACGACCTGCTGCTGCCGATCGTCAAGGGCGTCGGCTCCGAGCGGGCCTACGAGCAGCTGGCCCAGTCGCTGCAGACCTTCGGCGGCTCCGGCTTCCTGCAGGACTACCCGATCGAGCAGTACATCCGCGACTCCAAGATCGACAGCCTGTACGAGGGCACGACCGCCATCCAGTCCCTGGACTTCTTCTTCCGCAAGATCATCCGGGACAAGGGCCAGGCGCTGGGCTTCATCAACAACGAGATCCAGAAGTTCCTCGACAACGAGGGCGGCAACGGCCGGCTCAAGGAGGAGCGGGCCGCGCTGGCCCAGGGCCTGCAGGACCTCCAGGGCATTCTCGGCACGATGATCGGCTACCTCACGTCGTCCCAGGAGGACGTGCGCAACGTCTACAAGGTCGGCCAGAACACCGTGCGGCTGCTGCTGTCCGCCGGCGACGTGCTCGTCGGCTGGCTGCTGCTGCGCCAGGCCGAGGTGGCCCTGGCCGCGCTGGCCGGCACCCCCTCGGCCAAGGACAAGGCGTTCTACGAGGGCAAGGTCGCGGTGGCGTCGTTCTTCGCCAAGACCGTGCTGCCGGAGCTGTCCGCGCGCCGCAAGGTCGCCGAGACCACCGACAACTCGCTGATGGACGTGGACGAGTCCGCGTTCTGACGGTCCACTGACGACAAAGGGCCCCTCCGCTCGCGGAGGGGCCCTTTGTGTTGCGGCGCTTAGACCTTCTTCAGCGTGACCACGGACGTGGTGTCCGTGGTGACGTCGACGTTGTAGACCGGGTCGGTGGCGCTGGAGTGCGTCAGCACCTCGACCTTGCCCTTGGTGAATGGCGTGGTGCCGGTCGGCACGGCGGTCGCCGTCCACGGCACGGCCTGGCCGGCCTTGCAGGTCACGGTGGCCGAGTAGTTGGCGCGGATGATGATGTTGTGCGCCACCTGCGTCACCGTGCCGGACAGCCCGACGGCCACGTTGTTCTCGTTGCAGGTGACGGTGCCGCTGATGTAGGCGTTGCCGTTGAGCGTGCTCGCGGTCCCGTTGGTGGCCACCACGACCTGCGTGCCGAGCTCGGCCGGCGGCGCCGGGTTGGCGATGTGCACCTCACCGCGAGCGGCCGTGGTGCCGCCCTCGCAGTGCTGCTCGTACGTCGCGTCCAGCGTCTGCACGTAGCCGTGCGGGCCGAACACCACGTCCTGGATGGTGAAGGTGCCCTTCGAGGTGTTGCAGCCCCGGCCGTTGCCGGACAGGTCGAGACCGGGCGCGGTCGGCGCCTGGAACGGCCACCGAGTGGCGCCGTCGTAGGTGCCGGCCTTCAGCGCCTGGCCGGACGGGGCCTGCAGGTGCAGGTCCCAGTTGTCGCTGTTCTTGCCCCGCACGGAAACGTCCAGTCCGCCGTTGTCCTCGGAGCCGTACACGGTGAGCGTGTCGTTGTTGGCGGTCGAGTACGAGTACGAGTCGCCGCCGCTGATCCAGTCGCCCGGGTCGCCGGAGAAGGCCAGCGAGCCGGTGGTGACCGGCAGGGCGCCGGCCTGGGCCACGCCGAGCACGCCGACGCCGGCGGCCGCCAGCACCACCACGCTGAGGGCGCGTTTCATCAACCAAGAACCCTTCACGGGTTCCCCCCTTCGAGAAACGTGAGTACGTCCACCCAAAGGGTCGCAGCGGGGACTGCCCGGCGTTACCGGGAAAGCCGTGACACAACCCACCGAAAACCGCCGGACACAACAAGATCAACCTGGGAGGATGCGAGCCCCTGCGCTGCCCGGTTTGGCAAGTCACGCACGGATTGTCAGGGGTTCGTGCCAGTATCTGCGTCGTCGGAAAACATCAGGGGGAGTGGTAGCGGTGCTCTACTTCGACGGCGCCGTGGGTGTCGCGGTCTTCTGTCTGTGGATCTTCTGTCTGGTCGACGTGATCGTCACCGACGAGTCGGTGTGCCGGCACCTGCCCAAGCTGCTGTGGCTGCTGGTTGTCCTGCTGCTGCCGCTGGTCGGATCGATCCTGTGGCTGGCCGTGGGCAAGCCTCGGTTCGGGACCTACCCGGCGCGGAGCCGGTCCCGGTTCCCGGAGTACGACCGGCCCGGTCGGCACGTGGCGGGCAACCCGGACGACGACGCCGAGTTCCTGCGGCGCTGCCGCGAGCGCGCCGAGGAGCAGCGGCGCCGGGCCAAGGGCAACGGCGAGGGCAGCTAGAGGTACAGGCCGGTGCCCTGGTCGGTCTGTTCGTTGGCGATGGCGTGGATGTCGCGCTCGCGCATGACGGTGTAGGTCTGGGCCTGCACCTCGACCTCGAGCTGGTCCTCCGGGTTGAACAGCACCCGGTCGCCGACCTTGACGTTGCGCACGTGCCCGCCGACGCCCAGCACGTCGCCCCAGGCGAGCCGCTTGGCGACCTGGGCGGTGGCCGGGATGACGATGCCGCCGCTGCTGCGGCGCTCACCGTCCTCCGGCGAAATCTTCACCAGCACCCGGTCGTGCAGCATCTGGATCTGGAGCTTTGACTCTGCCACGGGGCAATCCTACGTCGCCTGGTCGTCGACCCCGCCCATGACCAGCGCCAGCCGCCGCGGGCCGTCGGTGCGGACGCGCACCGGCACGCCCCAGTCCTGCCTGGTCAGCCGGCAGACGGGGTGCTCGACGCCGGGGCCGTCGTCGCAGCTGGCGGCCTGTGCGACGACGTGCAGGACGCCCTCGGCGAAGCCGGCCGCGATGGTCAACTTCCTTGTCAGGTCGGTGGATTCGCCCGCGCCGGCGGCGATCAGCTCCGGCGGCGACGAGGTGATCTCCAGGCGGGTGGAGGGGCCGTAGCGGTCGTCCAGTTTCTGGCCCGGCGGCGGCGTGAACACCACGGCCAGTTCGAGCTCGCCGACGCCGATCTCCGACGGCGGCCGGCGGACCTGGTGCGCGTCGCCGGCGACCAGGCGGGCCGACACCCCCGGCGGCACCGGGCGCTCCAGCCGGTGCGCCGCGGAGGCCACGATCACCAGCTCACCGTCCACAATGGCCGCGCCGGACGGCTCGGCGACGTCGGTGGCGAGCGTCGACACCTCGCCGCTTTCCGGTTCGTAGCGCCGAATCGCCGAGTTGTAGGTGTCGGCAATGGCCACGCTGCCGTCGGGCAGCACCGCGACGCCGAGCGGATGTTGCAGCAGGGCCTGGTCCGCCGGGCCGTCGCGGTGGCCGAAGTCGAAAAGTCCTTGTCCCACCGCGGTGTGCACCTGGAGATCGCGGTCGATCCACCGCAGCGCCGAGGTTTCCGAGTCCGCCAGCCACAGCTTGTCCCCGTCCGCGGCCAGGCCGGACGTCTGGGCGAAGAACGCTTCCAGTGCCGGGCCGTCCTTCAGGCCCTCCACCGTCGTGCCGGCGAAGCGGCTGACCGTCCTGGCGATCGGATCGAACAAGCTCAGCGTGTGATTCCCCGACATGGCAACAACAACACCGTTGGCCGGGGCCCACCAGGCCACGTCCCACGGGCTCGTCAGGTCGATCTTGTCCGCCGGGCCGTCCGTGTCGCCCATGCGCCACTGTTCGCCCGTGCCGGCGACCGTCGTGACGTTGCCCGTGCTCAGCTCGACGCCGCGCAGCAGGTGGTTGACCGTGTCCGCCACCACCACGTCGTAGCCGACCTCGGCCGCGATTTCCTTGGGCAGCACCGTGATCCCCGACGGCTCCGCGAAGGTGGCGTCGTCCGGGCCGCCGTCCTGCCGTCCACGCTCACCCGTGCCGATGCGCCGGATGACCGTCTCGCCGTCGGCCGCCAGCTCCACCACGCTGTGATGCGCCGAATCCGTCACCAGCAACGTGTTCCGGTCCGTCACCGCGATCTTCGCCGGGAACCTCAGCTCGGTCTCCTGCTGCCGCGGCGGCACATACGGGCCGTCCCCGCGGCGCAGCGTCCCCTTCGCCTCGTGCTCGTCGATCAGCTCCGCGATGATCCTGCGCAGCGCCTCCACATGTCCTTCGCCCGCCGCCACGTGCACCACGTAACCCTCCGGATCGACCAGGACCAGCGTCGGCCACGCCTTCACCGCGTAGTTCTGCCACGTCGTCAGGTTGGGGTCGTCCAGCACCGGGTGGTGCACCTCGTACCGCTCCACCGCCGCCTTGAGCGCGTCCGGACCGGCCTCGTGCACGAACTTCGGCGAGTGCACACCGATCGTCACCAGCACGTCCGCGAACTCCGCCTCCAGCGGCCGCAGCTCGTCCAGCACGTGCAGGCAGTTGATGCAGCAGAAGGTCCAGAAGTCCAGCAGCGTGATGCGGCCCCGCAGCTCCGCCAGCGTGATGGCCTTGTCCCCGGTGTTCAGCCACCCACGTCCCACCAGTTCGGGGGCGCGGACCCGGGCACGACGCTTCGCAGTGGTCACATGCTGAGTCAACACCAGCCGGGCCGGCCGGTGTTCCACGGTCCATCATGTGAGCGCGGTCAGCTGGACCGCGGCGGCGTGAAGGGACGCACCAGGTCGATCCACGGGTGCAGGCGCCGCGGATCGAGTTCGGCCAGCGGTCCGCAGCGGGGGAGGAACTCGCGCACGCGCTCCGCTTCCTCGTCGGTGGCGACAGTGGACAGCCACTCACCGACGGTCTCCGCGATGTCGGCCAGATCGTCGAGCCGGGCCGCGGTCCGGGCAGGCCGAGCGCGATCGCCAACGCGAGCATCAGGTACCGCAGGCTGGTCTCCTGGTCGTCGCCGTCCAACAGCGTCCGCCCTTCCACGTCGGCGTAGGCCCGGGCCTTGACCAGCCGGTGCACGTTGCCGAATTGCTTGGCCCGTCGCGGCGAGGACCGGACCAACGGGGCCACCAGGGGCAACAGGTTTCGGTCGCGCTCGTCCAGGGCTATCGCCGCGGCCAACTGGGTCGCGCTGACCGACTCGTCCTCGACAACGCCGAGACGATGTTCGCTCGGCTGATCCGTGAGCGCCGGCCTCGGCGCCACTCGCTTCGGCGCCGGCCCGGCCGCGGCGACGAGGTACTCCGCGCAGGTCTCCGCACTCATCACCGGCATGGTGAACGTGAACTGGAAGATCTTGTCGAGGTAGTCGTGGGGGTCGGCGACCAGATCGGGATGCGCGACCAGCAGCGAGCGGCACAGCCAACGCGGATCGACGCCGACCACCACCGCGAACAATGGCAGGGCCAACAACAGGTGCACGGTCTCGAGCACCTGGACGACCTTGCGCGGCGAGCATCGGTCGAGATCGTCGATGTACAGCACGATGCGTTCGATCGTGCTCTTGCCGGCAGCCCGGGCATCGGCCAGCCGGCGTTCGAGTTCGCGCAGGTCTCGGTGCGCCGTGGCCAGGATGCCCAGGTGACGTGAGTAGTCCTCGCTGCCGGCCCGTTCTTCGATGTAGCGCACGAGGCGTTGCGGCCCGGACAGCTCGGCCAGTTCCGCCCTGGCGGCGACGGCCACGGCGTCAAGGCGCGCTTGTCGCCGGCGGGCCTCGTCCAGTGCGACTTTGGCTTCGTTGAGCGCAGTCTCCGCCGCGCCGAGCTCACGCGCCCGTGCGCCTTCCACCTCTTGCAGCCGGGCGTTGGCCTTGTGTTCCAGGCTGTTCGCGACCTTGAGCACCTCGCGGACCACCGCGGTCTTCCTGCTCAGCCAGGCTGCCACTGCCGAACCGATCGTCGCGATCTCCGTGACCACGCCGATGACCATGTCGAAGTCGCCGTTTCCGACGACGTCGAGCACGATGCCGATGAGCATACAAATCACGGCGGCCAGGGCAGCGGCGAACACGCCAGCCGCCAGGGGAGAGGTCCACCAACGTCGTCCGGCCCGCACTGTAGCCAGGGTCGCGGCCTCGCCGGCAATCTCCCTGATATTGCTGGCTTCTGCGACCAGGTCTCGGAAGCTGCTCACCCCCTGGAGCAACCCCAGCTCGGTGAACAGCGCCAGCAGCCGCTTCTGTACTTCCCCGTCGTTCTTGACCTCGTCGAGGATGTCGCTCGGGCGGATCCCGTCAGCGTCGGGAGTCGAGTCCTGCCGGACTTTCACGGCGTCGCGCGCCCGTTCGACCTTCTCGACCTCCCACTGCGCCGCACCAACTTGCCGATCCGCCTCGGCCTTCGCCGCCTGGTCGTCCACGGCTCGTTCGACGGTGCACATGAAAAACGTCTTGCCGCTGCCCCACTCGCCGTACAGGCCAACTGCCAGCGGGAGCGCCAATTCCCGCCACGCCAGCACACTGGCCAACGCGGTGGCGTCGGGCGTGATCCCGAGCAGGTCCGGGCCGTCCGCCGACTCACCACTGATGTGCGGCACCAGCAAGGCGGCGATGTCGTCGATCCCGGTGTCGTCGACCACGGATGACGAGCTGTCGCTGCTGTCGACGACAGTGACCTCATCTACCGCTTTGGCCTCGTCGAACGCTGACACCGAGCTGTCATCACCGTCGATCAACCGTTCCAGGGCTTGCCACTGGCGGTCGTCGAGTCGGTGCGGATTGCCCGCGAACGACTGTCGGATGATGCTGGCGCCGGCCAGGTCGTTGTTCTGCTTGACCAGGCGTCGAGCTGGTTGCCGTCAGCGCGCAGCCGGTCGAGATCGAACTGTCGGGGGTTCCACGACAGGATCCATCCGGTCACCGACGACCTCCACGGTCAGCGTTGCCTCACCGATCGTGGGCCGAGCAGCTGTACGCCGAGTTCGGTGAGCCGGTCGCGGAGTCCTCGGTCCGCGGTCACCACAAAGCATGGCCGTCCCTCGCCTTCGGTGCGGGCAAGTTCGACGATCAGGTCGTCACCGCTTCCGGTAGCCGCTCGCACGTCGACAGTGGGGGAGCTGATGACGGAGCGGGCCTTGCCCTCGACGACGAGGATGACGTCGATGGGGGAGCCGGTCTCGGGGAGGCCTGTGGCGGCGAGATCGGTGAGGGAGTCGCGGAGGCGGGTGGTGGCGCCGGCGCGGTCACGCCACCAGCCGTCGGGGACGGAGCCGACGACATTGGCGGCGTCGATCACGAGCAGCGGTGTGGACACGGGCAACAAGGTACAACGTAAAAAGGCCCGATGCGGGTCGAGGAGCGTTGTTCGCTCAACTCGACCCACATCGGGCAAATTTTGTCCGGCGGCGTCCTACTCTCCCACACCCTCACGAGTGCAGTACCATCGGCGCTGGAGGGCTTAGCTTCCGGGTTCGGAATGGGACCGGGCGTTTCCCCTCCGCTAACACCACCGAAACACTATGAAGATAACCCACAGCC
>DASWRQ010000429.1:0-4029 GCA_036403095.1 Kutzneria sp. | reverse complement strand
CCGAAAATTGCGAGGTACGATCCTTTACGTCCGTTTGGTTCTCCGGAGTTACCGGCCGGTAGCGCGTCGTGTTCACGCCGGAGCATGCCCCGTTCGGGCTCCGACCACGGATCGACGTTATGGCTGGTCAAGTTGGCTGACCATGATTCACGCCAGGCGAAAAGACGCCCAAAAGGAACGCCGATGTGCCCGTTACGAAGTCGCCGCCGGGCCGGTCCGATCCAAGGTGGGTCAGCGGCCGGACCAGGTGGGGCAGCTCGACGGTGCGGAACTAGCCGGCGCTTTCGAGGCCGCTCTCGGCGCAGACACCGGCCATGTCGGCTGCCGCGGCGCTCACCGCGGCCACGGCATCCGGCTCTTGGGAGGTGCCCTTCGAAGTGGTCGCCTTGGCATAGGCGGCCGACAGCCGCTGGGCCGCGTCGGCCACCGGGGCATCGGCCGTCGATGACGCGGCGACTATGCGGTCCACCACGCCCGGTTCCATGAGGGTGGCCTGGCTGATGGCCGTGTTCAGGTCGGCGCACGTGCGGGTGCCGGGCAGGGCACCCGAGGCCTCCGCGGTGGGGACGCTCGGCGGGACCGGTGGCTCGGCGGCCGCGGAGGTTGCTGCCGGCGGGGCGGCCGGGGACACCTGGGGTGCCGGATTCGAGTGTCCGCAGCCGGCCAGGGACAGGAGAGTCGCGGCCAACGGGAGCCAGCGGCGGTTCTGCGGCATTTGGTCAGATTACGGCGGGCCGGGCTCACGGCGTACGGAAAGGGGCCCGGTCGGAAACCGACCGGGCCCCTCCGACGTGGTTCTTAGAGGTAGCTGCCCTTCTTGTATTCCGAGTAGCTCTGGTTCCAGTCGGTCCAGCCGTTGCCGTTCTTCAGCTTCTCCTCGGTGCCGCTGACCTTGATCACGTCGCCGATCATGGTGCGGGCGAAGAGCCACGCGCCCATGTTCTCGGAGACGTTGACGCAGCCGTGCGAGACGTTGGTGTGGCCCTGTTTGCCCTCGGACCAGGGCGCGGCGTGGACGAACTGGCCGCTCCACGTGATGCGCTGCGCGTAGTCGATCGGGGTCTTGTAGCCGTTGACCGGGTCGGTGTCGGTCGTGTCGAAAACCGTGTGGCGCTTCTTCTCGATCACGACCATCGTGCCGCTCGAGGACGGCGTGCTCGGCTTGCCCAGGCTCACCGGCAGCTTCTTGATGACCTTGCCGTTCTCGGTGACCGTCATCTGCTTGGTCTTGTTGGAGACCGTCATGATGAGCGACCGGCCGACCTTGATGTCGACGGTCAGGTCGGTCTTGCCGTAATAGCCGTTGCCCAGCGGGACGCCGGCCAGCGACACCCGGTAGAAGACCTTCGAGTTGGCCTTCCAGTAGACCTGGGGCCGGAAGTGGATCTCGGTCGAGCTGATCCAGTGCCAGGTGCCCTCCTGGGCCGGCGTCGCGGTGACCACCATGCGGCGCTCGACGTCGTCGCGGTAGCTCGCCGGGATCGCGCGGTTGAACTTGACGATCAGCGGCATGCCGACGCCGACCGTCGTGCCGTCGCCGAGGAAGCTCGTCGCCCGGATGACCTTGGTGGGTGCCTTCATCGTGGTGAAGGCGCTGCTGCTCGTGCCGCCCTTGCCGTCGGTGGCGGTGCCGTTGACGGTCACGGTGTACTTCGTGTCGTAGGACAGCGCCTTGGCCGGGGTGAAGGTCTTGGCATCCTTGTCCAGGGTGCCCTTGACCTCGTTGCCCTTGGAGTCGGTGACCTTGACGGTCGTGTTCTCCGGGTCTTCCGACGAGTATCTGATCGGGGTGACCGCCCGGACGCCGGTGGCGTCGGCCTTCGGTTCGACCACCGCGACCGTGCTCGGGGTCGGCGCCGCCTGGCCGCCGTTCTGCGAACCGGCGGGCTGCGAGGAGGCGCCGCCACCCGGCCCGGACAGCGCCTTGTCACCGTGGCCACAACCGGAGGCGAGCAGCACCGTGCCCACCATCAGCGCGACCCCGGCCGTCCGCCACGGTCGCCGCACCACAATGCTGTTCATCGTCCCCTCACGGCCTCGTCGTCTCGGCCCGCCAATCATGCTTGACACACGCCCGGGCACCAATCCCGGTTTCGTGCCGCGGTCCGTCTATCCGATTTGGGGTATTTAGGTATCGCTCGGAGTGGTTACCCGCTTATGCCAGGTCGGCCGGTACGGGAAGCGCGCTGCCCTTGACGAAGTCGGTCCAGCTGACGTTCCACGGGGTCCAGCCGTCGCCGTACTCAAGCTTGTCGCCCGTGCCCTTGACGACCACCGGGTCGCCGATCAGCGTCTTGTCGAACAGCCACTTCGCGTTGGACGGCGACACGTTGACGCATCCGTGGGACACGTTGGTGTGGCCCTGCGCGCCGGTCGACCACGGGGCGGAGTGAATGTACTGCCCGCTCCAGGTCAGCCGCTGCGCGAACTCGATCTGCGTACGATAACCCGCGGCGCCGTCGGTGTCGGTGGTGTCGAAGACGGTCGACGCCAGCTTGTCCATCACGACCATCGTGCCGCTGGCCGACGGCTTGCTCGGCCGGCCCAGGCTCACCGGGATCGTGCGCAACACCTTGCCCTCCTGCACCACGGTCATCTTCTTGCTGGCGTTGTCGACCTTCATCTCGAGGTCGCGCCCGATCTTGGCATTGGCCGACCGATCACGGTCGCCGTAACGCCCCGACCCGGTGGGCAGGCCGCCCAGCGCGGCCCGGACGGTGAGTTTGGTGCCGGGCTGCCAGAACTTCGGCGCACGGTAGTAGGCCTGGGTGCCGGTCGAGGTCCACGCCCAGACGCCGGGCTGCGCCGGCTGGGTCGTGACGAACAACCGCTTCTGTACGGCGGCGCGGTCGGCCTTCTTGATGCCGGGGCTGAACTCGACGACCACCGGCATGGCCACGCCGTACGTGTGGTCATCGAACAGATAGAGGCCGGTGCCGGTCTTGTGCGCCGGGGAACCCATGGTGGTGAACGAGGTGGTCACGGTCTTCGAATCGCCGGAGGGGCCGGCGGCGACGACCGTCACCGCGTACTTCTCTTTGGTCTTCAGAGGCTTGGCCGGCACCCAGCTGGAACTGTCGTCGCGGAGCGCTCCCCCGACGGCTTTGCCGTCGCTCCCCTTGACCGTGACCGAGCTGATCTTGCCGTTGGCGAGCTTGAGGCCGATCTCGGCACTCACCGGCACATCCTTCTTACCGGCGGCCGGGGTGATGCTCAGCGAGACCGGAGCGACCGGCGGGGCGGTCGTGGCATTTTCGGCCCGATCGCCCGGCGGCGGGGCGGCCGCCGCGCTGTTCCTGCCGTTCTTGCTGTCGCACGCGGAGAGCGCCAGCGGCGCGATCACCGCCATCGCCACAACCGCCACCAGCGAGCGACGCATGCTGACCATCCCTAGCCCCGTTCTTGAGTTTGCGGGGACATCTTGCCCCATGGATGCAAGGTTAGGAGTCGCCCCGCCGGTTGATTCACCCTTGGTGATCTTGGGGGGTGGATTTCTGGGATCCCTCGGGTGCGTGCTAACGTTTCCGTCGTTGCCAGCGAGCGCCGCTAGCTCAATTGGCAGAGCAGCGGACTCTTAATCCGCGGGTTGTAGGTTCAAGTCCTACGCGGCGCACAGCAGTGACCAGGGCGTATAGCTGACCGGCTATACGCCCTTGATCTTTGTGGGACGTCGGTGGGACGTATGTGGGCGTCCCCGCTTGCCGCCCTTGGTGCGGCCGGACGGCCTGCTCACGGGCCGTTCCACGGTGGCGATCTCGACGGGTGCAGCGGATTTCCGCGGAAGATCATTGCGGCGATGCCGACGGCCCGGGTTGCGCGCCGCAACAGCGAGCACGAGCCGAGCGGTGGCCTCCGCCGCGTACGCGAGCAAATCGGTCAGGACACTGGTGTAGGTGTCGGCGGTCAGCACGATGCTGCTGTGCCCAAGCTGCGCCTGCACCGTCTTGAGATCGACGCCCGCGCAGTGGGCGAGGCTCGCGGCGCCGTGCCGCAGGTCGTGCAGCCGCACCGGCGGCAGCCCCGACTCCC
>DASWRQ010000428.1:0-19810 GCA_036403095.1 Kutzneria sp. | reverse complement strand
CATGCGGACCTGCCCGCCGGGCGATGAACGCCGCGGACGCGGGCCTGGGGTAACAGGTGTCAGCTCAACATGATGCGACAAAAATGGCAGCGGCGCGCTCAAACCGTCAAGAGAATATCCGCCGGCGCAGGTGCTCGGCCGCCGGCGCGTTGATGCCGGCGGCGACCGCCGAATCGAAGGCGGCACGGGCGGAATCCTTGTCCCCCAAGCGGTTCAGCAGCTCGGCCCGACTGGCGTGCCACCACGGGTACGTCTTCAGGTCGGTGATCGCGTCCACCAGCGCCAACCCGGCCGCGGGCCCGTCCCGTTCGGCCACCGCGGCGGCCCGGTTGAGCCGGACCACCGGGGTGTCGTACACGGTCAGCAGCACGTCGTACCAAGACACGACCGCCGCCCAGTTGGTCTCCGCGTACGACGGCGACAACGCGTGACAGGCGGCGATCGCGGCCTGCACGGCATACCGATCGGGTTGATCGGGAGTCCGCCGCAACGCGACGCCGACCAGCTCGACGCCCTCCTTGATCGCGGCAACGTCCCAGAGCGACCGATCCTGATCGGCCAGCAGCACGGCGCCGGCCCGGGCCGCCCGACGGGATTCCTGCAACAGCATCAACGCCAGCAGGCCCAGCACGGTCGGCTCGTCGGGCATCAGCTCGGCCAGCACCCGGCCCAGCCGGATCGCCTCGGCCGCGAGCTCGGGCCGGCCGTCGTAGCCCTCGTTGAAGATCAGGTAAACCGTGGTGGCCACGCCGGCCAGCCGGTCCGGCAGCTCGTCGGCCGCCGGCACCCGGTACGGAATGCCGGCGTTGGCGATCTTCTGCTTGGCCCGGACCAGCCGCTTGGCCATGGTCGCCTCGGGCACCAGCAGGCCCCGCGCCACCTCGGCCGTGGACAGTCCGGCCAGCGTGCGCAGGGCCAGCGCGACCTGCGCGTCCAGGGACAGGAACGGGTGGCAGCAGGTGAAGACCAGCCGCAGCAGGTCGTCCCGGACCTCTTCCGGCGGCTCGTCCACGGGAGGCTCCATCGCGGCCGCCTCCTTGTCCGGTCGCCGGCCCTCGCGGCGGATGTGGTCGATGGCCTGCCGCTTGGCCGTGACCAGCAGCCAGGCCCGCGGATTGGCCGGCACGCCGTCGCGCGGCCAGGTCTCCAGCGCCCGGACCACCGCGTCCTGGGTGGCGTCCTCGGCCAGGTCGACGCTGCCGGTGACGCGGATCAGCGTGGCCAGCACGCGGGCCCGTTCCTCGCGTATCAGCCGTGCGACCGCGTCACCGGCGGAGCTCACGAGAACTGGACGATCGGGCGGACCTCGACGGACCCGCCGTTCCAGGCCGCCGGGATCTGCGCCGCGACCTTCACGGCCTCCTCCAGATCGGCGCACTCCAGCACGTAGTAGCCGGTCAGGACCTCCTTGGTCTCGGCGTACGGGCCGTCGGTGGTCAGCACGTCGCCGCCCTTGCCGCCGCTCACGCGCACCGTCGTCGCGGTCGTGCTCGGGTACAGGGCGTTGCCGCCGCGGAGCACGGCCGCCGCGGCCTTGTTGAACTCGGCGTACTCCCCGCTCATCTCGGCGGGCTTGGACTGGTCCCAGTCCATTTCGGGTGTGTAGATCATGGCGAGGTACGTGGTCATGGTTGCTCCCGAGTGGTGCGGGCCGGCTCTGTCCGCCGACCGACACCCTAAGGACGAACGCCCACCCCCGCCCGTGGACACCACGTCGGCGAAAAACACTCCCGAGTTCAGTGGCGGTGGCGTGGGGTCAGACGGACGCCCGGCAGGGGCGGGGCGGGGATGCGGGCGCCGGCGTGGCCGTTGACGGTGCCGAAGCGGTCGCCGGTCTCCCACTCCTGCCGCGCCGAGGCGATGTCGTCGTGGTTGCGGCCGACGAAGTTCCACCACATGACGAGGTCGTCCTCGTAGGGCGCGCCGCCGAGCAGGATGGCCCGGGCGCCACGATCACTCGTCACGGTGACGTGGTCGCGATTGGCGCCGAGGTAGAGCATCGGCCCGGACGGCAGGTCGTGGCCCAAAGCCGAAAGAGACCCCTCGACGACGACCAGAGCGTGCTCGAAGTCGCCCCGCAGCGGCACGGTGGCGGTGTCACCCGGGGCGAGCGAGAAGTCGGCCCCGACCAGGGGGCTGTAGGTGGTGGCCGGTGACGTGACGTCGCCGATGGAGCCGATGAGCACCCGCGCCCGGAGGCTGCGCTCGGCGAAGACCGGCAGGTCGGCGTGCTGTTCGAAGGACGGGGCGACGGCGTCGGCCGAGGCCGGCAGGGCCAGCCACAGCTGGAGGCCGTCGAGCAGGGGCCGGTCGCCGAGGGAGAACTCGGAGTGCGAGATGCCCCGGCCGGCGGTCATCAGGTTGAGCTGCCCGGGCTTGATCAGCACGTCGCTGCCGAGGCTGTCGCGGTGCCGGACCTCGCCGGCGAAGGGCCAGGTCACGGTCTGCAGGCCGGTGTGCGGATGGGGCAGCACGGTCATGTCGTCGTGCTGCGGCCCGAACCGGTCCAGGAAGCACCAGGCGCCGACGGTGGGCAGCGTGCGGTGCGGCAGCAGGCGGTCGACCTTGATCGCCCGCACGCCGCCGAGCGGCACGGCCCGCGCCTCGAGCAGCCGGACGCCGTCGACGGCGACGCCCTCGGCCTCGAGTGACGGATTCGCGCATTGGTTGCTCATCGCCGGACCCCGAGCTCTGTCGATGCTGTCAGAAGTA
The DNA here is from genome assembly GCA_036403095.1 of Kutzneria sp. Lineage (GTDB taxonomy): Bacteria > Actinomycetota > Actinomycetes > Mycobacteriales > Pseudonocardiaceae > Kutzneria. Next base: position 17,098 of record DASWRQ010000428.1, on the reverse strand, counting down.
CGCTGATCACCACTATGACAGGGCCCGTCTGGATTCCGAGCCAGCCTGTCGTCGACGGGTGCAACGTCGAACGCTACCGGCTGTGGCTGTCCGCGCACGCCTACCCGGACCTGCCCGACTACGCGGCGCTGCACGCGTGGTCGGTGGCGGAGCCGGCGCGGTTCTGGGGCTCCCTGTGGGAGTACTTCGAGATCATCGCCACCCCGTACGACGAGGTGCTGGCCGCGGCCGAGATGCCCGGCGCGCGCTGGTTCACCGGGAGCACGCTGAACTACGTGGATCAGGTGTTCCGGCACGTCAGGGCCGGCATCGCGGTGATCGACGAGCCGGAGTCCGGACCCACCCGGCGGCTCACCTGGACCGAGCTGCGCCGTCAGGTCGCGGCACTGCAGCACACCCTGCAAGCCCTGGGCGTCGGCCAGGGCGACCGGGTCGTCGGCTACCTGCCGAACATCGCCGAGGCGGTAGTGGCGTTCCTGGCCACGGCCGGTCTCGGGGCGCTCTGGTCTTCTTGCGGGCAGGACTACTCGGCCCCGGCCGCGGTGGCCCGCCTCGGCCAGCTGTCGCCGAAGGTGCTGATCACCGCCGACGGCTACGGCTACAACGGCCGACCGCAGGACCGCCGCGAGGCGATCTCCTTGATACGCCGGGAGATCCCGACGCTGGAAGCCACCATCGTGGTGCCTCGCCTGGGGCTGGACCCCTTGCCGGGCACCATGCCGTGGTCGGTCGACGGCGACCACGAGCTGACCGTCGAGCCGGTCCCCTTCGACCACCCGCTGTGGGTGCTGTTCTCCTCCGGCACCACCGGCAAGCCCAAGGGCATCGTGCACGGCCACGGCGGTGTGGTGCTGGAGCACGTCAAACAGCTGTCCCTGCACCTGGATCTCCGGCCGGACGACACCTTCTTCTGGTACACGTCACCGAGCTGGATGATGTGGAACTTCCAGGTGGCGGGCCTGCTCGTCGGCTCGACGATCGTCTGCCACGACGGCAATCCCGGCTTCCCGACGCCGGGTGCGCTGTGGGACCTGGCCGCACGGCTCCATGTCACGGTCCTCGGCACCAGCCCCGCGTATCTCCAGGCGTCCGAGAAGGCCGGCGTACACCCGGAGCTGCCCAGGCTGCGTACGTTGGGCGCCACCGGATCCGTCGTGCCGGCGGCCGCATATAGTTGGGTGGCAACGGAATTGGGCCAGCACATCGCCCTGGCGGCCACCAGCGGCGGCACGGACGTGGTCAGCGCCTTCGCCGGTGCGGTGCCGACGGTCCCGATCTGGGCCGGCGAGATGTCGGTGCCCTGCCTGGGCGTCGCCCTAGAAGCCTGGGACGCCAACGGCCATCCCGTCGTCGACGAGGTCGGCGAACTCGTTGTCACCAAGCCGATGCCGTCGATGCCACTATCCTTCTGGGACGATCCCGACGACCGCCGCTACCGTGACGCCTACTTCGACGTCTACCCCGGGGTGTGGCGGCACGGCGACTGGATCACGATCACCGGGCGGGGCACCGTGGTGGTGCACGGGCGATCGGACGCCACGCTGAACCGCAACGGGATCCGGATGGGCAGCGCCGACATCTACGCCGTGGTCGAGACGCTGCCGGAGATCACCGAGTCGCTGGTGATCGGGGCCGAGCAGCCGGGCGGCGGCTACTGGATGCCGCTGTTCGTCGTGCTCAGGGACGGCGCCGAGCTCACCGACGAGCTCCAGGACCGGATCGGGGCAGCCATCCGCAGGGACGCCTCGCCCCGGCACGTGCCGGACGACATCATTGCGGTGCGGGGAATTCCGCACACCAGGACCGGCAAGAAGCTGGAGGTCCCGGTCAAGCGGCTGCTCCAGGGCGCCGCGATCAAGGACGTCGTCGACCCGCGGTCGGTGGACGACGCCGGCCTGCTCGACGTGTTCGCCGAGCTCAGTTCACGCAGGTCACGCCGCTCGCCGTGATCGACGGCTCGGTGGTCGTGGTGTCGGTGGTCGTCGTGTCGGCCACGATCGGCGACTTGCGGCTGCCGTCGGCGGCCGCCTTGCCCGTCGGCGACGAGGGCGGAGTGTCCGTTGTGGACGATGCCGGCGGCGTGGCCGAGGCGTCGGCGAACTTGGCCGCCACGAACGCCTGCACCTGCTCGGGATCGACCTGCACGGCGTCGCCGTCGGTCGGCGTCCAGTAGGTGATGTTGACGATCGGGATGGTGTCGAAGGTGATGTTGCCGCCGGAGATGCCCTGCACCTGCTGGGCGAACTGCAACAGGTCCCAGTCCTGGTCCAGCACGATGGAGTTCTGCATGGCGGTGATGATGTCGTTGAGCTTGCTGGGGCTGGTCAGCGTGCCGACGGATAAGAGCTGGTGCACGGCCGAGGCCAGGAACGCCTGCTGACGGCGTTCGCGGTCGATGTCGCCGTTGTCCAACCCGTGCCGCTGGCGCACGAACTGCAGCGCCTGCACGCCGGACAGGCTCTGCTGGCCGGCCGGGAAGACCGCGCCGGAGTACTGGCTGTCGTCGACCGCGTGGTTCAGGCACACCGGCACGCCGCCCAGCGCCTGGCTGATCAGGTCGAAGCCGTACAGGTTGATCTCGGCGTAGTGGTCGATGGTGACGCCGGTGAACTTCTCCACCGTCTTGATCAGCGTCTTGCGGCCCTCGGTCTGCGAGCCGCCGTGGTCGTTCATGCCGATCGAGTAGGCCGAGTTGATCTTGTGCTTGCCGTAGTCGGTGTCGCCGACGATGTCCACGTACGAGTCGCGCGGGATGGACACGGCCGACGCCTTGCCGCCGTCGCCCGGCACGTGCACCACGATCAGCGTGTCGGTGTTCAGGAAGTGGTCGTCCGGGCCGGCGTGCAGCGAGGCCAGCACGTCCGGCGGCAGCGGGTTGCCGTGCACGTCGGTGCGGCTGTCGATGCCGACCAGCAGGAAGTTGGTGTCCTGCCCGTCCTGGTGCTGGATGGTGGCCGGCGCGGCCGGCGGCGTGTGGTGCTCGATCACGTTGTCGGTGGTGAGGTGCTCCTGGGCCTGGCTGAGCAGGCTCCAGCCGTAGCCGGACAGGCCGATCACGGCGACCGAGGCCAGCGCGACCACGGTTCGGCCCGTGACCACGGCGGGTCTGACTGAGCGCACTGTTCCTCCCCGGCTTCGTACTCCCCCATCACGGCAGACGCCGGCGCCCCCGATCCGGTTGCATGTGTCCTGCCCGACATGCCTCTGGGACGCAACCACGGGCATACCCACGGCGTCACTACCCTGAACGGGACGATGTGAAGAGGGAGCATGGAAACCGAGACGACGACCGCACGGCCGTGGGGACTGCCCTGGTGGGCGGCGATCCTGCTGCCACTGGTGACGACCGCGGCCGGCGCCTACGCGGACCTGACCTTCAACCGCGGCCTCGGCCTGCCGTTCCAGGCCGCGTATGCGGGCGGTTGCGTGCTGGCCGTGCTGCTGGTGCGGCGGCGCAACCTGTTCGGCCCGATGGTGCAGCCGCCGCTGATCCTGCTGTTCGCCGCCTCGCCGGTGGCGGTGCTGCTCAGCGGCAACGGGCTGGGTTCCGGCATGGTCAGCCAGGCGCTGACCATCGGCGGCCCACTGGTGAACAACTTCATGGTGCAGGCCGGTGTGACCATCGCCACCGTGGTGATCGGCCTGATCCGCCTGATCCTCACCCGCAAGCGCCCGGCCGCCCCCGAACCCGCGGAACCAGAGCCCGCCGCCGCCTGATCCCTGACGACGTGAAGGGGGCTTTCCTACACTTGGAGTGTAGGAAAGCCCCCTTCACCGCATCGGAGAAGCCTCAGCAGGTCAGGTTGCCGCCGGGTGAGACGCCCAGCATCGAGGCGTACTGCTGGTACAGGTTGACCCGGTCCTGCATCTGCGCCGGGTTGTGGCCGTCGCACTCGAGGCCGCCGTTGATGGCCCGGATGGTCGCGCCGAAGCCATTGCCGTTGACCATGGCGTTGTGCGACGTGACGCCGCCCGCTCCGGTGCCGGTGAACCAGTACCAGAGGCCGGTCATCCAGGCCACCGACGGGTCCTGCTCCACCAGGTACGGGTTGCCCAGCAGGTTCAGGCCCAGGTAGTTGCCCGCGGCGTAGTAGTTGAAGTTCCAGCTCAGCTGCAACGGGCCGCGGCCGTAGTAGGCGTACGTGCCGGCCGGGCAGCCGTAGGACTGGCTGGTGTCGCAGTAGTTGCCCGACTTGTCGATCTCGGTCACGTAGACCAGGTGGCCGGTCTCGTGGCTCACGTTGGCCAGGAAGGCCGCGGCCTCCTGCTTCTTCACGGTGTCGCTGCCGGTGTTGGCGAAGGCCGGGAACTTGCCGATCGCCGCGGTCAGGCCGGCGTAGGTGTAGAAGGAGTTGCGGCTCGGGAACATCTGGTTGAACTGGGTCTCGCTCACCGGGAACGCGCCGGTGCCACCACCGCCGCCACCGCCCCCGCCGGTGCAGGAGAACGGCGACCAGAACCAGGTGCTGATGGTCGGGTCGTAACCCGGGTTGTCGTGCGTGGCCTGGTAGTACTGGCCGTTGGCCGGGTAGCGCACGATGTTGCCGGTGACGTAGTTGGCGCCGGCGACCCAGTCGGGATAGCTGCAGGTGGTGCCGCCGCCACCGCCGCCCGATCCGCCGGTACAGGCGCCCTGGTCGGCCCAGACACCGGTGCCGCCGGTGCTCGGCGCCTCACCCTGGGTCCACCACTTGGCCTGCCAGTTGTGACTGTTGTACGAGGCGGACATGCCGCCGGTGTAGACCTGGGTGGCGCTGTAGGCGGCGGCGCAGGTGGCCGCGTTGGCCGTCGCGGGGGCCACGACCGCGATGGTCGCGGCCACGGCGACGGTGGCCAGTCCGGCCAGGATTCGTCGTAACGACAAGCCGATCACTCCTCGACGCGCAGGGGTGCGTACACCCGAGGGATGGCAAAGCGCGGCGGGAGTGGCGGCTGGCACCGACGCTTTCCCCTGTGGGTCGGACCAGCCAATCGGATTGGTCTATACCAGTCAAGAGTGTGAACGTCGGATTACGCCGTACGGCCGGTCTGGTTGCGCCGGTCAGCGGGCCGTCCTGCCGCGCAACAACGAGGCCAGCGCGGCGACAGCGGCCATGATCGCAGCCGCGCCGAAGACGGTGATCAGGCCCTGGTGGAACGGGCCGGACACCAGCTGCGGGAAGAACTCCTTGCCGGTCAGGGCGGCGACATGGTCGGGCGGCAGGGTTTTCAGCACGCCGCTGGGGCCGAGCAGGTGGGCGATCGGGTTGTCGCCGAGGAACGCCGCGAACAGCGTGCTCACCGGCGGCAGCTCGGCGATGGACCGCGCGGTGGCCGCGGGCACGCCCTGCGCCTGCAGGCCGGCGGTGAGCGTCGTCGGCAGCGACGAGGCGAGGCCGACGATCATCAGCGAGAAAAACACGCCGATGGACAACGAGGTGCCGGAGTTCTGGAAGGTCGATCGCATACCCGAGGCGACGCCGCGATCGGCCGCCGGCACCGCGCCCATGATCGCCGACGTGTTCGGCGCGGAGAACATGCCCTGCCCGGCGCCGCTGACGAACAGCAACAGCGCGAACACCGGATAGGAGAAGTTCACCGGCAGCGCGAGCAGGCCGAGGAAGGCCAGCACCACCAGGACAAGGCCGCCGGTGGCGAACAGCCGGGCGCCGAACCGGTCGGACAGAAAACCGGCGATCGGGCCGGCCACCAGGAAGCCGAAGGTGAGTGGCAGCAGGTAGATGCCGGCCCACAGCGGCGTGTCCTCGAAGTCGTAGCCGTGCAGGGGAAGCCAGATGCCCTGCAACCAGATGATCAGCATGAACTGCATGCCGCCGCGGGCCACGGCGGTCAGCAGCGCGGCGATGTTGCCGGCGGCGAAGGCCCGCACCTTGAACAGGCTCAACCGGAACATCGGCTGCCGGATCCGGGTCTCGGCGACGCAGAAGGTGATCAACAGTACGATGCCGAGCGCGAGTCCACCCAGGACCGTCGGCGAGGTCCAGCCGGTCGGATGTCCGCCGTAGGGCTGGATTCCGTACGTGATCGCGGCCAGCAGCGCGCCGGTGCCGGCGGTGAAGGTGAGCGTGCCGACCCAGTCGATGCGGGCCGGCTGCGGGGTCCGGGTCTCACGCAGGCTGCGGTAGGACCAGATCGTGCCGAGCACCCCGATGGGCACGCTCACCCAGAACACCGCGTGCCAGTCGATCACGGCCAGGAAGCCGCCGGCCAGCAGGCCGATGAACTGGCCGGCCAGCGCGGTGATCTGGTTGATGCCCAAGGCGGTGCCGCGCTGGTTGGCCGGGAAGGCGTCGGTGATGATCGCCGCCGAGTTGCCGGTCAGCATCGCGCCGCCGAACGCCTGCACCACACGCCAGCCGATCAGCCAGAGCGCGCCGGCCGCGCCCATGAACGGATCCAGTGACAGGGCAATGGATGCGGCGGCGAAGATGGCGAAGCCGGCGTTGTACATCTTGACGCGGCCGAACATGTCGCCGAGCCGGCCCAGCGCCACCACGAGCACCGCAGACACCAGCAGGTAGCCCAGGATCATCCACAGCAGGTAGCTGATGTTGCCGGGGGCCAACGGATCCAGGCCGATGCCGCGGAAGATCGCCGGCAGCGAAATGATCACGATGGAGCCGTCGACGGTGGCGATGAACACGCCCATCGTGGTGTTGGACAGCGCGATCCACTTGTAGCGGCCGCCGATCGGCGGCGCCTGCTCGACCGCCGTCACAACCGCTCCGCCAGCCGGTCCAGCAGCGGCAGCACGGCCAGCAGCCTGCGCCGCTCCACGGCCGTGAACTCCTCGGCCAGCGCCCGCGTGATGCGCTCGGTGGTGGCGGATCGCCGCTCCGACAACATCTTCCGGCCGGTTGGCGTGACGCGGAACCGCACCTTGCGGCCGTCGGCCGCGTCGGGCTCGCGGTGGACGAGGCCGCGACCCTCCAGTTCGGACAGTGTGACTCCCATGGCCTGCGGGCGGATCCGTTCCAGCTCGGCCAGCGCGGCCGGCGTGTTCGGGCCGTCCCGGTCCAGCCGGGCCAGCACCGACACCTCGGACAGGGTCACGTCGCCCACCTCGTGGGCCTGCCGCAGCCGGCGCACGATGCGGCCGACGGCGACCCGCAGGTCGACGCCGGACCGGACCAGGTCCGGGGGCGGCTCGGTCAGCTCAGCCACGACTGCTAACAGTAGATTTATCAGTCTGGGTTGGCAAGCTTCAGCTAGCGTGACCTTCATGTCACTTTGAGTAGCCAAGCGCAATCGCTCTATTCAACGGGTGAATAGCCGCGCTATTCCCCGAGTGGATAGTGTTGCGAAATTCGGGACGACACCGAGAGGAATTCGTGTTCCGATTGTTTCAGCGCGAACGCGCGAACATCGCAACGTTCACCGTCAGTGACATTACTGCTCCGTTCGTGTGCATCACTGAAACGCTCTTGAGTCCGCCCAGGGGCCGGGATAGCTTCCGAACGGGGGCACCGACCGGGGGTTCGAAAATGAAGACAGCGTTGCCCGATGTGACAGCAGCCCGCCGATAAATCGCGGTGTTCGCTTACTTTCAATTCGTGGGCGGGCATCCTGACAACGTTGTCGCGGCACATTTGCCGATGCCGCGGCGGATTGGGGACGCATGCGATCGGGGACCGCATGAGCAGGTCGCCGGCCTGTTTCCGGTGGTACTGGTTCAGTCAGACCGCCAGCTTCGTCGGCGATCGTCTCACCGGCTTCACGACGCCCAGCATCGCCATCCTGGTGCTGCACGCCTCCAGCGCCGAGGTGGGTGTGGTGTCGGCGGCCGGCTGGCTGGCCTACCCCGCCTTCGGCATGCTGGCCGGCGGCCTGCTGACCCACGTGCGCAAGCGGGCCGTGTTGGTGGCCGGCGAGCTCACCCGGCTGCTCGCTTTCCTGGCCGTCGGCGCGTTCGCGACGATGGGTCACATCAGCGTCGCCGGACTGGTCGTCGCGGTCGCGATCGCCGGTGTGGCCACGGTGTTCGGCGACGTCGCCGGCCAGACCTACCTGCCGACCCTGGTCGAGCCCCGCTCGCTGTTCGCCGCCAACGCCCGTCTGCAGAGCTCCACCAGCCTGTCCAAGCTGGTCGGGCCGGCGCTGGCCGGCCTGGTCATCAGCCTGGTCGGGCCGCTGGCCGCGCCGGCCGTGAACGGGCTGCCGTTCGCGCTGTCGGCCTTCGGCCAGTCCCGGGTGCAAGTGCGGGAGCCGAAGCCGCTGCCGCACCGGCGCGATCCGGTGCTGGCGCGGATCCGAGACGGCCTCGACCAGGTGCGACGTATTCCGACGCTGCGGCGGATCGTGCAGGGTTCGGCCTTGCGCGCCTTCGGCATCGGCGTCGTGGACACCGTGTTGCTGTTGTTCGCCTACCGGGCGCTGAACCTGTCCAGTGTGGGCGGCGGGCTGCTGCTGGCCGCCGGCGCGGTGGGCGGCCTGACCGGCGCTTTCCTCACATCCCGACTGACGGCCCGTTTCGGCGTGCGGCGGCTGATGCTCATCTCCGGCCTCGAAGGCGGGCTGTGGCTGGCGTTGCCGCTGGGCCTGTTCGTCGCGCCGGTCGCCGTGCTGGTGGCGATCCGTGTGTTCTCGTCCGTCTGGCTGCCCGTGTGGGCGGTGCTCACGACCGGCGTGCGACAGTCGCTGGCCCCCGCCGGCCACGAGAGCACCGTGCACGCCACCGTGCGCACCATCGTCTCCTCCGCCACCCCGGCCGGTTCGCTGGCCGGCGGGCTCGCCGCCGGGGTCGCCACCGGCCGGCTCGGCGTCACCGCCGGGCTCACGCTCGTGTTGGCCGCCGGCGGCCTGCTGGCCGGAGCCAGCGTGCTGTTCGTCCGCCACCACCGTCTCGCCTCGCCTGAACCGGTCGCCGCCTGATTGGGGAAGACATGCACCCGCTCACCACCCGCAGGATCAACGCCAAGGAATTCGCCGACATCAAGCACACCGTGGCGATGCGCTCGCGGGCCCGGCGCAGCCTGCTGGCCGACCCCGGCTACGCCGCGCCGCTGCCGCAGGAGGTCAGCCTCCAGCTGACGTACCGCTGCAACCTGCGATGCACCCACTGCTACCAGTGGAACGAGCAGGGCTTCTTCCGCGACTTCAGCCCGGCGCGGCAGAAGACCGAGCTGGACATCGACGTCGTGGAGAACGTGCTGCGGACCACCGCGCCGGCCCGGTCCAAGCTGTTCCTGTGGGGCGGCGAACCGTTGATGCACACCAAGTTCGGCGAGGTGGCGGAGCTGCTGGAGCAGTACCCGCGCACGGTCAACATGTGCACCAACGGATTGCTGTTCAAGCGCAGGCTGGACGACATGCTGCGCATCGGCGAGAACCTGAACCTGCTCGTCAGCCTGGATGGGCTGGGCGAGGACCATGAGGCGCTGCGCGGCAAGGGCACGTTCAAGCGCACCATGGAGAACATCAGGATGATGCTGGACCTCAAGCGAGCCGGCGAGTTCACCGGCGAGTTGTCGTTGTCCTGCATGGTGTCGCACGTGACCGTGGGCAAGATGTACGAGTTCATGGAGTGGGCCGAGGAACTCGGCGTGAACACGGTCTACTTCCAGTTCCCCTGGTACATCAGCCCCGAGGTCGCGGCGCAAATGGACGAGGTGTACGAGCAGTCGTTCTCCTGGCTCAAGCCCGACACCGGAACCAAGCAGCCGACCTGGCACTCGTACACCTACCAGCTGCCGGCCGAGCAGCTGCCGGTGCTGCGAGATTCCATGGCGCGCCTGGCTTCCCGGGCCTGGCGCGTGCGCGTGCGGTACCAGCCGCAGCTGGAGGCCGACGAGGTCGAGGACTTCATTCTCGGCACCTCGCGGCCGGCGCAGCGGCGGTCCAAGTGCCTGGCCGTGTCCAACCGGATGGAGGTGCACGCCGACGGCAACGTCAGCTCGTGCAAGTTCTTCCCCGAGTTCGTGGTCGGCAACCTGTACGACACCGAGGTCACCGAGCTGTGGCAGAGCGAGTCGTTCCGCCAGGTGCGGTCGATCCTGTCGGCCAACGGCATGATGCCGGTCTGCTCCAAGTGCATTCTCCTCTACCTGAACGGGGTGTGAGTCATGGACGACGTCGAGAACAAGGTGCGGGCCGTGCTGGCCGGCGTGCTGTCCAACGGGTTGTCGGCCGACCAGGTGGCCCTGGAGGCCGACCTCGTCGACGAGTACGGCCTCGACTCGCTCCAGATGATCTCGTTCCTGCTGGGCATCGAGGACACTTTCGACCTGGAGCTGGACTACGAGAACCTGGAGCTGGACCATCTCCGGTCGGTGGCCCAGTTCGCCTCGTACGTGCGGCAGCTGGCGCCGGCCGCGTGACGGCGGTCGTCCTGGGCACCTTCGACGCCGAACGCTGGTGGCGGCCGGCCGACCTGGCCACGTTGCCGGCGGCCGGCGGTTCGGACGGGGTCGCCGAGTCGATGGACGAGCTCATGGCCGGCTTCTGCTCACCGGGCGACCTGTTGGTCACCCGGCGGCCGGTCGCGCCGGCGATCGGGGCTCGATGGGGCATTGACTTCCACCACGTCGCCGGGGCTTCCGGCACTCTGGAAAGCGCTCTCCTCGATGATCTTCCGCTGCTGCGGTCGTATGACGAGCTCCGGCCCTACGCGGTGCTGCCCGACACCGTCCGTCTCGATTGGACGGACGGGTTACCGGCGGCGACCGTGGTGGCCGAGGTGAACTCCAAGTCGTGGTCCAACCACCTCGCCCTGGAGCTCGGCCTGCCGGGCGCCGGCACGGTGGTCCGCTCGGTCGAGGAGCTGACCGCGGCGGTGGACGGCACCGTGATCGTGAAGGATCCGTACGGTGTCTCCGGCCGGGCGATGTTGGAGGTCGGCACGCCCGGGGTGTTGCGGGCGATCACGCGCACGTTGGCGCGTCAGGACCGCCGGATCGAGCTGCTGGTGCAGCCGAAGTTCGAGAAGCGGCTGGACTTCTCTGGGCATCTGGAGGTCTTTCGGGACGGCGGCTGGGAGTTCCTCGGCGTGCAGGCGATGAACAACCGGGGCTTTCGGCACATCGGTTCCGCGCCGGCTTCGGTGGAACTGCTGGAGCTGGTGGAGCGCACCGGGTACGTCGACGTGCTCGGCCCCGTGGCCAAGGCGGTGTCGGCCGCCGGCTACTGGGGGCCGGTGGGCATGGACTCGATGGTGCTGGCCGACGGGACGGTCGTGCCGATCCTGGAGATCAACGCCCGTCGGTCGCTGGGCCTGCTGTCCCTGCTGCTGGACCGTTGGATGCCAGGATTTCGCTTGTGGCAGCTGGAACTCCGAGTGCCGGCCGGGCTCGGCATCGACGACGTGGTGGCGGCGCTGCCGTGGCCCGAGGTGATCGTGCTCAGCGGCAGCGGGCTGGCCGCGCCCGGCGGGCGGGTGTACCTCGGCCTGGTCACCGATGATGTCCGGCGGCTACAGGATGCCGTGGTCGCGGCGCTGACCACCGCCGGACTGGCGCCGAAGGGGGTCGTCGATGCCGCTTGACATCGGCCTGATCGGCGCGACCGGGATCGCCGAGAAGGCCATCCTGCGGCCCAGCGCGGCCTTCGACGACGTCACCGTGCGGGCGGTGGCGGCGAGTGATCCGGTGCGGGCGAAGGAGTTCGCCGACCGGCACGGTATCGGCCAGGTGCATGACACGTATGCGGAGTTGGTGGCGGATCCGGCCATCAACACGGTTTACGTGTCACTGCACAACTCCGCCCATCGGGAGTGGGTGGTCGCCGCGGCCGAGGCGGGCAAGCACGTGATCGTCGAGAAGCCGCTGTGCCTCACGGCGGCCGAGGCGGCGGAGATCGCCGCAGCGGCGATCGGCGTACAGGTGATCGAGGCCGTGCCAACGATCGGGCATCCGTGGCAGGCGGCGGTCCGGGAGCTGGTGCTGAGCCAGCGGTTCGGGCCGCTGACCCGGATCCGGACCGAGATCCGGTGGGGCGTGCCGGCGCCGGGCAGCTACCGGGAGCGGCCGGAGCTCGGCGGCGGCATCTTCCTGGACAGCGCCAGTTACTGGCTGCAAGCCGTGCAGGCCACGGTCGGGCTGGCCGGGGCGGTCGGTTCGGGCCGGTCGGCGTTCGACGGGCCAAACGGCGTCGACCGCTCCTTCGACGCGGTGTTGACCTGGCCCGGGCTCACGGCCGAGCTGCACTGCGAGGTCGGGGACAAACACGTCGCCGTCCACGAGTTCACTTTCGCCGAAGCCACCGTCAAGATTCGCAACTTCCTGCTGCCGGCGGCCGGCGTGCTGCCGCTCAACCTGGCCATTCGCCGGGCCGGCGGCGGCACCAGCGTGGAAGCGTTCCCACCGATCGGCTACTACGACCGCCAACTGGCCCGCGCACGTGACATCGTGGCCTCCGGCGACGGCGAACTGGCCGCCGCCATCGACCGCATCACGCTGATGGCCGCCCTCCATCGGCAGGCCAGGGAGGCATCATGACCAGCGTCAACAGCTACCAGCGGCACGTCGACGACCGGCAGCTGGCCGAGGTGCTGGCGGCGTCCGGCATCGCCCCCGAGCGGTTGGCCGAGCGGACCGAGCTGGGCGAGGCCAGCTACAGCACGGCGTACCGGCTGCGGCTGACCGACGGCTCCGGGCTGGTGCTGAAGGTCGCGCCGGATCCGACCATGCCGGGCCTGTCCTACGAGCGCGATCTGATGCGGACCGAGACCCTGTTCTACCGCACCGCCGCCGCGCTGCCGGTGCCTCGCGTCGTGCACGCCGACTTCTCTCGCTCGCTGCTCGACAGCGACTTCCTGCTGATGACCGAGCTGCCCGGCGACAACTGGCACGGCCAACGCGAATCGCTGGCCGACGCCGACCTGCAACGGCTGCGCGGTGACCTGGGTCGGCTGGTCGCGTCGTTGCACGTGATCACGGGCAAGGAATTCGGCTACCCACAAGGGGAAACCTCGTCCTCCTGGCGCACGGCCTTTCTCGGCATGCTGGACGCCCTGCTGGCCGACGCCGCGCACTGGGAAACTCCCCTGCCGCAGTCGTTGCCGCAGCTCCGCCAACTGATCACGGCCAACGCCCACGTGCTCGACGACGTGACCACGCCCGTGCTGGTGCACTTCGACCTGTGGTCCGGCAACATCCTCTTGCACGAGAACCAGATCACCGGCATCGTCGACGGCGAGCGGGCGTTCTGGGGCGATCCCCTGGCCGAGATGGTGTCGCTGGCCCTGTTCGGGTCTATAGCGGACGATGCCGCGTTCCTGGCGGGCTACGGCGGCATCGACTTCACCGACAGTGCGCGGCGCCGGCTGGCCCTGTACCGCACCTACCTGTACCTGATCATGCTCATCGAGGGCGCGCCGCGAGGCTACTCGGGGCCGGACCGGGCGGCGCTGGAGCAGATCACCGCGCTGCACCTGCGAAAAGCGTTGGCGGAGCTGGAATGACGGTCGAGATCCTCACCTCCGGTGTCGCCCTCGGCGTGCACGTGCCGGGACTGCTGCTGGCCGACCGGTTGCGCGAGAGGGGCGTCCCGGTCGGCGTCAGCGTGCTGGAGCGGCTGCTGCCGGCCCGGAAGCTGGCCACCACCGCCACCATGAAGTTCGCCTTCCACCGGGACTTCCGCGTCGCGCTGGCCGGCCAGAAGATGGGCGGCTCGCCGGCCGACTCGGCGGAGCCGGCGGCGGTCGAGGCGCTGTTCGCCGACTGGCGGTCCCGTGGCGTCGACCGGGTCGTGGTGTTCTCCGGCTTCTGGCTGCCGATCCTGACCGGCTACGACTGCGCGATCGACGTCTGCCACGTTGATTCCGTCCCTTCACCGTCATTCGCCAAGACAGTCACGGATCTTGACGTTCGCCACGTGTGGCTGGCCGACGCGGACGCCGGCACGATCCCGTGCAGCATCCCGGTCAGCCACGATGCCCCGGTGCCATGGGCGGACCGTGAGCCGCGCGTGTTCCTGCACGGCGGCGGCTGGGGCATGGGCACCTACCGCGACCGCATCGGCGAGCTGCTCGGGCACGGCCTGCAGCTGGACGTCATCGCCTACGAGGGCCGGGACGTGACGGCCGAGGGCGTGCGGTACTTCATGGTCGATCCGAAGTGGCATCCCTGGCTGGACAACGGATATCCGCCGTTCGGGGAGGTCGGCGCCGGCTTCGAACGCGGCGTCGGCCACCACGGCTCGTTCGATCTGACCCGCCGCGCGTTGGCCACGGTGAGCAAGCCGGGCGGCGGCACGCTGCTGGACTCCCTGTGGTCCGCGACACCGGCCGTGCTGTTGGAGCCGTTCGGCGCGCACGAGCAGCGCAACGCCGATCTGTGGTGCACCTTGGGTTTCGGTATCCCGTTCGACACCTGGCGCGCCGCCGGCTTCGAGCCGGAATTGTTGCAACCCTTGCACGAGGCGCTGCTGAAGGCCGATGTTCCCGACTACGCCGAGGAGTTGGCGAGCCGATGACGTCCGTGGAGACCAGGTGGCCGCTGTCGCTGTGGCAGCGGGAGCGGATGGACGACGAGCGCCGGCAGCCGGGCTGTCACGTCGACGCGACCTTCGCCATGGGAGCCGTGCTGGAGCTGCGCGGTCCGTTGGACGTGGCCGCGCTGGGCCGGGCGCTGGACGAGCTGTTGCGGCGACACGACATCCTGCGCACCAGATTCACCGAGGACGGCCAGGTCGTGAGCGCCCGGGTCGACGGCGAGATCCAGCTCGTCGACGAGGTCGACCCGCGTTGCCCGGTGCCGACCGACAGCCCGACGCCCTTGGTGGTCCGGCTGATGCGGCGTAGCGCCTCGGAACACGTGCTGTCGCTGCACCTGCACCACCTCGCCGCCGATCCGCCGACGCTGTGGGGGACGGTGTCCGAGTTGGCCGCCTTGTACGGCACCGAGTTGGGCGGCCCGGCAGTCCCGCCGCCGGCATCTCAGTTCCACGAATACGTGCTGAACGAGCTGGCACAGGCCAGGACCGGCGAGGCCGCCGCCCGAGCCTGGTGGGAGAATTCCTTGGGCGGCAAGCGGTTCGCCCGCATCGCGCCCGATGCCACCGCGCCCGAGTTCGAGTACCGGGGCGAGATCCTGTCGGCCGACGAGTTCGCCGCACTCAAGCGCCTCGGCCGCACCCATCGCGGCACCGTCTTCACCACCATGCTGGCCGCCCTTGCCTGCGCGATGGGCCCGCAGCACGACAGCGGCGATCTCCTGTTCTCCACGGTGTTCCGCAAGCGCATCGGTCCACAGTGGAGAAACACCTTGGGCCCATGCTTCGCCCTCACTTGCATCCCGCTGCCCGCGCCGCCGCCCACGCTGACCACCGACTACGCCAACGCCGTGCGCGACACCGTCCTGCAATGCCACCAGCACAACCGTTTCGATCCGATGGAACTGCGCGCCCTCGGCGGCGACATGGCCAGTCCCCGTGATATCTGGACGTTCTTCGAGTTCATTCCGGCCGACCGACCCGCCGCCTTCACCTTCGGCCCCTTGGCCGCGTCGGTGGTCACCGCCGGCGGGCCGGCCGGGCACGGCATGTCGCGCCTGTGCATCCGGACCCGCGATGTGCCCGACGGCTCCGTCTTCGGCCACATCGGCGGCCGCGGCGGCGCATGGCGCGAGTCCGCGGCCGTCCGGCTGTGGCGCGATGTCGCCGATCAGATCAGGGGTGGATGAACGGCGTCGTCGTGGCCAGCAGGGCAAAGCCCAGCCGTTGCAGGATCGGGCTGCTGTCGTCCGAGGCGTCGGCCTGGAAGTAGCGGAATCCCTTGTCAGCGGCCAGCTTCGTGCCGTGCGCCACCAGCGCCCGGAACAGACCTCGGCCACGCCACTGCTCAAGGGTGCCGCAGCCCCAGAGGCTGGCGAAGTCCGTGCCATGGTGGAACTCCACGCGAGCACAGGACACTGGGCCACCCTCGGCCACCACCACGAAGCCCCGCTGATTCTCCTTGTCCGCCAGCAGCTTCCGGGCCACGGCCGAGTAGTCGCCGTGGAACACCTCGTCGTGCACCTTGACGAACATCGCCGCCGTCTCGGCATCCGTCACCGGCACGAGCTCCGCCCCTGACGGCAGCGCCGCCTCTGTCGGCAGCTCGTCGATCGCCGCCACCAGCAGCGCCTCGCTCGGCTCCGGCGTGAACCCCGCCACCAGCAGGCGATCGGCCAGATCGGCCGGCCGATCGTAGGAGTAGTGCTTCCACTCCCATTCCCGGTGCAGTGTCGCGAACCTGGCCACGTACGCGGCGATCCCCGCGTCCGCGGTGGTCTCGTCCAGGTCGCTGGCCACCACCCCGGCCCAGTCGTCCTCGATCAGCACCTCCCCCTCGGCCCGGCGAATCTGACGGTCGAACTCGGTCAGGACGTGATCGCGATCCACCGCCGTAGTATGCCGTGATGGCCGACCTCAAGCCGCCGCGCTCAGCCGTCGGCGAACGCGAGACGCTGCTCTCGTTGCTTCAGTACCAGCGCGACAGCCTCGTGCGGAAGGTCGCTCAGCTGCCGCCCGAGGCCGAGCGCCGGCGGCTCGTGCCGTCCGACACCACGCTGCTGTGGCTCGTCGAGCACCTCGCGTGGGCCGAGATTCTGTGGGTCTCCCACCGGTTCGCCGGCCGGCCGCTGCCCTCGTCCACCGCCTGCGACACCCTCGACGAGGCCTTGGCCGCGTACCGGGATGCCTGGGCGACTGTCGACGAGATCGTCGTCGCGTCGGATCTTGACGACCTCTGCCGGCGCACCGACGAGGCCGTCAACCTCCGCTGGGTCCTCGCCCACCTGCTCCAGGAGACCGCCCGGCACGCCGGTCACGCCGACATCCTGCGGGAGCTGCTCGACGGCCGAACGGGGCGTTGAGCGGGGCGGCGAAAAGCTGCCCCCGAATCAATCCAAGCACATGTTCCGCTGAGGGCGCCGATTTCGCGTCCCCGTTGATCTTCACCACCGCGGCCCCTCACCGCCTCGACTAGAATTGATTCGGGGGCAGCTCAGCATCGAAGATCCAATCAGTCCTTCGGCCGCTCGTCGATGACCCGCTTGAGCTTGCCCACGGACCGTTCCAGCGTCTCCGGGTCCACGACCTCGACCGCGACGGTCACACCGACCCCGTCCTTGACCCGACCCACGACCTCCGTCGCGGCGGACGACCGGTCCTGCGCGACAGC
>DASWRQ010000427.1:0-3543 GCA_036403095.1 Kutzneria sp. | reverse complement strand
GTCACGGCGTTGAATGGTGATCTCGCAAGCTCGGTCACGGCGTTGAATGGTGATCGCGCAAGCTCGGTCACGGCGTTGAATGGTGATCGCGCAAGCTCGGTCACGGCGTTGAATGGTGATCTCGCAAGCTCGGTCACGGCGTTGAATGGTGATCGCGCAAGCTCGGTCACGGCGTTGAACGGTGATCTCGCAAGCTCGGTCACGGCTTCACCGCCACCGCGACCAGGTCGAGGCTGCCGTCCAGGTCATCACCGGTGATCACGAAGTCGGCCGCGGTGATGGCTTCGACCTCCGTCAACAGGTCGTCCGGCCAGCCGTTGTCGCCGAGCACCACCGCGACCTGCCGCTCGATGATCGTGTCGTCGATGCCCGGTCCGTGCCGCAGTCCCCGCAGGCTTTCCACGGCGAAGTCCGCCTCCCGCAGCATCCCGTCCAATTCGGACGGTGACAACTCCCTGGTGTGGAAGGGATTGAGCGGCGTGTCCCGGCCCGGCGAGAACGTGATCCGGTTCGGCGTGGTCACCAGCAGCCGGCCGCCCGGCCGCAGCACCCGCCCGCATTCGACGAGAAACCCGTGCTGGTCCCAGAGATGCTCGATCACCTGGAGGTTGGCCACCACGTCCACCGACTCGTCGGCCAGCGGCAGCGTGGCCAGGTTTCCGCGGACCACGCCCACCCGGGGATAGGCCCGCAGCACGTGCGCCGCCGTCAGCTGGTCGTAGTCCAGCGCCACGACGCGGTCCGCCACCCCGGCCAGCAGATCGGCGCCGTACCCCTCGCCGCACCCCGCCTCCAGCACCGTCGCGCCCACGCAGTGCCGGGCCAGCGCCAGATAGGCCGCCTCGTGCCGACGGAACCAGTAATTCTCCGCCGGGATGCCCGGGACGGTTCGTTCCCCGGTCAGGGGCAGCGGCTCGGCGGTCACGCCGCGAACCCTACCTGTCGGTAGGATAGGAGCTCACCCGGAGCACGTTGCCGTCCGGATCGTGCAGCCGCATCTCGTACATGCCCCAGGCTCGCAGCGACGGTGGCTCGGCGATCACCGCCCCGCGCCCGGTCCACTCCTCGAACAGCGCATCCACCTGGGCGGCCGAGTGCACGTCCAGATGCAGCCACGTGGTGTGCGGGCCGGGCTTCTCGGTGAAGATGATCAGCACCTTGTCCCGGCCGACCTGCGCGGTGTCCGTGGGGCCGGGCTCGTCGGCGTCCAGGAACCGGCCCAGCGGGTCCGACCAGCGCCAGCCGACGCGGAAGCCGAGCACGTCGGCGTAGAACCGCAGGCTGGCGGCCACGTCGTCGACCAGCAGGTTCGGCCGGCAACCGGCCAGCGCCTCGGCGGAATTCGGATGCATGCCGGCCAGCATTGCTGCTGCACTGAGGGCATGCCAGAGCCGAGACTGCCGGGAATGGAGATGCAAGCGTCGTTCGCCGAGGCGATGACGGAGTTCCAGGCCGAGGGGCGCGGGCGGGGGCATGACCGCTCCATGGTCGGCAACGAGATCCGGGACGGTCGGTGGGCCGACGCGGCGACGTTCGGGGCTTTCCTCGCCGACCTGAAGACGGTGCAGGCGAGGGTGGTGCTGGTGCCCAGCACGACCTGGTGGTGGTGCGAGGGCGACACGTACCTGGGGCGGATTGCGGTGCGCCACAAGCTCACGGACAAGCTGCGCAAGATCGGCGGCCACATCGGCTACGACGTGCGGCCGACGGCCCGGCGCAAGGGCCACGGCACGGCGATGCTGGCGGCCGCGTTGCCGTGTGCCCGGGCGCTGGGCATCGAGTCCGCGCTGATCACCTGCGACCAGGACAACATCGGCTCGCGGCGGGTGATCGAGGCCAACGGCGGCGTGCTGGCGTACGAGGGCGAGGGCATCCGCCGGTACTGGGTCGCCACCTGACCCGTCGGTCGCACGTGACCAGCGGCAGCGCCGGGCCTTGGCGTGCGAAGGATCCCGCGACGAGTAGGCGAGCGCGGTCCGCTGGCCGGCCGTTACGTGGCGGGCGCTCAGTGGTTGTTGATGGAGGCGGCGAGATCGCGGGCGGTCTGCTCGGTGAAGCCGCCGGTGATCTCGGTGTCGCCGTCGATCCGGCCGTTGATCTTCGGGCTGCTCAGCACCTGGCCGTCGACGAGCATGGCGACGTAGTCGCCCTCGTGCGCGCCGGTGAAGTCGGCCCACAGCTTCCGCCCGGCGGGGGTGAACGACAGGTTGATCACCCAGGCGTCCGGCTCGGCGTCGTGGAAGTAGCTGGCGTTGGCGATGGCCCGGTCGTCGAGCAACACGGGGCCGAGCAGCAGCTCCTCGCCGCCGCTGTCGCACGCGGCCAACGGCAGGGCTGGGTCGTCCTTGCCCTTGAGCGGATCCGGCTTGGCGCAGTCGAGGGCGGCGAAGGCGGCCTGCTGGGCGCCGGGGTCGTCGGCCAGCTGCACCGCCTGGCGGACTCTCGCGGCCTGGGCGGCGTCGGTGATCGGCGCGGGGTTCGAGGTCGACGGCACGATATGGGGCTCGCCGATCGCGGAATCCATCAGCACCGGCCGGAAGCGCAGCGTCTGGTGCGGTGTGCCGGGACCGGGCGTGGGTGTGGTTCCCGAACCCCGGGCCGGCGTGGACTGACAGCCCCCCAGAGCTGCCAGCGCCAAGACAAAACAGAGCACACGTGCGCGCGCCAACGGTTCCCCCGTGGATCGAAGCTCACGGGAGGTTAGCGGCTCCGGATCAGACCGGCGACACGGTTACGCCGAGCGCCCCCGGCCCGAGGTGCGCGAACACCGCGGAGCTGGCCTGAGTGAGAACGAAGTTCCGGGCCCGCGGAATGCGGGCCTTGAGCGTGTCCAGCAGGGGCTCGGCGCGGGCGTCCGGCCCGTAGTGCTGCACGGCCACGTCCACCTGGTCGTTGCCGGCCCGCTTCACCGCGGCCTCGATCAGTTTCTTGATCGCACGGTCGGCGCCCAGCGCGCGGCCGGACGGCGCGACCTGGCCGTTCTTTATGGTCAGGAGGGGTTTCATCGACAGCGCGGTGCCCAGCAGTGCCTGCGCGGCCCCTATCCGCCCACCCTTGCGCAGGTACTCCAAGGTGTCCACGTAGATCAGTTCGGTGCCGGTGCTGTAGCGCCGTTGTGCGGCGGCGATCACCTGCCGCACGTCCCAGCCGGCGGCGGCCGCCTGAGCCGCGGCCAGCGCGGCGTAGCCGAGGCTCATGCTGATGCACGAGCTGTCGACCACGTGCACGGGCACGCTGGCCTGCGCGGCCGCCTGTCTGGCGACCTCGCAGGTCTGCGACATCTTCTCCGAGATGTGCAGCGACACCACGGCGTCCACGCCCTGGGCCGCCGCGTCCTGGTAGGTCCAGAAGAACGCTCCTGGATCCGGTGGCGAGGTGGACACCGCGCTGCCGGCCTGCATGGCCTTGATCAAGTCCTCTGGCGTGACCCACGCCTCCTCGTCGAACCGATCTCCCACCTGGAGCTGTAACTGAACGACGGCCACTCCCGATGTAGCAGCCAAGTGCGGCGGAAGACAGGCGCTGGAGTCGGTCACGACGGCT
>DASWRQ010000426.1:0-9866 GCA_036403095.1 Kutzneria sp. | reverse complement strand
CGGTGTGGGACGTGCGCGCCGCCGAGGTCGACGGGCATGCGCAGTCGGGTTGGGGCGTGGCGTTCGACAAGACGGGCAAGGTGCTGGCCAGCGGCCACTACGACGGTACCGTGCGGCTGTGGGGCGCCTCGGACCCGCGCCGGCCGACCGCGTTGGCGACGCTGAGCGGGCACACCGGCCCGGTGACCTCGGTGGCGTTCAGCCCGGACGGCACGACGCTGGCCAGTGTGAGCTACGACCACACCGCCCGGCTCTGGGACGTCGCCGACCCGGCGCATGCCCGGCCGCTGGCCACCATTGCGGCGTCCACCGGGCAGCTGGAGGCGGTCGTGTACGATCCGTCAGGTAAGATGATTGTCACATCCGGTGACGATCACTTGATCAGACTATGGGACGTGACGGACGCGACGCGCGTGCAGGAGATCGGGCAACCGTTGACCGAGCACACCGACGTGGTGAGCTCGCTGGCGTTCAGTGCCGACGGCAAGACCCTGGCCAGCGGCAGCTACGACGGCTCGGCGCGGCTGTGGGACGTCTCCGATCCGGTGCATCCGGTCAGCGGGAACCGGATCGCCGCCGACCGGCCGGCCCCGATCCGCAGCATCGCGCTGTCGGCCGACGGCTCGTTGTTGGCCACCGGCGGCGAGGACCACGCCGTCGAGCTGTGGGCCCTCGACGGTGCTCCGTCGCAGGTCAGCGTCCTGACCGACCACACGAACACCGTGACGTCGGTGGCGTTCAGCGCCGACGGCAAGTCGCTGGCCAGCGCCAGCTGGGACCGCACGGTGTCCATCTGGGACGTCAGCGATCCCCGCGCGCCGCAGCCGACGGCGACCCTGTCCGGGCCCACGGACAACGTGACCGCGGTGACGTTCGATCCGCGCGGTGGCAGCGTCGCCGCCGGCGTGGCCAACGCGCCGAACTCCTTGTGGCAGACCGATCCCGAGGCCGTGGCCGGCCAGGTGTGCGCGGTGCGGGGCACCCCGGTCAGCGCCGCCGAGTGGCACACCTATGTGAGCGAGGACTCCCCCACGGACCCCTGCTGACCGTGGAATACTGTCGAGCGTCCGGTAGTTGAGAGTTCAAGTACTGGACGAGTCGAGAGGAGCGACCGATGCAGTTCGGAATCTTCACGGTCGGCGACGTGACGGCCGACCCCACCACCGGCGTCACGCCGACGGAGGCCGAGCGGATCAAGGCGATGGTCACGATCGCGCTGAAGGCCGAGGAGGTCGGGCTGGACGTGTTCGCCACCGGCGAGCACCACAACCCGCCGTTCGTGCCGTCGTCGCCCACCACCATGCTCGGCTACGTCGCCGCCCGGACCGAGAAGATCATCCTGTCCACGTCGACCACGCTGATCACCACCAACGACCCGGTGAAGATCGCCGAGGACTTCGCCATGCTGCAGCACCTGGCCGACGGCCGGGTCGACCTGATGATGGGCCGCGGCAACACCGGGCCGGTGTACCCGTGGTTCGGGCAGGACATCCGCCAGGGCATCCCGCTGGCCATCGAGAACTACGCGCTGCTGCACCAGCTGTGGCGCGAGGACGTGGTCAACTGGTCCGGCAAGTTCCGCACGCCGCTGCAGGAGTTCACCTCGACGCCGCGGCCGCTGGACGGCGTGCCGCCGTTCGTCTGGCACGGCTCCATCCGCAGCCCCGAGATCGCCGAGCAGGCCGCCTACTACGGCGACGGCTTCTTCGCCAACCACATCTTCTGGCCCACCTACCACTTCCAGCAGCTGATCCAGCTGTACCGGCAGCGGTTCGAGCACTACGGGCACGGCTCGGCCGACCAGGCCATCGTCGGCCTCGGCGGTCAGGTGTTCATGCGCCGCAACTCCCAGGACGCGGTCCGCGAGTTCCGGCCGTACTTCGACAACGCGCCGGTGTACGGGCACGGGCCGTCGCTGGAGGACTTCACCTCGCAGACGCCGCTGACCGTCGGCAGCCCGCAGGAGGTCATCGACAAGACCCTGACCTTCCGCGAGCACTTCGGCGACTACCAGCGCCAGCTGTTCCTGATGGACCACGCCGGGCTGCCGCTCAAGACCGTGCTCGAGCAGCTCGACCTGCTCGGCGAGATCGTGCCCGTGCTGCGGCGCGAGCTGGACGCCAAGCGCCCGGCCAACGTGCCCGACGGCCCTACCCACCAGTCCTTGCTCGAGAAGAAGGTGTCCGCATGACCACCATCGCGGTCGTGACGGCCGGTCTGAGCCAGCCGTCCTCCACCCGGCTGCTGGCCGACCAGCTCGCCGCCGCCACGCGGGACGCGCTGGGCGAGGCCGAGGTGACCGTCATCGAGCTGCGGGACATCGCTGTCGACGTCACCAACAACATGCTCACCGGCTTCCCCAGCCCCAAGCTGGCCGACGCCATCGTCGCCGTCACCTCGGCCGACGCGCTGATCGCCGTGACGCCGGTGTTCACCGCCTCGTACAGTGGGCTGTTCAAGTCCTTCTTCGACGTGCTGGACAAGGACGCCCTGGTCGGCAAGCCGGTGCTGATCGCCGCCACCGGCGGCACCGAGCGGCACTCCCTGGTGCTCGACTACCAGCTGCGGCCCATGTTCGCCTACCTGCGGGCCGAGGTCACCCCCACCGGGGTCTACGCGGCTTCGTCGGACTTCGGCAGCCCCTCGCTGCACGACCGCGTCCGCCGCGCCGGCGCCGAGCTGGCGGACCGGGCGATCGGGCTGCGCTCGGTGGCCAAGCCCGTCGACACCTTCGTGCCGTTCGAGCAGTTGCTGGCACAGTAGGCCGGTGCAGATCGAGATCCTGTCCGAGGTCACCGACGAGGTGGCGGACGCCTTCGCCCGCCTGCTGCCCCAGTTGTCCTCCTCCGCCGCGCCGCTGTCCAGGGCGTCGCTGGCGGGCATCGCCGCCCACCCGGCCACGACGATTCTCGTGGCCCGGGACGGCGAAACCATCGTCGGCACGCTGACTCTGGTGCTGTATCCCATCATCACCGGGCTGCGGGCCCACATCGACGACGTGGTCGTCGACTCCGCCGCCCGTGGCCAGGGCGTCGGTGAGGCCCTCACGCTGGCCGCGATCCGCCTGGCCGCCGAGGCCGGGGTCCGCACCGTCGACCTGACCTCGCGGCCGTCCCGCGAGGGCGCGAACCGGCTGTATCAGCGCTTGGGTTTCGAGCTGCGGGACTCCAACCTCTACCGCTACAGCATTGGCCAAAAGTAGTACGTCGCGGTCCGACGCAAGATCGATGCCGGGTCACCCGGCCAGCCCCTAGCTTCGTGGCATGTCGCACCTCTCATCGGAGATCGGCCACGACGTGGCCACCCAGGGCATCGGCATCGGCCTGATCGTCGCCATGGTCGCGGTCGGCCTGTTCCTGGTCGCCTTCTTCCTCGCCGCGCTGTTCAGCATCCTCGGCGCGGACATCGGTTGCGGCGGCAAGGTCCTGTGGTTCCTCGTGATCCTGTGCCTGCCGCTCCTGGGCAGCCTGCTCTGGTTCGTGGCGGGCCGACCCCGTGCCCGTCCGTATTACTGACCCCGACCTCATGCCCCATTGATCGTCACGCCTTGACCGCCGCCGCCGGGCCGGGTGGAGTAAGAGTCACTTTTCGCCTGCCGCCGGCGAGTTGCCACCTGTGAAGGGGACCTCCATGAGTCAGCTCAGCCGCCGCTCCCTGCTGACCTCGGCCGCGCTGCTGGCGGCCGGCAGCGCGCTGGCCCCCACGGCCGGCGCCGACCCGTCGAATCGCCGCTGTCCGGCGCCGATCGCGCTGCAGATGTGGTCGCTGAACGGCCAGGCCGAGCAGGACCTGCTCGGCACCCTGGACCGGGTCGCGGCCATGGGCTACGTGGCGATCGAAAGCTATGACCTGTACGACAATTCGCCGAAGGTGGTGCGGTCCCACCTCGACAACCTGGGGTTGGGGCTGTGCAGCTCGCACGCGCCCTTCCCGTCCGGCCCGGACGCCAAATCGATCCTCGACACCTACGCGGAGCTGGGTTCCCGCACCCTGGTGTGGAGCCTGGAGCCGACGGAGTTCGACAGCCGGGACGCGATTCTGCGCGGCGCCGACCGGATCAACGAGGCGGTGGCCAACGCGCGCCCGTACGGCATGCGGATCGGCTACCACAACCACTTCGCCGAGTTCCGCAACTCCTTCGGCGGCCGCCAGGCGTACAAGATCCTGTTGGACGCGCTGGATCCGGCCGTGGTCATCGAGCTCGACACGTACTGGGCCCAGACCGGCGGCGTCGACCCGGTGAACGTTCTCGCCTCGCTCGGCCGGCGGGTGGAGTACATCCACATCAAGGACGGCCCGGCCCAGGGCATGGACGACTACATGGTCCCCTACGGCACCGGCGTGATCGACGTCGACGGCATCGTCCGCGCCAACCCGGCGGTGCGCTGGAACATCGTCGAGATGGACCGCTCGCACTACGACATGTACTGGCTGCTCGGCAACTGCTACGACTACCTCGTCGGCCGCGGCCTCGCCGTGGGCCGGCGGCCGGTCCCCCAGCGTTAGAAGTCGGTCAGCACACGGAGGCGGTCGGCCCGGGCGCGCCGGGCGACCGCGGAGTCCGGCGCGATCAGCTCGAAGCCGTGCGGGCAACCGGGATGCACGTGGAGCTCGACGGAGCCGCCGGCGGCGGCGATCCGCCGGGCGTAGTCGATGGACTCGTCCCGGAAGATGTCCAGCTCGCCGACCTCCACATAGGACGGTGGCAGGCCCGACAGATCGCGCGCCCGCGCCGGGGCGGCGTACGGGGACACATCGGGACCGCCGACGGCATCGCCGAGCAGGGCGTGCCAGCTGGTGAAGTTGTCGTCGGCCGACCAGCCGGCCAACGAAGCCAGGGCCGGATCGTCCTTGGTCGTCCGGTCGTCGAGCATCGGGTAGACCAGGATCTGGCGGGCGACCGGCAGACCGCGATCCCGGGCCAGCAGCACGGTGCCGGCGGCGAGCCCGCCGCCGGCGCTGTCGCCCATCACCGCGATCCGGGCCGGGTCGACGTTCAGGTCCGCCGCGTGCGCGGTCAGCCAGGCCAGGCCGGCGTAGCAGTCCTCGACCGGCGTGGGGTGCGGGTGCTCCGGGGCGAGGCGGTAGTCGACGGCCAGCATCGGCACGCCGCTGTCGGCCACGTAGCCGGCGATCGTCCGGTCGTACAGGTCGACGGAGCTGCCGATCATGCCGCCGCCGTGCAGATAGACCACAGCCGATCCACGGCCGCCGCCGGGCGGCGCGTACCACCGGGCCGGCACGCCGACGTGGTGGTCGACCCGCTCAACGTCACCGTGTTCGGGCTGGCCGGACTTGATGCCCGCCATCATGGCCGTGACGCCGGCGCGGCGGGCCTGCCAGTCGCCACGCGGGGCGGGCGGTGGCGGGGTGGCGTCGGCGGGCAGCAGGCCCGCGATCGCCGCGGCCACCTCGGCGTCCAGGGCAAACGGCAAGGCTGATTTCCTTGGTCAGTTGATGCAGGGCACGCCGTCGGCGGTGATGGCGCCGTTGGACGAGCTGGTCTGCGCGGCGGCGGCGAAAGTGTTGAGCTGCACGGCGGCGTTGCCGGTGAAGCCGTACTTGGTGTTGTAGTCGCTGCCGAGAATGACCCGGACGTGCCCGTCGGTGATGGAATCGTCGGCCACCAACGGAATCCCGCCCAGCGCCGTGGCCAGGGCCTGGGCCACCGCCTTGCCGCCTGAGGGGTAGTTGACGCTGGAAGCCTTGCGGGCCGTGGCATTCCCGGTGTCACCGCGGCCGAAGCCCTTGGCCACCGCCTTGTCCAGCACGCCGGCCGCGAGGCCGGCGACGCCGGAGGCGTTGCGAACGTCCACAGTGGTCGACGAGTAGTCGATGCTCTTGGGGCTGGCCGCGCCGGAGGCGCTCGTGCTCGTCGAACCCGAGGGCCCGGCGATGGTCTGCTTGACGAAGTCCTGGACCTGGGCGGGATCGACCTGCACGGCGTCGCCGTCGTGCGGGGTCTGCAGGGTGATGCTGACGATCGGGATCGTGACGAACTTGATGTTGCCGGTGCTCATGCCCTGCAGCTGCTGGGCGAACTGGAGCACGTCCCAGCCCTGGTCGATGACCACGGCCTTCTTCACGGCGTCGATCAGGTTGTTCAGCTTGCTCGGGCTGGCCAGCGTGCCGGCCGACAGCACGGTCTTGGCCATGCTGGACATGAACGCCTGCTGCCGCTTGATCCGGTCCAGGTCGCCGTTGGGCAGGCCGTGGCGCTGCCGGACGAAGGCGAGCGCGCTGGCGCCCTCCACGGTCTGCTGGCCGGCCTGGAAGTTGGCCCCGGAGAAGGAGTCCTTGACCGGGTTGAGCAGGCACACCGGCACGCCGCCGATGGCCTGGCTGATGAAGTAGAAGCCGGCCAGGTTGACCGCGGCGTAGTGGGTGATCTCCAGCCCGGTGAACTGCTGGATGGTGGCGATGGAGTTCTTGGCGCCGGCCTCGGCCGCCTTGGTCTCCAGCTCGGCGCCCTTGACGCCCTGCTTGGACAGCGTCGAGTAGGCGTCGTTGCGGCCGTAGCTGTAGGCCGAGTTGATCTTGTGCTTGCCGTAGTCGCCGGCGATCTGCACGTAGGAGTCGCGCGGGATGGAGATGGCGGTGGCCGCGCCGCCGCCGGCCGGGATGTGGATCACGATCATGGTGTCGGTGGTGTCGCCGCCGTCGTCCCCGCCACCGGCGTGCAGCTGGTCGAGCACGTCCCGGGGCAGCGGATTGCCCATCGCGTCGGTCCGGGTGTCCAGGCCGACCATCAGGATGTTCTGCTCGGCCGCCGGCGGCACCGACTTGCCGATCACGTTCGCCGTGGTCAGGCCTTCCAGCCGGGCCAGCTGGGACCACGCGTACCAGGTGCCGCCGAAGATGACCATCGACACCACGGCCAGCAGCACCTGGACGGTGCGCAGGGCCGAGTTGGGGCGGCGGCGCACGGCCGGCCGGGGCGGTGGCCCGGCCGGACGCGGCGGCACCCGCCGCACGTCGAGTCGCTCCGGCATGGGGCGACCTCCCCTCTTCTGGTCAACGCAGCCTGGTCAACGGGGTCGCACGGGTGGTGCGCCCACTGTCTCTAGGACGTCCATAGTGCCCTGCCGTTGCCCGCTGTGAGGCGGCCACCGCCCGTCCGGGCAGGCGCGACCTGGACAACCGGGGCGTTCCACCCGAACGACGAACACATTGCGTGACGGCACCACCTCACAGGGTCAGAGGCAGCCCGAAGCGCACAGGCACACCGGGTGACCACAGCACGCTCACCGGCGGCTCGGTCGGCCGCGGCACACCGGCCGCCTCGACCAGGCCGTCCTCCAGATCCAGCAGCTCGGCGCGGTGCAGCGGCCAGGGCGGGTGTTCGTTCGGCACGTACAGCGTGCGGCCGTGCCAGGCCACGTGCAGGCCCCAGCGCGCGGTCAGGAAGTGTTCCAGCTCACTCGGCTCGGCGATGGGCGGCCCGCGCAGCACCCGGATCCGGGTGGACGGCCCGCCGCCGCGGCGTCGGCTGGCGTAGGCGACGACGTCGCCCTCGTGGTCGATCCGCATCGACGACCACAGATACGGCAGGCCCACGCCGCGCTGGCCGATGAGCACAGGCAGCAGGCGGGCGGCGTCCAACGAGCGGAACACCACGCCGCGCTGGCCGCGATCGTCCACTGAGTACAGTCGCACGTTCGTCTCCGGGAACGTGCCGAGGTACGGCGCCCGCCACACCTGCCGCATGCGGAACGCAACCAATCCCACATAGGTGATTCCGGCCAGGGTGTCCGGTCTCGTGCCGGGCGGCAGCAGCCCGGCGACCCGGTCCGGGTCCACCGGCCAGTGCAGGAAGGCGAGCTCGCGCCACGACTGCGTCATCACCGCTCGGCGCAGCGGCCGCGGTGTCGTGACGGTGACGGGTTCGACTTCCATGTCTGCGACCTTAGTCCACCGGTTGCCCGAAACTACCCGGCCGACAGTGACACCCGGGCAAGCCGATCACCGGAAAAGCATTGCGCGACAACAGATACATCACCGTCCTACGTAGATGTGCGTATACCCGCGAGCACCCCCGCGAGCTGAGGATTCGTGTCATCAGCAGGTCAGGCCGGGGAGAACGAACGTCGTGGGTCACCAAGCAAGCAGGTATCTCGTCGTCAGCGACGCCGTCTACGCCGACGGACTCGGCGCCCCCGTGCGTCTCGTGCTCAACACCCGCACCTCGCGGGTCAGCACGCTCGGCGACAAGGTGGCCCGGGCACTGCGCCACGGTGACTGCGACACGCTGCCGGCCGCCGTCGCCGACCAGTTGGCCGACCTCAAGCTCCTGGTGCCCGCGGGCCGCGACGAGCTGACCGACGTGCTGGACGAGCAGCGGGCCCGGGCCCGCTCGGCGGCGTCGCTGAACTACGTGCTGGTGCCGACCGGGTACTGCAACCTGGGCTGTGAGTACTGCGGCCAGGTGCACGTGCGCGGCAAGACCTCGGCCAACCACCGCAGCGCCGTGCGGGACCGGATCCTGCGAGCCGTGCAGCGGCCGAGCACCGAGGAGATCCGGATCAGCTGGATCGGCGGCGAACCGCTGCTGGCTTACCCGATCGTGCGCGACCTGGCCGGGCAGTTCGTCGAGGCGTGCGCGGCGGCCGGCGTGCGCTACCGGTCCCGGCTGACCACCGACGGCTCGTTGCTGACCATGCGAAAACTCCGTGTCCTGTATGAGGAATGCCGGGTCGACTCGCTGTGCGTGACGATCGACGGCATCGGCGACCCGCGCCGTCCGCACGACCGCGTGCTGGCCGTGCTGGCCGACGCCGTCGGTCACGCCGACGAGTTTCCGTTACTGCGCCTGACGATTCGCGGCAATCTGGACGTGGCGAACCTCGACCGGGTGGACGCCTTCATCGACGCCGTGGTCAAGGCCGGGCTGAACCACCCGATGGTCGATTTCGACCTGCGGATCGTGCACTCGTGGAGCAACGACGTGGCCGCGCCGCGGGTGGCCCGGCAGCGGTTCGCGGCGGCGGAACCCCAGTGGCTGCGGCGGATGCACGAGGTCGGCATGGCCACCCGGACGCTCATCCCCGGCCAGCTGCGTGGCCCCATCTGCCCGGCCGTGACGCGCAGCGCCGAGGTCATCAGCAGCAGCGGCGCGATCTTCTCGTGCACCGAGCATCCGCTGGTGCCCCAGCACGAGCACGGCGACGTGCTGGAGCTCGTCGAACACGCCGACCACGACCGGCAGCGGCCGGCCGGGCAGTACGACGACTGGCACGACCGGATCAACCGCGGCGAGCAGAGCTGCGCCGGCTGCGTGTTCCTGCCGGTCTGCGGCGGCGGTTGCCCGAAGCACTGGGGCGAGGGCAAATCGCCCTGCCCCAGCTACAAGTTCAACATCCAGCAGCGCCTCGACCTGGAAGCCACCCGAGCCGGTCTCACGCCGCTATTGACGTGACCCGCCGGCCTCTGTACTGAGGTAGGCATGGTCACTGAGGGGCGAGCGAAGTTCGGCGAACACGAAACCTGGTACCGGATCACCGGTGAGCTCGGCTCAGGTGGGGTGCCACTGGTCGTGCTGCACGGCGGCCCCGGCTGCACGCACGACTACCTGCTCCGCCTGACGGCGTTGGCCGGCGACCGGGCCGTCGTGCACTACGACCAGCTCGGCAGCGGCCGTTCCACGCACCTGCCGGAGTCAGCACCCGACTTCTGGACGGTTGAGCTTTTCCTGGCGGAGCTGGACAATCTGCTGGAGACACTGGGCATCGCCGACCGCTACGCACTGCTCGGACAGTCGTGGGGCGGCATGCTGGCGGCCGAGCACGCCGTGCGCCGGCCGGCGGGCCTGCGCGGGTTGGTGATCGCCAACTCGCCCGCGTCAATGCACCTGTGGTCGGCGGCCGCCG
>DASWRQ010000425.1:0-51748 GCA_036403095.1 Kutzneria sp. | reverse complement strand
ATCAGCGAAGTGCCGGGCAGCGCCGCGATGGCGCCGGTGAAGAACGGCACCGACAGACCGGGGCGGAGGGTGACGCCGAGGGCGGCGAGGCGGGACTCGACGTGCATGCGTTCCGCGCCGAGCGTGACGACAGCGGCCGAGGGGAACCGGGCCAGGTCGTCGACGGTCAGCCGGTCGGCGGCCAGCGGATGGTCGACGGCCAGCACGCAGACGAACCGCTCCTCGAACAGCGGCTGCCAGCGCAGCGGCGCGGGCGGTCGCACGGGCGTCAGCACGAGATCGGCCCGCCCGTGCTCGAGGTCGTCGAAGGAGCCCGGCGAGAGCGAGCCGGCCTGCACGGCGACGTTCGGGGCCTGCCGGAACACCCGCGGGAACAGCTTGCACCCGATGACGAGGCCGGCGTAGTCGGAGAGGTGGACGCGCACGGTGTCGGTGGCCAGACCGGGCGAGAACTCCGGCCCGCGCACCATCGATCTCAGCATCGGCATCACCCGGGCCAGGTCCCGCTGGAGCGAACAGGCCCGCGGGGTCAACTCGAAACCGCGGGCGGTGCGCACGAGCAGCTCGTCGCCGAACGTCGTGCGCAGCCGCGCGAGGGTGCGGCTCATCGCGGACTGGCTGATGTGGATCCTGGCCGCCGCCTGGGTGAGGTGTCGCTCGGCCAGCAGCGCCTCAAGGGCCTTCAAAAGATTCAGGTCCGCATTCTCGAGTTGCATGCGGCGGATGCTAGACGCGGCCGTCGCGAAATAGCGGTCCGCTGCGCTCCACGGGTAGCGAAATGCACACCGACGGCCGCGCTAATCCGGGTCAGGTCGGATTGATCGCCTGGGCCCAGTCGGCGTCGGTGATCCGCGAACGAAGGTAGGAGAACGTCTGCTGCATCAACTGCCGGGCGTGCCCGACATCGACCCCGACGAGCTCGCCCCGGAACTTGCAGAGCTGGCCGCCGACCAGCACGGTGTCGACGTCGCCGCGGCCGGCCTGGTGCACTGTGCTGCCGATCGGGTCCGCGGCCGGGGTCATCGCCAGCGTGTCCGGCCGCAGCAGCACCAGATCGGCCGCCTTGCCCGGGGTGATCGACCCGGTCACGGCGTCGAGGCCCAGCGCCCGCGCGCCGCCGATGGTCGCCTGCGCGAGCACGTCCGAGCTGCGCAGCCGCAGACCGGTGAGCTGCTGGCCCTGCTGGTGCGCCTCGCGGTGCTCCTCGAGGTGGTCGGCGATCAGCGTCGCCCGCATCGCGGTGTACATGTCCCCGCTGAGCTGGGAGATGTTGTCGATCGACAGCGACCACGGCACGCCCAGCTGCACCGCCTTCACCACGGCCGGATAGCCCTGCCCGTAACCGGATTCGCTCTCGGCCGAGACGGACAGGTACGCGCCGCCGGCCGCGATCCGCCGGTACGAGTCGTCGCTGAGGGTGTCGGCGTGCACCAGCGTGCAGGACGGCGTCAGGAACTTCTGGTCGTCCAGGAACCGGATCTGGTCGTCGGTCGGCGTGCCGAACGCCCCGCAGTGCAGGCTCACCGGCAGGTGCCGCTGGTTGGCGAAACCCAGTGCGCGCACCATGTCGTCCGGCGCGCCGAAGTCGATCGCCAGCTGCAGCGTGACCCGCTGGTCACGGCGGGCGAACCGGGTGGCCAGCAGCTGGTCCACCTGGCCGTCGAACAGCCACTGGTAGCTGGGATCGGTGAAGTTGCCGCACCCGAACCGGGCTCGTCCCGGCGCCGCGAACAGGGCGTCGACGGAGGCCTCGACATGGTCCGGCGTCGGGTGGTTGTGGGCCCAGTTCATCACCGTGGTGACGCCGTCGTTGACGGCGTCGATCATGCCGAAGTACGTCGTCGCGTAGATGTCCTCGGGCCGGAAGAGCTTGGCCCACCGGTTCATCAGCGTCGACAGCCACGTCGCCCTCGTCCAGTTGCCGGCCGCGCCGCGGAAAGCGCCCTGCCACAGGTGCCGGTGCGTGTCGACGAAACCCGGGTGCAGCAACGCGCCCTGCGCCTGGATCTCGAACGCGCCGGTCGGTGTCGGCAGCCGTTTGCCCACTGCCGCAATGGTTCCGTCGACCACAAGGACGTCGGTGTCGGCGGCGACGCCGATCGCCGGGTCCATGCTGACCACTGTGGCCTGCCGGATCACGATGGCCCGTCCCGGGGCGGGCAGGCCGGGCGCGCCGCCCGCCCGGCCGCCGAGCAGCGCGGCGCCGGCAAGCGCGGCGGCGCCGCTGAGCACAGTGCGCCTGGTGGTCATTGTCTGCCTCCCGAAATGTGGCGAACAGCCGCTACCGGGACAGATGTTTCACCACACGGGAATCAATGGCCAATGCACAGCGAACACGTCCGATATGCAAGGCGCGCAAAGGATGAGCGCATCCTTTCGGGTGTTCGCGGCCGACCGGAAATTCGCGGCCGTCCTTTCGGGTAATCAATTCCGGCCGTCGAGCCGCCGGTCGCGGCTCAGGCAGCCGTCGCGCTCAAGGGCATTCGGGTGCGCCCGCCCACGCGCCGGATGAGGCGCGCGTATGCGGCGATCATGCGGCGGCGGCCGAACTCGGCGCGGCTGGCCAGCAGCGCGGGACCGAACTCGGCGCGGCGGGCCAGTGCCTCCGCCCACGCCGCGGCGATGGCCGCCGGGTCGGGCGGGGTGAGCAGGCCGCGGCCGGCGACGATCGACGCGCAGTCGCCGACGTCGGTGGCGACCGGGACCGCGCCGCACATCATGCCCTCGATCAGACACAGCGGGGCCGCCTCGCCGAACGACGACGTCAGCGACACCACGTCGGCCGCGGCGAACACCGACTGCGGGTCATCGCGCACCCCGAGCCGATGCAGCCGTGACGCCCCCGCCAGGCCGACCCCGGCCAGATCCGCGGTGAGCAGCGGGTTCGCCGTGGTCATCCCGGCTCCGCACAGCACGACATGCGCATCCGGCCGCGCCGCCAGAAAAGCCGCCGCGGCCGCCAGGAACAGCGGCACGTTCTTCATCAGGTCGTAGCGCGCGGCGAAGACGATCACCGGGACGTCGGGGAGGATGCCCAGCGCACGGCGCAGCCGGGCCCGGGCCGGCCGGTCGGGGCAGAACCGGCGCGCGTCGACCCCGTTGGGGATCACCTTGAGCAGCTCGGCGGGAATGCCGGCGGCGCGATAGGCCGCCCTGGTCGATTCGGCGCAGCACACCAGCGCCGCGACGGCGCCGGCGGTCACCGCGGTGCGCAGCTCGTCCAGCGCCGGCCCCTGGTTCTCGGGATCGGACCGGTGCAGGCAGGTGATCACGGGACGGCCGCCCGTGCCGGCCTGGTTGACCAGGCGCAGCGGCTGTTCCTTGAGCGTGAGGACAACGTCCACACCGGACACTTCCCGCTCGAACACCGCCAGTTCGGCCTCGTCGAACTCGGCCGGCCCGGTGCTGCCGGCCCGCAGCGCGGAGACCGGCAGGCCCGTGGCGACCAGCTTGCGATAGCTGGCGTCGTCCTGCATCCGTTGCAGCGTCGCCTCGCGGAGCGCCTGCCCGTGAATGCTCAGTACGCGGTGCCGCTGGCCATGACCATGCAGGCCGGCCAGCACATCGCTGTGCAGAATGCGCGCTCCACCGCTGAAGAACCCCTCGTAGAGGGACAGCACACTGATGTCACCGGCCACCAGAACATGGTGTGGCACCCCGTGTTACGCGCTTCCGGCCCGGCGAAAACGCCGCGTAAATTCGTCTGGCGCCCGGAACTGGAGCGCTCACCACGGCGACGGGGCGTAGTCCTTGAGGAAGCAGCCGTGCAGGTCCTCGCCGGCCTCGCCGCGCACGATGGGGTCGTAGACGCGGGCGGCGCCGTCGACCAGGTCGAGCGGGGCGTGGAAGCCCTCGTCGGCCAGGCGGAGCTTGGTCGGGTGCGGCCGCTCGTCGGTGATCCATCCGGTGTCGACGGCGGTCATCAGGATGCCGTCGTCGAGCATCTCGCCGGCACTGGTGTGGGTGAGCATGTTCAGCGCGGCCTTGGACATGTTGGTGTGCGGATGGCCCGCGCCCTTGTAGGCCCGGCCGAACTGGCCCTCCATGGCCGAGACGTTGACGACGTACTTGCGGCGGGCCGCGGCGGCGGCCATGGCCGGGCGCAGGCGGCTGATCAGGATGAACGGCGCGGTCTGGTTGCAGAGCTGGACCTCGAGCAGCTCGATGGGGTCGACCTGGTCGACGGTCTGCGTCCAGCTGTTCACGGCGGCCAGGTCGGGGGTGAGGCCGGCGGCGTCGATGGCGGTGCCGGCGGCGATCCGGGCCGGCGAGGCGGAGCCGGCGGTCAGCGCCAGCGCCGTCACGTCCACCGACAGCGCCTTCAGCTCGGCGCCGACCAGGGCCAGCGGGTGGGCGTCGTGCGGGCTGCCGAGGGTGATCATCTCGGGCATGGGCCCGGCCGGCAGCGGGTCGGACTCGGCCTCGACCAGCAGCGAGTACGAGCCGGGCGAGCGCCGCACGGTCTGCGCGGCGTTGTTGATCAGGATGTCCAGCGGCCCGGCCGCGGCCACGGTGTCGGCCAGCGCCACCACCTGGGCCGGGTCGCGCAGGTCGACGCCGACGACGCGGAGCCGGTGCAGCCAGTCGGCGCTGTCCGGCATGGCGGCGAACCGGCGCACGGCGTCGCTGGGGAACCGGGTGGTGATGGTCGTGTGCGCGCCGTCCCGCAGCAGCCGCAGCGCGATGTACATGCCGATCTTGGCCCGGCCGCCGGTGAGCAGCGCCGTCCGGCCGGTCAGGTCCGTACGGGCGTCCCGCTTGGCCCGGTTGAACGCCGCGCACGACGGGCACAGCTGGTGGTAGAAGGCGTCGACCTCGACGTACCGCTGCTTGCAGACGTAGCAGGACCGCGCCCGCAGCAGGGTGCCGGCGGTGGCGCCGACCGCGGCGGACACCAGCGGGATGCCCTGCGTCTCGTCGTCGATCCGCACGGCGGAGCCGGTCGCGGTCTGCGCGGTCACCTCGCGGTCGGCGGCGGTCACGGCCTTGCGGGCCTGGCTGCGCCGCTCGCGCCGCGCCTCCTTGGCCATCTTGGAGGAGGCCCGGCGGACGGTGACGGCGGTCGGGTGCTCGGGCGGCAGCGTGGACACCGCGGCCAGCACCTGCAGGCACGTCTCCAGGTCGGCGGGGTCGATCTCGGACATGACCGGCACTCTAACCTCGACCCGGTGATGAGTTTGCACGGCAAGGCGGCTCTCGTGACCGGGGCCACTGGCGGGATCGGGGCCGGCATCGCCGCGCGGCTGGCCGCCCAGGGCGCGCGGGTACTGGCGCACTACCGCACGCGTCCGCCGGAAGACCCCGAAGTCCTTGCGGCCCAAGCGGATCTGCGCGAGCCAGCCGAGGTGGACCGGCTCCTGCGGACCGCCGTCGACCGGCTCGGCGGGCTCGACATCGTGGTCAACAACGCCGGCGTGCAACCGGTGCGGCCGCTTTCGGAGCTGACCCTGCCCGACTGGCGGGAGGTGTTCGCCGGAACCCTCGACACGGCCTTTCTCGTCGCGAAAACGGCCGCAAAATTCATGGGTGTGGGCGGTTCGATCATCAACATCGGCTCCATCGAGGGCACGCTGCCGGCCGTCGGCCACGCCCACTACGCCTCGGCCAAGGCCGCGCTCCTCATGCACACCAAGGCCGCCGCGCTGGAGTACGGGTCGCACGGCATTCGCGTCAACGCCGTCTCCCCCGGCCTGATCTCCCGACCCGGCCTCGAACAGGCATGGCCGACCGGCGTGGCCAGTTGGCTCGAGCACGCCCCGCTCGGCCGGCTCGGCACCCCCGAGGATGTCGGCGACGCGTGCGCGTTCCTCGCATCCGACCTGGCCCGCTGGATCACCGGCCAGAACCTCGTCGTCGACGGCGGCATGTCGGTGGTGCCGGCATGGTAGACATCGTCGCGGCCCTGGGGCTCCAGCCACTGCCGGTCGAGGGCGGTCACTGGGCGCAGACGTGGCGGGACGCCAACAGCACCGCCATCTACTACCTGCTGCGGGCGCCGGAGTTCTCGGCGCTGCACCGCCTGGCCCACCCCGAGATCTACAGCTTCCACGCCGGCGCCCCGGCCCGCATGCTGCTGCTACACCCCGACGGGTCCGTCACCCGACCAGTCCTCGGCATCGACCTCGCCGCCGGGCAACGCCCCCAGGTCGCCGTGCCCGCCGGCGTCTGGCAGGCGACGGAGACCACCGGCGACTGGACCCTGCTCGGCACCTTCATGGCCCCGCCCTACACCGACGACTGCGTGACCTTCGCCGACGACTCCCTGCCGGCCGCGTACCCCACGGCGGCCCCCGACATCCGCCGCCTCACCCGCTAGCCCCTTCCCCCACCTAAGTGGCTTAGTTGGCTTCCAACGCCACCTAAGCCACTTAGGTGCAGAAAAATCAGGCGGTGGGGCGGGCGGGGGCGGTGGAGCCGCGGACGACCAGCTCGGGTTCGAAGAGGAGCTCCTCGGTGGAGACCGCGGCGCCCTCTATCTGGTTGACCAGGAGCTCCACCGCGGCCCGGCCCATGGCCTCGATGGGCTGGCGGACGGTGGTCAGCGGCGGGTCGATGCAGTTCATGAACGCCGAGTCGTCGTAGCCGACCACGGAGACGTCGCCGGGCACGGTCAGGCCCTTGCGCCGCACGGCCCGGATGGCGCCGAGGGCCTGCGGGTCGCTGGCGCAGACGATGCCGGTGATGTCCTGGTTGAGCAGCTTGGACGTGGCGGCGTGGCCGCCTTCCAGCGAGAACATGGTGTGCTGGATGGCGTCGTCGGGGATTTCCACGCCGGCGCGGGCGGCATGCGCCATGAAGGCCGCTTCCTTGCGACGTGAGGGCATGTGGTCGGGCGGCCCGAGCACCATGCCGACTCGAGTGTGCCCGAGGGACAGCAGGTGCCCGAGGGCCTGCTCGGCGGCGACGGAGTCGTCGCAGGCGACGACGGGGAAGGCCAGGTCCTCGACGGCCGCGTTGACCAGCACGGCGGGCAGCTTGCGGTTGGTCAGCCGCAGGTAGTGCTCGTGCGAGGCGTCGGCCTGGGCGAACAGGCCGCCGGCGAACACCACGCCCGAGACATGCTGCTGGAGCAGCAGCTCCACGTACTCGGCCTCGGACACGCCGCCGGCCGTCCGGGTGCACAGCACGGGGGTGAAACCCTGCTGGGCCAGCGCGTTGCCGACCACGTCGGCGAAGGCCGGGAAGATGGGGTTCTGCAGCTCGGGCAGCACGAGGCCGACCAACCGGGCCCGCTCCCCGCGCAGCTGGGTCGGCCGTTCGTAGCCGAGCACGTCCAGCGCGGTGAGCACGGCCGCCCGGGTGGCCTCGGAGACCCCGGGCTTGCCGTTGAGCACGCGGCTGACGGTCGCCTCGCTGACTCCGACCTTCTGCGCGACCTCCGCAAGGCGTCTTGTCATGCCGCAACTATACGACAGGTGGCGCAAACAACTTGCAGTCACTTGCGGCGAGCCGACGGCAGCCAGCGCCATTCAGGGGAATCAAGTCACGATCTTGCGTATCTGTGTCAACATCTTGCGGCGACGTGTCCAGAAGATCTATGGTGTGCGCCACACTCCACCGCGTCAGGGGAGATCACCTGATGAGTACTGACAGATTCCGGACCGCCACCGCCTTAGTGCTGGCCACCGGCCTCACCCTCGGCATGACGGCGGCCTGCAGCGGCGGCGCCGACCAGCAGGCCGGCGGTCCGGTGACGATCACCATCGACGGCCAGCCGCCGCAGACCCAGCCGTTCGACCGCAAGATCTTCGACGCCGACGTGGCCGCCTTCGAGAAGGCCCACCCGGACATCAAGGTCCAGGCGCACGAGGGCTTCATGGACCCCAAGACGTTCTCCGCCAAGCTGGCCGGCGGCCAGCTCGAGGACGTCTTCTACGTCTACTTCACCGACCCGGCCAACCTGATCGCGCGGCACCAGGCCGCCGACATCACGGACTACGTGAAGGACGTCCCGCACGTCGGCGACATCCAGCCCGCCCTGGTGGATGTCTTCAAGGACGCGCAGGGCCACGTCTACGGCCTGCCCACGGCCAACTACTCCATGGGCCTGCTCTACAACCGCGCCCTGTTCACGAAGGCCGGCCTGAACCCGGACAAGCCGCCGACCACGTGGGACGAGGTCCGGACGGACGCCAAGAAGATCGCCGACCTCGGCAACAACACCGTCGGCTACGCCGACTACTCGGCCAGCGGCCAGGGCGGCTGGCACTTCACCACCTGGATGTACGCCATGGGCGGCGACATCGCCAAGAAGGACGGCAACACCTGGAAGGCCGACTTCGACAACGACAAGGGCAAGCAGGTCCTGCAGACGCTGCACGACATGCGCTGGACGGACAACTCGATGGGCAGCAAGCAGCTGCTCCAGATCGCGGACGTGCAGGGCATGATGGGCGCCGGCCAGCTGGGCATGTACCTGGCGGCCGCCGACAACATCCCCACCCTGGTCAACCAGTTCAAGGGCAACTACGCCGACTACGGCCTCGGCGCCATGCCCGGCGGCAAGGGCACGCTGATCGGCGGCGAGGGTTACATGATCAACCCGAAGGCGACGCCCGCGCAGATCAAGGCCGGCCTGACCTGGATCCAGTGGAAGTACCTCAACCCGGAGCGGGTCGAGTCCGACGTGCTCAACACCTACAAGCAGCAGGGCCAGCCGGTGGGCCTGCCGGTGCCGCCGGTGCCGGACCTGTGGACCGGCTCGGTGCGTGACCAGCTGGAGCAGGCCAAGGAGAAGTTCGCCACCGTGCCGGTCTCCAACTACAAGCCGTACCTGGACGGCGGGCAGTCGCTCAAGGGCAGCCTGGAGCCGCCGAGCGCCCAGCAGCTCTACACGATCCTCGACACTCTGATGTCGACGGTGCTGACGCAGCAGAACGCCAACATCAGCCAGTTGCTCTCCGACGCGAGCCAGAAGGCGAACTCCGTGCTCGCGCAGGTGAAGTGAGCACCGCCGTCCGGTTGCCGTCGGCCGCGCTAGGGGTGCGGCCGGCGGCGCGCCTGCGGCGCCGGGTCCGCGAGAACGTCACCGCCTACGGCCTGCTCTGCGCGGCGCTGGTGGTGTTCGCGCTGTTCTCCTGGTACCCCATCGTGCGCGGCGTCCTGCTCAGCTTCCAACAGGTCAACTTCGTCACCGCGCCGACGTGGGTGGGCCTGGAGAACTTCCAGAAGCTGTTCGCGGACCCGCAGTTCTGGGAAGCCTGGGTGAACACGCTGCTGTTCACCGGGCTGGCCCTGGTGTTCGGCTTCGCGGTGCCGTTCGCGATCGCCGTGCTGCTCAACGAGCTCCGGCACGGCAAGGCCTACTTCCGGCTGGTGGTCTACCTTCCCGTGATGCTGCCGCCGGTGGTGGTGGCGCTGCTGTGGAAGTGGTTCTACGACCCGGGTCCCGGCCTGTTCAACGCCGCGCTGCACGCCGTCGGCCTGCCCGGCCTGAGCTGGCTGGACTCCCCCACCACCGCGATGCTGTCGCTGGTTCTGGTGTCCACCTGGGCCAACATGGGCTCGGCCACGCTGATCTACCTGGCGGCGCTGCAGACCATCTCCGGCGACCTGTACGAGGCCGCGGAGCTGGACGGCGCCGGCCTGTGGCGGCGGCTGTGGCACGTCACGGTCCCGCAGACCCGGTTCGCGCTGCTGGTGATGCTGCTGCTGCAACTGGTCGCCACCATGCAGGTGTTCACCGAGCCGTACATCATGACCGGCGGCGGCCCCGGCGACTCCACCGTCACGGTGTTGCTGCTGCTGTACAAGTACGCCTTCTTCTACAACGACTTCGGCACGGCCAGCGCGCTGAGCCTGCTGTTGTTCGTCGTGCTGGGCGTGTTCGGCCTGTGCTACGTCCGGCTGACCAGGAGGGCCGACTGATGCGCACCCTGGTCTCGGAGTCGCAGCTGCGCACCCCGCGCGGAAAGGCCGTCTACTGGACGGTGTTGGCCGTCGTCGCGGTCGCGTTCACCGCCGCGTTCGTGTTCCCGCTGATCTGGATGGTGTTGGGGGCCATGAAAACCGCGCCGGAGTTGGCGCGGGTGCCACCGACGATCCTGCCGCAGAGCGCGAATGTCGGCGCGTACGTCGAGGCGTGGAACTTCATGAGCCTCGCGCACTTCTTCCTGAACACGATCATCGTGGTGCTGGGCGCCTGGCTGGTGCAGCTGGCGGTGGACGTGCCGGCGGCGTACGCGCTGTCCAAGCTGAAACCCAAGCTGGGCAACGTGGTGCTGGGCCTGATGCTGGGCACGCTGATGCTGCCGGCGTCGGCGCTGCTGGTGCCGACCTATTTGACCATCACCGACGTGCCGCTGCTGGGCGTGAACCTGGTCAACTCGCCGCTGGCCATCTGGCTGCCCGGCGCCGCCAACGCGTTCAACATCTACCTGCTCAAACGGTTCTTCGACCAGATCCCGGGCGAGCTGATCGAGGCGTCCACACTGGACGGAGCGGGGCCGATCAAGACCATGTGGCGGGTGGTGCTGCCGCTGTCGCGACCGGTGCTGGGCGTGGTGTCCATCCTGTCGATCGTCACGGCGTGGAAGGACTTCATCTGGCCGCTGCTGGTGTTCTCCGACCCGCAGGCCCAGACGCTGTCCGTGGCGCTGCAGCGGTTCGCGCCGGACACCCCGGTCAACCTGCTGCTGGCCGGCCTGGTGCTGGCCAGCGTGCCGACCATCGTGGTCTTCCTGATCTTCCAACGGAACATCCTTGCTGGCCTCACCGCGGGCAGCGTCAAGGGCTGAGGAGTCAACGTGACCGATACTGGATCGGCGTGGTGGCGTGGTGCGGCCATCTACCAGGTGTACGTGCGCAGCTTCGCCGACGGCAACGGCGACGGCACCGGCGACCTGACCGGGCTGCGCCAGCACCTGCCGCACATCGCCACCCTGGGGGTCGACGCGATCTGGCTGTGTCCCTGGTATCCGTCGCCGATGGCCGACTCCGGCTACGACGTGTCGGACTACCGGGACATCGAGCCGTCGTTCGGCACGCTGGCCGAGGCCGAGAAGTTCATCGAGGAGGCGCACTCGCTCGGCCTGAAGGTGATCATCGACATCGTGCCCAACCACTGCTCCGACCAGCACCGGTGGTTCAAGGAGGCGGTGGCGGCCGGTCCGGGCTCGCCGCAGCGGGAGATGTTCTGGTTCCGCCCGGCGAGCCCGGAGCCGCCCAACGACTGGCAGTCCCGGTTCGGCGGCTCGGCCTGGAGCCGGGTGCCCGACGGCGAGTGGTACCTGCACCTGTACGCCCCGGAGCAGCCGGACCTGAACTGGCAGAACCCGGTGGTGCACCAGGAGTTCCGTGAGGTGCTGCGGTTCTGGTTCGACCGCGGGGTGGACGGCTTCCGCATCGACGTGGCCGACGGACTCGTGAAGGATGCCGCCTTACCGAACATCAACGGGCGTACCCCAGATGAAAATGGCACAGTGCAGTTGCCGTTCTCGGACATGGACGGCGTGCACGAGATCTACCGGGAGTGGCGGCGGATCGCCGACTCCTACCCGGATCCGCGGGTGTTCGTGGGCGAGATGTGGCTGCCGGACCAGGAGCGGTTCGCCCGCTACCTGCGGCCGGACGAGCTGCATTCGGCGTTCAACTTCGACTTCCTGTCGTGCCCGCTGGAGGCCGACCGGCTGCGGGCCGTGATCGACTCGACGTTGCAGGCGCACGCGCTGGTCGGCGCGCCGGCGACGTGGGTGCTGTCCAACCACGACACGACCCGGCACGTCACGCGGTACGGGCGCGCGGACACGTCGTTCAGCTTCGCCGACCGGCAGCAGGGCGCGCCTTCCGACCTGGAGTTGGGCACGCGACGGGCCCGGGCGGCGGCGCTGCTGAGCATGTCGCTGCCCGGCGGCGTGTACGTCTACCAGGGCGAGGAGCTGGGGCTGCCCGAGGTGGAGGACCTGCCGGACGGGGTGCGGCAGGATCCGGTGTTCAGCCGGACCAACGGGGCGGACCCGGGCCGTGACGGCTGCCGGGTGCCGCTGCCGTGGGAGGGCGAGGCGCAGCCGTACGGGTTCGGCGGCGACGAGACGTGGCTGCCGCAGCCGGCGGGCTGGGCGCAGTACACGGTGGCGGCCGAGGCGGCCGACGACGGGTCGATGCTGCGGCTGTACCAGAACGCGTTGCGCCTGCGGCGCGAGGTGCCCGCGCTGGGCGACGGCCCGCTGACCTGGTGCCCGTCGCCGGACGGCGTGCTGGCCTTCGCCCGTGACGAGCACTTCATGTGCGTGATCAACCTGTCCTCCGACGCGGTCGACCTGCCCGAGCACACCGAGGTGCTGCTGGCCAGCGATCCCCTGGTCGACGACCGCCTCCCCGCCAACACCGCCGTCTGGCTGAATCGGTAAACCCACCCCCGCGAGTCGCGCTCTCAAGCACACCGAATGCAGGTTTCGGGCATGTGTCTGAAACCTGCATTCGGTGTGTCCCAGAGCGCGACTCGCGGGGGTTGGCCGGAAGATGTCGGTGGGAGCGAGCAGTCTCACAAGCTACTGCCCAGTACCTTCCCCTACCATCGGGACGCATGACGACGCCGTCAACGACGGGACCGGCGGAGCTGCCGCTCGCCGCCGAGTTCCCGCAGGCCGATCGCGCGCAGTGGCGCCGGTCGGTGGAGTCGGTGCTGCGCAAGTCGGGCGTTCTCGGCGAGGGCCAGCAGCACGACTCCGCCGAGGACCTGCTCGCCACCACCACCTATGACGGCATCACGATCAGCCCGCTCTACACGGCCGAGGACGCCGCTCCGGCCGCCGGCTTCCCGGGGCTGGCGCCGTACGTGCGTGGCGGCACGCCGGCCGGCTCGGCCGCTCAAGGCTGGGACGTGCGACAGCGGCACGCCGACCCCGACGCCGCCGTGACCAACCGCGAGGTGCTGGCCGACCTGGAGAACGGGGCCGGCTCGGTGTGGCTGGTGGTCGGCGACGGCGGCGTGCCCATCGACCAGCTGGGTGACGTCCTGAACGGCGTCTACCTGGACCTGGCCTCGGTGGTCCTCGACGCCGGCCCGGAGTTCGCGGCGGCGGCCGAGGCGTATTTCGAGGTGTTGGAAGTGCCGCCCAGCGCGGCGATCGGCAACCTCGGCATCGACCCGCTGGGCGTGCATGCCCGCACCGGGGCCGAGCCCGATGTCGACTCGGCCGTCGAGCTGGCGATCCGGACGGCCAAGACCTACCCCAAGCTGCGGGCGATCGCCGTCGACGCGTTGCCGTATCACGACGCCGGCGGCAGCGACGCCGAGGAGCTGGGCTGCTCGATCGCGGCCGGCGTGACCTACCTACGGGCGCTGACCGCGGCCGGCCTTGACGTCGCGTCGGCGGCTCAGCTGCTGGAATTCCGTTACGCCGCAACGGCCGACCAGTTCATGACCATCGCCAAGCTGCGCGCCGCGCGTCGGCTGTGGACCCGGGTCACCGAAGTCAGCGGCACGGCTGCGGCCCAGGTGCAGCACGCCGTGACGTCCTCGGCGATGCTGACGCAGCGGGACCCGTGGGTGAACATGCTCCGCACCACGTTGGCCTGCTTCGCCGCCGGCACCGGCGGCGCGGATGCCGTGACCGTGCAGACGTTCGACGCGGCGATCGGCCTGCCCGACCCGTTCTCCCGGCG
Source organism: Kutzneria sp. (assembly GCA_036403095.1). Taxonomy (GTDB): domain Bacteria; phylum Actinomycetota; class Actinomycetes; order Mycobacteriales; family Pseudonocardiaceae; genus Kutzneria. The sequence goes on along the minus strand of DASWRQ010000425.1, from coordinate 38,143 downwards.
CATCGCCCGCAACACGCAGGCGCTGCTGCTGGAGGAGTCGCACCTCGGGCAGGTGATCGACCCCTCCGGTGGCTCCTGGTACGTGGAGCGGCTGACCGACGACCTGGCTCGCGCCGGCTGGGCCTGGTTCCAGGAGATCGAGCGGGCCGGTGGCCTCGTCGAGGCATTTCCCCTTGTGCGGGAACGACTTGCGGCAACGTGGGCGCAGCGGAGCGGGAACATCGCGCACCGCAAGGACGCACTGACCGGTGTGTCGGAGTTCCCCAATCTGGCCGAGAAGCCGGTGCGGCGAAAGCCGTTGCCGGCAGCGCCTTCTGGCGGGCTGCCTCGCGTCCGCTACGCGCAGGCGTTCGAGGAGTTGCGGGACCGATCCGACGCCTCCTTGGCGGAAACCGGGGCCCGTCCACAGGTTTTCCTGGTGACGCTGGGCCCGGTGGCCGTCCACACCGGACGGTCGACGTTCGCGGCCAACCTGTTCAACGCCGGCGGCATCGAGACGCCGGCCGGCTCCGTGGCCGCCTTCCCCGGCGGCGTCGCCTGCGTCTGCTCGTCGGACAGGCTGTACGCGGAGGAGGCCGCCGCGACGGTCGCCGCGCTCAAGGAAGCCGGCGCCACGCACGTGTTCCTGGCCGGCAGCCCCAAGAAGTGGGCCGAGACCGGAGCCGACGCGTTCGTCTTCGCCGGCTGCGACGCGCTGTCCGTGCTGCACTCCACCTATCGTCAGCTGGAGGCGAACCGATGATCCCGAACTTCGCGGACGTGCCGCTGGGTGACCCGGAGGTCGCCGGCGGGGCCGACGACTGGCGCAAGGCGCTGCACGAGGCGACCGGCAAGGACACCGACGCCCTGGTCTGGGAATCGCCCGAGGGCATCGGCATCCGGCCGCTCTACACCGCGGAAGACCTTGCCGGGCTTGACTTTCTCAACACCTATCCCGGCATCGCCCCGTACCTGCGCGGGCCCTACCCGACGATGTACGTCAACCAGCCGTGGACCATCCGGCAGTACGCCGGCTTCTCCACCGCCGAGGAGTCCAACGCCTTCTACCGCCGCAATCTGGCCGCCGGGCAGAAGGGCCTGTCGGTGGCCTTCGACCTGGCCACCCACCGCGGCTACGACAGCGACCATCCCCGGGTGGCCGGCGACGTGGGCATGGCCGGCGTGGCCATCGACTCGATCTACGACATGCGGCAGCTGTTCGACGGCATCCCGCTGGACCGGATGAGCGTGTCGATGACCATGAACGGCGCGGTGCTTCCCGTGCTGGCGCTGTACATCGTGGCCGCCGAGGAGCAGGGGGTGGCGCCGGAGCAGCTGGCCGGAACCATCCAGAACGACATCCTCAAGGAGTTCATGGTCCGCAACACCTACATCTACCCGCCGCTGCCGTCGATGCGGATCATCTCCGACATCTTCGCCTTCACCTCGCAGCGGATGCCCAAGTACAACTCGATTTCCATCTCCGGCTACCACATCCAGGAGGCCGGCGCGACCGCCGACCTGGAGCTGGCCTACACGCTCGCGGACGGCGTGGAGTACCTGCGGGCCGGCGTGGCCGCCGGGCTGGACATCGACGTCTTCGCGCCGCGGCTGTCGTTCTTCTGGGCCATCGGCATGAATTTCTTCATGGAGGTGGCCAAGCTCCGGGCCGCCCGGCTGCTGTGGGCCAAGCTGGTCAAGGGTTTCGACCCTCGCAACCCGAAATCCCTGTCACTGCGAACGCATTCGCAGACCTCCGGCTGGTCGCTGACCGCCCAGGACGTCTACAACAACGTGGCCCGCACCTGTGTCGAGGCGATGGCGGCGACCCAGGGGCACACGCAGTCCTTGCACACCAACGCTCTGGACGAGGCGCTGGCCCTGCCGACCGACTTCTCGGCCCGTATCGCCCGCAACACCCAGCTGCTGCTGCAACAGGAGTCCGGCACCACGCGGGTGATCGACCCGTGGGGTGGCAGCGCCTTCGTCGAGCGGCTGACCTACGACCTGGCCCGGCAGGCCTGGGCGCACATCGCCGAGGTCGAACAGGCCGGCGGCATGGCCAAGGCGATCGACGCCGGCATTCCCAAGCTGCGCGTCGAGGAGGCGGCGGCCCGCACCCAGGCCCGTATCGACTCCGGCCGGCAGCCGGTGATCGGCGTGAACAAGTACCGGGTGGACACCGACGAGGAGATCGAGGTCCTCAAGGTCGACAACCACGGCGTGCGGGCCCAGCAGATCGAGAAGCTGCGGCGGCTGCGCGAGGAACGCGACGAGCAGTCCACTCAGGACGCTCTGGATGCGTTGACCCGGGCGGCCGGCGGCGGGGGCAACCTGTTGGAGCTGGCCGTGAACGCGGCCCGGGCCAAGGCCACGGTCGGCGAGATCTCCGACGCGCTGGAGAAGGTCTACGGGCGGCATGCCGGCCAGATCCGTACCATCTCCGGTGTGTACCGCGACGAGGCCGGCAGCGCCGGGAACGTGGCCGCCGTGCTGGACCGGGTGGCCGAGTTCGAGCGCGAGGAGGGCCGGCGGCCCCGCATCCTGGTGGCCAAGATGGGCCAGGACGGGCACGACCGCGGCCAGAAGGTGATCGCCACCGCGTTCGCGGACCTCGGCTTCGACGTGGACGTGGGCCCGCTGTTCCAGACGCCGGCCGAGGTCGCGCGGCAGGCCGTGGAGGCCGATGTGCACGTGGTCGGCGTGTCTTCATTGGCCGCTGGGCACCTGACTCTGGTGCCGGCGCTGCGCGAGGAGCTGGCCGCGCTGGACCGCGCCGACATCATGATCGTGGTCGGCGGCGTGATCCCGCCGGCCGACTTCCCGGCGCTGTACGCGGCCGGCGCGGTGGCGATCTTTCCGCCGGGCACGGTGATCGCCGACGCCGCGCTGGGGCTGATCGACCGCCTGGCCCAGCAGTTGGACCACGCCGCCGATGGCTCGTAAGCCCATTGACGTCCACGAGTACGCCAAGGGCGTGCTCGACGGGTCGCGGACCATGCTGGCCCGGGCGATCACGCTGGTGGAGTCGACCAAGCCCGCGCACCGCGAGTTGGCGCAGCAGCTTCTCGTGGAGCTGCTGCCGTCCGCCGGCGGCGCGCACCGGGTCGGCATCACCGGTGTGCCCGGGGCCGGCAAGTCCACGTTCATAGAGTCGTTGGGCACCACCTTGACCGCCGCCGGGCACCGCGTCGCCGTGCTGGCCGTCGACCCGTCGTCCAGCCGCACCGGCGGAAGCATCCTCGGCGACAAGACCCGGATGGCCCGGCTTGCCGTGGACGACAACGCTTTTGTCCGCCCGTCGCCCACGTCCGGGACGCTGGGCGGAGTGGCCCGGGCCACCCGGGAGTCCATCGTGCTGGTCGAGGCGGCCGGTTACGACGTGGTGCTGGTGGAGACCGTCGGCGTCGGGCAGTCCGAGATCGCGGTGGCCAACATGGTCGACTGCTTCCTGCTGCTGGCCCTGGCCCGGACCGGGGATCAGTTGCAGGGCATCAAAAAGGGCGTGCTCGAGCTGGCCGACGTGGTCGCCGTCAACAAGGCCGACGGCCCCCACGAGCCGGACGCCCGCAAGGCCGCCCGGGAGCTCACCGGCGCCATGCGCCTGCTACGCGGGCCCGCCGCCGCCCCGAAGGTGTTGACCTGCAGCGGTTTGACCGGCGACGGTCTCGATCTCGTGTGGGAAACCGTCCGCGCCCATCGGTCCCGTTTGGACAGTGACGGCGAGCTGGCCGCCCGTCGGCGTCAGCAGCAGGTGGACTGGACCTGGTCCATGGTCCACGACCAGCTGTTGGCTTCCCTGCACGGAAGTCCGGCGGTTCGGTCGCTGGTGCCCGAGCTGGAGCGCCAGGTCCGCGACGGCGAGCTGACCGCCACCCTGGCCGCCGAGCAGATCCTGCGGGCCTTCCGGGAGTCGCAGTAGGCTCGGTCGCCGGAATGATGCGTGACGCTCACGGTCGTGGGCGAACTACCCAGCTGATCTCCCGGGCGGTCACAACTCCCATCGCGAAGGCGATCTCGGCTCGCCGGTCTTCAACGGGCCACTGCCTTGGCCGACAGCTGCCACAGCCGGGCGGCGTTGTCGGGGTCGAGCGCGTACCAGGCGACGCCGCGGGGGTGGGACAGGATGTCGCCGTCGTCGGGTCCGATGGGCTCGGACGGTTGGCAGTCCTCGAAATACGCGCCGGTGACGCCGTCGAGCTCGGGCGAGGTGGCGACGACGATGCTGGTGGCCGCGCCCTGGCCGAGGGTCTTGAGCACCTGGTGGCTGGTGGCCTTGGCGGCTTCGAGGACCTCGGGCGGCATGTGCCGGGACAGGTTGGTGTCCATGATGCCGCCGGGGTGCACGGCGTTGGCGGAGATGCCGTCGCCGGCCCACAGCCGCCCGGCCTCGACGGCGAAGAGGATGTTGGCGGTCTTGGACTGGCCGTAGGCGATCAGCGGGTCGTACGGGCGGGCGTCGAAGTTCACGTCGTCGAAGTCGACGGCCGAGCGCAGGTGGCCGCGGGAGGTCAGGGAAACGATGCGCGCGCCGCCAGCCGCGGCGAGGGCGCCGTGCAGGCCGGTGGCCAGGGCGAAGTGGCCGAGGTGGTTGGTGGCGAAGTGCATCTCCCAGCCGGCGGGGCTGAGCTGCCGGGTGGGCAAAGCCATCACGCCGGCGTTGTTGATCAGCAGGTGCAGCGGGCCGGTCCACGCGTCGGTGAACGCGGCGACCGAGGCCAGATCGGCGAGGTCGAGGACGGCGACCTTGGCGCCGGGGACCTGGGCGGCGGCCCGGTTGCCGGCCTCGCGATCGCGCACGGCCAGCGTGACCTCGGCGCCGGCGGCGGCCAGCACCCGGGCGGTCTCGAAGCCGATGCCGGACGAGGCCCCGGTGACGACGGCGCGCCGGCCATCGAGCCGGATACCGGCGATGGCCTGGTCGGCAGTGGTCTCCCAACCAAACATGATCTTCTCCCGTTCGTCGAGCCCTGTAACCGGAGGCACCTCACAATACTAACCTGAGGTGCCTCCGGATGTAAGATGAGGGGGCTCACATTTGCTTGCCGGGAGGGCCGAGATGACCGACCGACCGCTGCGCGCCGACGCGCAGCGCAACCGCGACGCGCTGCTGGCGGCGGCCGCGCCGGCCTTCGCCAGCCGGGGCGCGGACGCGTCGCTGGAGGAGATCGCCCGTCAGGCCGGGGTGGCCATCGGCACCCTCTACCGGCACTTCCCGACCCGCGAGGCGCTGTTCGTGGCCGTGCACCGGGCCGAGATGATCAACGTCGCCGAGCACGCCGACGCGCTGCTGATCGAGCACGAGCCGCTGGCGGCGCTGCGGCTGTGGCTGGGCCGGTTCACCGACTTCATGACCGCCAAGCACGGCATGGCCGACGCGTTCCGCATGGTCCTCGCGTCCGGCGACAACCCGTTCGTGCCCATGCGCGGCATCGTGCTCGACGCGCTGACGAAGCTCGTCTTGGCCTGCGGGGACGAGCTGCGCCACGACGTCGACGGACTGGACATCCTGACCGTGCTCAACGGGATTTCCCTGGCCACCAGCGATGTCGAGCAGACCGCCCGGCTCATCGACCTCGTGCTGGCCGGGCTGCGAGCACCGAGATGATCTCCGAGCTGTCGGCCGTCAACGGATGGCGATCCCACGTCCCGTACTGCTCGAGAACGCCAGCACCAGGTCCAGGTAGAACCGGTCGTCGGCCCGGCCGGACCACGGGTTGATCGCGTTGTACAGCTCGGCAGCCTCGGGCGCCTCCCGAGGCTAACCGTGCGGTACAACGAATTTCAGGCCAGCGGCTTGTCCAGCACGGCCTTGAGGTGGCTGAACGTGTCGATCGAGTACTTGCCGTGGTAGCGGCCCATGCCGCTCTCGCCCACCCCGCCGAACGGCAGGCTGGGCACGCCCAGGTGCATCACCGGCAGCCCGAAACCGACCGCGCCGGACGAGGTCTCGGCCAGAATCCGCTCCTTGGACGGCTCGGACTCGGTGAAGGCGTAGAGCGCCAACGGCTTGTCCCGCGAGGTGATGAACTCGATGGCGGCGTCCAGGTCGGGCACGGCGATGATCGGCAGGATCGGGCCGAAGATCTCCTCGCCCATCACCGGCGAGTCCGGCGACACGTCGGCCAGCACGGTCGGCGCGATGTACTTGTGCTCACGGTCGGTCTGCCCGCCGACCACGACCCGGCCGCTGGCCAGCAGCGTGCTCAGCCGGTCGAAGTGCCGGTGGTTGACGATCCGGCCGTACACCGGGCTTTCCGACGGGTCGTCGCCGAACTTGGCCCGCACGGCGTCGGCCAGCGCGGCCTCCAGCTTGCCACCGGCCTCGCCGATGGCCAGCACGTAGTCGGGCGCGACGCAGGTCTGGCCGGCGTTGAGGAACTTGGTCTCGACCAGCCGCTGCGCGGTGACCACCGGGTCGACCTCGGCGTCCACCACGACCGGGCTCTTGCCGCCGAGCTCCAGCGCGACCGGCGTGAGGTGCTTGGCCGCGGCGGTCATCACGATCCGGCCGACCATGCCGTTGCCGGTGTAGAAGATGTGGTCGAACTGCTGCTCCAGCAGCGCGGTGGTCTCCGGGATCGCGCCCTCGACGACGGCGACGGCCTCCTGGTCGAGGTACTGCGGCACGAAGCGGGCGATGGCCGCGGTGGTGGCCGGCGCGAGCTCGCTCGGCTTGAGCACGCCGGCGTTGCCGGCGGCCAGCGCGCCGACCAGCGGGGCCAGCACGAGCTGCAGCGGGTAGTTCCACGGGCCGATGACCAGCACCAGGCCCAGCGGCTCGCGCACGACCGTGCCGCGCCCGGGCAGCAGGTGCGCGGGCAGCTCGGCGTCCTCCGGCGCGAGCCACGCGTCCAGGTGCGCCAGCGTGTGGTCGATCTCCCGCACCACGAAGTAGATCTCGGTCCGCTTGGCCTCTTCGGCGTTCTTGGCCAGGTCGGCGAACAGGGCCGCGGCGAACGCGTCCTCCTGCTCGGTCAGCATCGCCCGCAGCGCGCCGAGCTGCTCGCGCCGCCACGACAGCGGCTTGGTGCGGCCGGACCGGAACGCGGCCCGCAGCCGGTCGACGACGGCCGGGATCTCCTGGAGCACATCGGTCATGTCGCGAGCCTAGCTCGGATGGGCGCATCGGCCGAGCCGATGCCCCCGGATCGGCCGGAACTCACCTGTTCGGTCAGAGCCAGACCGGCCTGGACGAGCCGCGCGGCACCAGCGGCACGGCGTAGCGCCCGGGCGTCGCCGACATCCACACCTGCTCGGTCACGCCCTGGTACTCACCCAGCGGAGTGTCCACAGTGAACGTCTCCGGGTCCAGATAGCGGTGCTGGTCAACGCTTCCCGCGGTCTCGGCGGCGTAATCCCGGTCGAAGACGCCCATACTCAAGATCCACAGCGCGGCCCGGGTCAGCGAGACGTGCACGCGGTAGCTGCCGCCGTCGACGGCCCGCCGAGCCAACGCCTCGGCCGCGCCGGTGGCCATCAGCCAGGACACGATGTAATCGTTGACCACGAGGATCGGCGGCAGCTTCGGGCCATCCTGGCCGCCTTCCAGGCTCATCATGCCGACCAGGCTGCCGGCGGTCTGGTCGAAGCCGACCCGGCCGGCCCACGGGCCCTGTTCGCCGTTCAGCGACGCCGTGACGTGCACGATCCCCGGCCGTACGCGCACCGCTTCCTCGGCCGACACGCCGATCTGGCTGAGGTAGCCGGGACGGCGGTTGGCGTAGAACACGTCCGCGCCGGCCAGCAGGCCGGTGATCAGCTCGCGGTCGGTCCGGGGGTCGACGGTCGCCGAGCGGGCGCCGACGTTGGCCGTGATGTACGTGACATCGTGCTCCAACTCGTTGACCCGCCACAGGTTCAGCACGTCGGCGCCGTGCAGGGCCAGCGCCCGGCCGGCCCCGGCGCCGGCGATCACGTGCCCCATGCCCAGCGCCCTGATCCCCGAGAGCGGTAGCTCCACGCCACCAGGCAAAGGCTCCGGGTCGGAGTCGGCGATGCGCGTGATCTCGATCAGCGGCAGGTTCTCGATGCCGGTGCGCTCGGCCAGGAACTCCTCGGTGGAGCGCAGCATCGGGAGCACGACACCGGCCTCGATGGCCGCCGCCTCGAGATCGCGGGCGTCCCATTTGGACACCGCCCGGGCCACCCGCTCCGGGTCGTCCGGCACGTCCAACAGCTTCTGGGCGGCGACCTTGATCTTCGGATACGGGTTGAGCGGCATCACCCAGCGGTCGTCGGCGGTGCGGTAGAAGCCGAAGCCGAAGGCGTTGGTGGGATTGGCCGCCGACACCGGGACGTGGCCGTTGAGCTTCTCCCACCTGCGGTCGTAGAACGGGCAGAGCCGGTGCGGGGTGACGCGCAGGTCCACGGCGATGTCCTGGCCGTCGCCGCCGCGCAGCCGCCACAGCTTGGCCATCGCCGCCGACTTGGCCACCAGGGCGATCGCCGCCGCGCCGCCCAGCCGCAGCGTGCTCGGCACCACCGGGTCGGCGCCGACGAAGGTGATCTCGCCGCCGGTGTCGGCCGGGCTCATGCCGATGCCGGCCAGCACCTCGGCCAGTTCGGCGTGCGGGTCGAACTCATCGGTGGTCAGCGGGTTGGCCACCGCGGCCGCCACCCGGTCAGTCAGCGACATCCCCAGACTCCTTCAGCAGCTTCTGCACCTCCTCGATCGTAGGGGCAGCAGCCGGGCCACGTCGGGTGACGGCGATCGCCGCGGCGGCATTTGCCCGCCTCGCCGCCTTTGTCGGCGGCAGGCCGGCGGCCAGCGCGGCGATGAACGCCCCGGTGTGCGCGTCGCCGGCGCCGTTGGTGTCCACCACGTCGACCGGAAAGCCCGGCACCGTCCGGACTTCCTCGGCCGTGGCGATGACGCAGCCGCCGGCCCCGGTGCGCACGATCGCGTTACGTCGCCTCAGCGCGGCAACCGCGTTGGCCGGGTCGTCCTCGCCGGTCAGCAGCCGCGCCTCGCGCTCGTTGCAGCTGATCCAGTCGGCCCGGTCCAGCACCGGTTTCAGCACGGTCTCCGGGATCTCCGCGGCCAGCGGCCCCGGATCCAGCACGACCACGTTCGTCGGATCCACTGTGGACAGCCAGGCGACGACCGCCGGCCCGTTCACCGGCAGCGCCAGGCCGTAGCCCGAGACGTACACGATGTCGTCCGGGAAGATCCGGATCCGCCGCAGGTCGTTGGTGCGCAGCTGGCCTTCCGCGCCGAAGGTGGTGGCGAACGTCCGCTCGCCGTCGGCGTCGATCAGCGCCACCGTGAACCCCGTGTCCATTGTGGACATCTTCGGTTGCAGGACGTCGATGTGCTCCTGGGCCAAGCGTTTGCGGGCCAGGTCGCCCAGCGGTCCGGTGCCGTGCATGCCGCCGTACGCGGCGGTCAGCCCCTGCCGTACGGCGGCGGTGAGCACATTGAAGCCGCCGCCGACCTCGGTGCCGCCGCTGGATGCCAGCACGTCGCCGCCCCGCTCCGGCAGGTGCGGCACGTACATCACGATGTCGACGATCACCTGGCCCACGTGCACCAAGCGGCTCATCCGCGCAGCGCCAGCAGTTCCGTGGTCAATCCGGCCAACGGCAGGTCGTTGACCGCGTGGATGGTGCGGACCGCCTCATCCGGAAAGGCGTCGTCGCCGTGGCAGGCCCCGGCGATGGCGCCGACGATCGCGGCGATGGTGTCCGTGTCGCCGCCGAGCGACGCCGCGAGCAGGCAGGCCCGCCACGGATCGTCCGGATGCACGGCCAGCACGGCAAAAGCAGCCGGCACCGACTCCTGGGTGGCCACGCTGGTGCCGACCAGGCGGTAGATCGTCTCGGCCGCCTCGCCCGGCGGCAGGCCCTCGACCAGTTCGGCGGCCCAGGCCAGCCTGGCGCCGACATCGCCGGCGGCAATCCAGTTTCCGCGACTGGAGGCCAACCTTGCCGCCTCGGCCGCGACCTTCGTCGCCTCGGCCACGTCCGCACCGGCAATGCCGGCACTGACCGCCGCAGCGACCGCCGCCGCGCCGGACAGGGCCACGCCGGTGTTGTGCGTCACCCAGCTGGCCTCGACCACACTGTCCACAAGGGACGGCAGGTCGTCGACGTCACGTGCGATGCCGACCGGAGTGATTCGCATCGCGGCGCCGTTGGTCGTGCCGAACCGGCCGGCCTTTTCCAGGCTCTCGCCCGCCGCCACCGCGCTCACCGCGGCCTTGGTGGACGGTCCGAGCAGGTCGAGCGACCCGCGGCGGCGCATATCCTCTTCCCACGCCAACAGATCCGCGGCCAGCCGGTGCGCGTCGACGTGGCCTTCGCCGGCGATCACCAATCGGGCCAACAAGACCGCCTGCTCGGTATCGTCCGTGATCGAGCCGGCGGCCATGCCCGGCGCGATCGGCTGGTCGTCCGGCCCCGGTTCGAATCCCGTGAGCACACCGTAACGGGCCTGGATCGCCTCCCGCGGCATCGACTGCGTGGGCATGCCCAACGCGTCGCCGATGGCCAGTCCGGTGAACGCGGCCAGCGCGCGGCTCATTCCACGCCACCGAACTTGAGGTGCAGCCGGAACCGGTCCGGGTCCAGCAGACTCTCCGTGTGCTCCACGAAAACACCGTCGCGGTCCCGGCACAGCCGGCGCGCCCGCAGGAAGCGCTCCCCCGGCGTGCGGCCGAGCACAGCCGCCTCCACCTCGCTGATCCGCCCCAACTCGACCCACTCCTCCCCCTGTTCGGGCACCAGCCCCTCGGCCCGCAGCATGTCGTAGAGCGATCCGTCCACACCGGACTCCGGCAGCCCGCGCAGCCGCCCGGTGGCCGCGACCCGCATGCACTCGAAGGAGATCGCCGGGCCGCCGGCGATGGACCGGACCCGGTCCAGGGCCACGAACTCGTCGATGCCGAGGCCGAACCGGTCGGCCATCTCCCGGTCGGTGACCAGCTCCAGCCGGATCACCTCGATCGTGGTGTGCACGCCCTGGTCGGCCAGCGCCTTCGTCCAGCCGGCCCGGTCGTCCAGCGGGCGGTCGTCGAAGGTGACGAACGAGCCCTTGCCGGAGTGGGTGGCGATCAGGCCGCGGCTGCCCAACTCGGCCAGCGCCTGCCGGATCGTGTTGCGGCTGACGGAAAACCTGCTGGCCAGCACGTGCTCGCCGGGCAGCCGGGCGCCGCGCGGCAAGCGGCCGTGCTGGATGTCCCGGGCCAGCTGGTCGGCGATCTGCTCGTACTTCAGGCGCAGCACGCGAGCACCTCGTCCAACTGTTTGACCTCGATGTGCGGGCGGTAGCCGCGGGCGATGTCCAGGGCCCGTTCGTGCGCCTGGTCGTCCATACCCGCGCAGGCGTCGGCCACGATCCAGCTCACCTGGCCCGCGTCCGCGGCGGCCAGCGCCGTGGACAGCACGCAGCAGTCCGTGGCCACTCCGGCCAGCACCAGCACGTCCGCGTCGCCGACCCGGTCGGCCAGCGCCGGGCCCCACTTGCCGAAGGTCGCTTCATCCACTGTGGACCCTTCAAGGCCGTCGACCAGTTGGTAGATCTCGGCATCCGGCGGCTGCAACGCGAACGGCCAGCGCTCGTAGTACAGCTTCCACGCGCCGACCGGCCGGGCCGGCGCGACGAACCGGGTGAACGTGACGTCCCGGAACGCGGCCGCCAGCTTGTGGATCGGGGCCATCACGCCCTCGAAGCCCGGGGTGAACCACTGGCTCCGCGGATCGGCGAACACGTACTGCATGTCGATCACCGCGAGGTGCGCCTTCATACCGCCACCAGCTCCTGCTTGCGCACCTGCGACCGCTGCGCCACCCACGTGACCACGAAGCCGATCACCAGCGCCGCCAGCACGCCCAGGTTGGCCGCGGCCCAGGCCCCGTCACGGCCGCCGAGGCCCAGCGCCCCGAGCAGATATCCCTGCCAGGACAGCCATTCCGCGTACGTGTTGGTGACAAGACCCCAACCGACCACGGTGGACACCAGCACGGTGCCGACCGCCACCCAGCGCACGCTGCCGTAGCGGCCCTTCGGGTCGTACAGGTCGGCCTCGGCGTACCCGTTGCGGCGCGAGGCGATGTCGGCCAGCATCACGCCGCACCAGGCGGCGATCGGCGTGCCCAGGGTGATCAGGAAGCCCTGGAACGGGCCGAGGAAGTCGTCGGCGAAGAAGGCCACGTAGATCGTGCCGAGGACGATGATCACGCCGTCGATCAGCGCCGCCGCGAACCGCGGCGCCTTCAGGCCGGCGGCCAGCAGGGCCAGGCCCGAGGAGTAGATGTTCAGCACCGCCCCGCCGACCAGGCCGAGCACCGCGACGATCACGAACGGCACCAGGTACCAGGTGGGCAGCACGCTGGCCAGGGCGCCGATCGGGTCGGCGGCGATGGCCTTGTTCAGGTCGGGCGACGAGCCGGCCAGCAGCAGGCCCATCACCAGCAGCACCACCGGGGCCAGCGCCGAGCCGAACGTGGTCCAGCCGATCACCGCCCGGCTGGACGTCGTCCGCGGCAGGTAGCGGGAGTAGTCCGCGGCCGCGTTCACCCAACCCAGGCCGAAGCCCGTCATCAGGAACACCAGCGCGCCGACCACGCTGCCGGCCGAGCCGGCCGGCACCGCCGACACCTTGGCCCAGTCGATGTGCGGGATCACGAAGGCGATGAACACCACCGTCAGCACCGCCGTGACGATGGTGATCACGGTCTGCATACGCATGATCAGGTCGAAGCCCATCACGCCGCCGCCGATGGTCAGCACCGCGACCACCAGCAGCGCCAGCAGCTTCACCACTGGGCCGCCGCCCCAGCCCAGCTGGGTGAACACCGTGGCCGTGGCCAGCGTGGCCAGGACCGTCAGCACGGTCTCCCAGCCCACCGTCAGCACCCAGGAGATCGCCGTCGCCACCCAGTTGCCGCGCACGCCGAACGCCGCCCGGCTCAGGATCATCGTCGGCGCCGAGCCGCGCTTGCCCGCCACCGCGACGAAGCCGCACAGCAGGAAGGAGAAGACGACGCCCAGCACGCCGGCGATCAGGGCCTGCCAGAACGAGATGCCGAAGCCCAGTGTGAACGAGCCGTAGCTCAGGCCGAGCACCGAGACGTTCGCCCCGAACCACGGCCAGAACAGCTGTCTGGCGGTGCCCTTGCGCTCGTCGTCGCCGATCACGTTGATGCCGTTGGCCTCCACCTGGAGGGGGGCCGAGTCCGCACCGGGGGCCATCGAGGGCTCCTCTGATCCTGTCCAGACCTGTTCAGTTGGCCGGACACTACGCCCGCCCACCCCACCCGGCAACACGGCCCCGGGTGCTCCCGACCCGAGGATCTTTCCCCTTCAACCGCTGAAACCGGTTACAGAAGGGGGGAAGGGACCATTCCTCCACTCGGAGTGGAGGAATGGTCCCTTCCGAACCGGAAAGTCAGGACGTGAGGGCGCGGCGGATGGCGTCGATGCGCTCGGCGCTCATGCGCTTGGTGACGGCGGCTGCCTGCACCATCTCGGAGCCGTGGAAGGTGCCGGGGAAGTGGTGCAGCTCGACGGAGACGCCGGCCTGGAGCAGGCGCAGGGCGTAGGTGATGCCCTCGTCGCGCAGCGGGTCGAACTCGCACACGTTGACGTAGGCCGGCGGCAGGCCGGACAGGTCCTCGGCGCGGGCCGGGGCGGCGTACCGGTCGGCCGGCTGGCCGCCGAGGTAGTACTGCCAGCTCAGCACGGCGTTGGGCCGGTGCCACATCGGGGTGTCGACGAACCGGGTCATGGACGGCGTGTCCAGCCGGTCGTCGAGCTCGGGGATGCCGAGCAGCTGGAACTTGACCGCGGGGCCGCCCCGGTCCCGGGCCAGCAGGGCCAGGCCGGCGGCGAGGCCGCCGCCCGCGCTCATGCCTCCGATGCCGATGCGCTCGGGGTCGATGCCGAGCTCGGAGGCCTTGGCGGCGGTCCACTCCAGCGCCGCATAACAGTCCTCGAGCCCGGCCGGGTACGGGTTCTCGGGCGCGAGCCGGTAGTCGACGGACACCACGACGGCGCCGACCTTGTCGGCGATCTCGGTGGCGATGGGGGCGTCCTGGTCGAGGTCGCCGATGGCGAAGCCGCCGCCGTGGATGGAGACGAAGCCGGGCCGCGGCCCGGCCGCGGACGTCGGCGTGTAGACCCGCACCCGAACCTCGGGGGCGCCGGCCGGGCCGGGGATGAGCTTCTCCTCGACGGCGACCGGGTTGGCCGGCTGGTACGTCGGCATCTGGTCGCGCATCGAGGCCATCCGGGCCCGGGTGGCCTGGACGTCGTCGAAACTGACGCCCTCGGGCAGCATCGCCAGCCACGGGAGCAGCTCGGGATCGATCGCGTATGTCATGGCCCAAGCCTGCCGCGTCGGCCGCCGGCCCCGCACCCGACAACTGGCGCGGGTTGGCCGCTTCCGCCCCGCCAACTGGCTGCGTCCGGACAGCCGAGAGGGGTGATCGGCAGGGCGGAAATCGAACAGCTGCACCGACAGTCCGAGCGCCTCGCCGTTCGCCGGAAAACCGCCGACAGCGTGAACATGAGATGTCGTCATGAACCCGAAGGGGAATTGGAGTGCGAAGAATCTGACACGCCCTGACAACGGCCGCCGTCACGACGCTCATGGCCACGACCGGGTCGGCCAACGAGGGCTTCGACCGGCAGCAGCAGAAACCCGACACCATGATGTTGAACGACGCCGTCGGCACCGCGTCGTTCAACTACCTACCTCGCCGCAGCGCCGGTGCTTTATCGCCGGGACTGGTATGTGCTGGTCGCGATTGTCGGCCGGAACCACCACGTCTTCGAAAAGCGCTCTCGCTGGCGGATAGGCCCGGCCGGCGGCTAGCCTCGATGTCATGAGGGGCCTGCTGCTGCGCCTGTCCGCGCTGGACTCCGACGCGGCGAGCGCGGTGCGGGTGATCAGCTTCTTCGACGCGCTGGTCGCGCAGCACGCCGGCCCGGAGCGGCTGGTGGCCAGCACCGCGCAGTTGGCGGAATGCCCGGCCGGCCTGACCGTGCCGGAGACCGGCGTGTGGCTGCGGATGGACGCGGACGGCGCGTCGCTGGCCGCCGCCCCGCCGCCGTCGGCGAGCCGCGAGCTCGACGGCGGCGGCCGGGTCTGGCTGGAGCGGGACGGCGGGCCGCTGCCGCTGGACGAGATCGTGCTGGAGCGGTTCGCCATCGCGGCGGCCGTGCTGCTCGGCGAGACCAGGGCCCGACTGTCCGGTTTGGACGATCCGGCCCTGGTCGAGCTGATCGTCTCGGCCTCGGCCGGCGACGCCGAGCGGTCCCGGGCCCTGCACCTGCTGGGTTTCTCGCCGCTGACCCCGATCCGCGTGTTGGCCGTGCGGGGCGGCCCGCTGCCCGAGCCGCCCGGCCCGCAGGCCCCGATCGGCAGCCAGCACGCGGTGCTCGTGCCGGCGGCGACGATCGTCCCGATCGGACAGACGATCGGCATCGGCCCGGCGGTGCCGGCGATGCGGGCCCCGGAGTCGTGGCGGGCGGCCACGGTCGCCGTCCGGTTCACCGCGCCGGGCGTGATCGATGCCGTGTGCTGGGACGACCTCGGCGCCCTCGGCCCGATCGCCCAGCAGGTCAAGGTGGGCGAGATCGGCGGCATCCCGGACGTGCAGGCGCTGGATCGGCTGGCCGCCGAGCCCGGCGGCCAGGACACCCTCGACGTGCTGACCGCCGTGGCCGTCACCGACTCGGTGCGCAAGGCCGCGACGCTCGTGCACCGGCACCACAGCTCGGTCGCCGCCCGGCTGGCCCGGGCCGAAACGGGCCTGGGCTACGCCGTCGACTCCGCGCCCGGCCGGTTCCGGCTGACGCTCGCGCTGGCGCTGCGCCGGCTGCGTGACACGGCCTGAGTCACCGGTTCGGGGGTACACAAGGGCAACGCCACGCCCCTGGGTGATCAACTTTGGGCTCTTCGGGTTAAGGACAGTTGGAATTCCTTGGGCCTGCCGACGGTTCGGTCCTCACGCTGCGTGTAGTAGCTTTCCCAACACTGTGGGCACTGGGAGAGGGCGCGCTGGTGGCTGACACGACAGATCACGACTACTCGACCGGCGCGGCCGGCATCGTGCCGGCCGACGAGCGGCGGTCGCGCTACCACTTCGTCGCCCTGTGGGTGACGCTCGCCGCCGGATTCACCTATCTGTTCCTGGGTTTCCAGTACCACGACGCGGGTTACTCGCTGCTGCAGGCGGTCGGCGCCGGCGCGATCGGGGCCGTGGCCTACTTCCTGTACGCGCTGCCGGCGGCCTATCTGGGCTCCACCACCGGCCAGACGCACGCGCTGCTCACCCGCTCCATCCTCGGCAAGGCCGGCTCCGCCCTGGTCAGCCTGCTGCTGATCGGCGTGGCCGCCGGCTGGACCGCGTTCGCCTTCAACCTGCTGGCCACCCTGTTCGACGGCCTCTACGGCTGGGGCCACGTCGTGGTGGTCAGCGTGGTCCTCGCGGTGCTCGGCATCGCCAACAACCTGTTCGGCTTCAAGGGAATCGCCGCCTTCGCCCGCTGGATCGCCGCGCCGCTGATGATCGTGTGGGTGCTGTACCTGGTGGTGAAGGGCATCGGCACGATGCCCGACGACGCCCTGTCGGCCAAGCCCCAGCCCAGCGCCGAGCTGCCGTTCCTGACCGGCGTCGGGGTGGCCATCGGCTCCGTGATGTGGGGCAACGAGCCCGACACCTGGCGCTACGGCAAGCCGAAGTTCCTGTGGCCCGCGCCGGCCTTCGGCATCGCGTTCGCCGTGGGGCTGGTGCTGTTCGTGGCCGGCGGCTGGATGATGGCCGAGCTGTCCGGGGCCAGCCAGTACGACTTCGGGCCGGCGTTCCGCTACACCGTCGAGTACTCGCTGTTCGGGGCGCTGTGGCTGGGCGGCGTGGTGGCCGCCGTGCTGATCGTCGCGATCAACGACGGCAACTACTACGAGATGATCAACGGCGGGCAGAATGTGCTCGGCACCATTCCCGGCTGGAAGCGGTGGCACACCTGCCTGCTGATGGCCGTGATCGCCGCCGTGTTCACCTGGCTGTTCCCGGACGTGCAGGACGGCTTCTACACCGTGGCCAGCTGGTCGTCGATCGCGCTGCCCAGCACCACCGTCGTGATGTGCGTCGACCAGTTCTGGCTGCGGCGCCGGCGGGTCGACGAGGTGCCCACCTGGCGTGAGTCCGCCTTCGCCAACTGGCCCGGGCTGGCCGCCGTGATCATCGCCGTGGCCTTCGGGGCCTGGGGGCTCGGGCTGCTGCCCGGGCAGGACGCCGCGCCGAGCGTCGGCATCGTGCCGGTCGAGACGTGGGTGCTGGCCGGGTTGATCTACGCTGCACTGGCCGCCGTCGTCGCCGGGACACCGAACGCCGCGGTCGTGCTCGGCTTCAGCCGGCGGCTCCGACCGTCTACCCCTGAGGGAGCACGCAGCGATGACCGCCTCGGCACGCCAACTGCTGGAGACCGCTAGGAAGGAGCTGGCGCCGGGCGAGCACGAGAACCGCCTGGTGCCGCTGATCGCCGCCGGCACCGCCTCGCGCGAAGCGCTCGCCGCGCTGGCCGCCGAGCAGCACCGCATCATCGTCAGCGACTGGCGCAGTTTCCTCGTGCTGGCCTCGCGCTGCGAGAACCCCGCCGCCGGCGCCTTCTTCTCCGGCCTGGCCGCCGGCGAGGGCCAGGCCCTGGACAACCTCGGCAAGTTCGCCACCGCCGCCGGCCTGGACGCCTCCGCCATCGGCTCCTACCGGCCGCTCGCCGGCTGCCAGGCCTATCCGTCCTATCTGGCCTGGCTCGCCCTCAACGGCGAGCCCACCGACGTCACCCTGGCCGTCGTGGCCAACTTCGCCGCCTGGGGCAACTACTGCGCCGCCGTCGCGACCGGCCTGCGCACCCACTACGGCTTCGACGACGACGGCTGCTCGTTCTTCGACTTCTTCGCCGCCCCCGCGCCGGACGGCGACGAGGCCGCGATCGCCATCGTCCAGTCCGGTCTCGACGCCGGTCGCGGCACCGACGCCGCCTTCGAGTACGGCCGCCTGATCCAGAGCTACGAGCTCATGTTCTGGAACACCCTGGCCGAGCTGGCCTGACCGGCCGCCGAGGGTCCGCTGACCGTCGCGGGCAAGACCGACAAGAAGCTGCTCAGGGCTGCTGCTCGGAGGTGAGCTCGGTCGGCCGCTTGAGGTCGCCGATCCGGCCCTTGGCCAGCAGGTCGAGGAACAGGTCGACGACGTCGGGGTCGAACTGGGTGCCGCGGCCCTGTCGCAGCTGCTCGGCGGCGGCGTCGACGGACAGCGCGGGCTGGTAGGGACGGTCGACGAGCATGGCGGCCCAGGAGTCGCAGATGGCCAGCACGCGGGCCTCGACGCGGATGCCGTTGCCGACCAGGCGGGAGGGGTAGCCGTTGCCGTCGTAGCGCTCGTGGTGCTGCCGGATGATGTCGGCGACGACACCGAAGCCGGGGACCATGCGGGCCAGCCGGTAGCCGTACTCGGGGTGCTGGCGGACGAGCCGCCACTCGTCCTCGGTCAGCGCGGTGGGCTTGGTCAGCACGGCCTCGGGGATGACGATCTTGCCGATGTCGTGCAGCCGCCCGGCCAGCTCGGCGTTGCGGGCGGTGGCCTCGTCCTGCCCCAACGCGGTGACGAGGACGTGCACCCAGCGGCTGATGGCCAGGCTGTGGTCCTGGGCGTGCAGCTGGGCGTCGACCTCGTCGGCGACGTGACTGAGGTAGTCGATCATCGCGGTGTGGTCGGTGACGGTGGCGGTGCTGGTGGCGGCGGCCTCGCCGATGACCACCCGGTCCCGGCCGCGGGCCTTGGCGACGTACAGGGCGCGGTCGGCGGTGGCGACGAGCTCGTTGGGACTGTCGCCGTGCAACGGGAAGCAGGCGGCGCCGACGGAGACGGTGACGGCGATCCAGGTGTGCTCGGACAGCGCGACCGGACTGCTGGCGACCCGCATCCGCAGCCGCTCGGCGATGGTGGCCAGCTCGCTCAACGACGCCTCGGGCACCAGCAGCGCGAACTCCTCGCCGCCGTAGCGCGCGAGCACGTCCCCGCCGCGGGCGGCCCCGCGCAGCCGGGCGGCGATCTCGATCAGGGCCTGGTCGCCGGCCGGGTGCCCGTAGTGGTCGTTGATCGACTTGAAGTGGTCGACGTCCACGATGAACACGGCCAGCGAACCGCCGGCCCGCCGCGCCCGCGCCACCTCGATGGGCAGCTGGGCCTCGAAGAAGCGCCGGGTGTGCAGCCCGGTCAGCGCGTCGGTGATGGCCAGCCGCCGCTGGTCGGACACCAGTCCGGCCAGCCGGGCGATGGTCAGCCCGAACAGCAGCGCGCAGGCCAGCGCGATCACGGGAATGTCCCGCAGGTCGCCGCGCGCGCTCTGGATGTACAGCGTGACCGGGGCGATCAGCGCGGCGGCGCACAGCGCGGCGATACGCGCGGGCCCGATGCTGGGGTCCCGCACGGGCGAGGGGTCGGTGAGCCGAGCCATCGTCGGATGCAGCGCGGCCGCGCCCAGCGCCAGGTTGCCGGCCAGCCAGATGGCGTCGAGGAAGTTGCCGGTGACGTAGGTGCCGTCGAGCTGCTGCGACACGTACATGGTGTCGGCGGCGACGAAGGCCAGCATGTTGAACGTCAGCAGGTAGAACGAGGCCGGCCGCCGCCCGCCGCCGAGGATCAGTCGCAGGGCGACGGTGAGCATCAGCAGGTCGAGCACCGGGTAAGCGAGGGAGAACGCCTTCACGACGACCGGCGCGTCCAGCCGCGCGTTGGGGGCGATCAGGAACAGCCAGGACAGCATGGCCGCGCCGACCCCGATCACGGCGGCGTCCAGCACGCCGGGCAGGTCGCGCCCGGGGGTGCGGCGGCGGATCAGCAGCATCAGGCCGGCGACGACGAGCGGGTAGTGGGCCACGTACAGCGGGTCGGCGGCGCCGGGGTAGTCCAGGACGCCGAGCGCGTAGTGGGAGATGTAGAAGGTGGTGTCGGCGGCGGCGTAGACGACCTGGCTCAGGGCCAGCAGCAGCCACGGCAGCCGGGGCCGCGGCCGGTGGCGCAGGATGCCGAGCACCACCATCACGGCGGCGGAGGCGCTGTCGAGGCAGTACAGCGTGATTCTGACGCCGACGCCGGCCCCCTCCGCCGGCACGAGGTAGTAGGCGAGCATCACGAGAGCGCCCACCGACAGGTAGCCGATCCACAACCGGTCGTTGTCGGAACGCGGACCCCTCGCGTCCATGCAAGCACCCTCTCATCCGGAATTGGCCCGACGGATGAGTCACCGTCGCCATCCCCGATCGCGTAGGGCCCAGGATAGGGGATAACGCTGGGACGGCCGTGCCAAAGACCGGAGACGAAAGAACACAGCTCATTTCCGGGTGGATTTCCGGCCCGGACGGGTGGGCGCGCCGACCGAAGGGCCGGTGCGGGTTGACTAAGCCGCCGCGCATGTCAACCCGCACCGGGGTCTGTGCTGCTCCCTCGGGGTGTTCCCGGGTTGCTGAAACATACAGTAAACGTTTTCAATGGCGGTGTCCAGACCGAACGAGGAGGCAGCGGATGTTGCGCAGTCAACGGTGGTACGAGGGCGAGGGCCTGCGCGCGTTCAGCCATCGGACCCGGACCCGCCAGCTCGGCATCGCGGGTCCCGAGCACCTGGGCAAGCCGGTGATAGCCATCGTCAACACGTGGACCGAGCTCAACCCCTGCCACAGCCACCTGCGGGAACGGGCCGAGGCGGTCAAGCGCGGCGTGTGGCAGGCCGGCGGCTACCCGGTCGAGCTGCCGGCCGGCTCGATGGGCGGCGAGACGTTCCAGAAGCCCACGGCCATGCTCTACCGCAACCTGCTGGCCATGGAGACCGAGGAGCTGCTGCGCTCCTACCCGGTCGACGGCGCGGTGCTGATGGGCGGCTGCGACAAGACCACGCCGGCGCTGCTGATGGGCGCGGCCAGCATGGACCTGCCGGCGATCTTCGTGCCGGCCGGCCCGATGCTGCGCGGCAACTGGCGCGGCGAGGTGCTGGGCAGCGGCAGCGACATGTGGAAGTACTGGGACGACCGGCGGGCCGGCCTGGTCGACGACCGGCAGTGGGGCGAGCTGGAGGAGGGCCTGGCCCGCTCCCCCGGCCACTGCATGACCATGGGCACCGCCTCCACGATGACGTCCGTGGCCGAGGTGCTGGGCATGACGTTGCCCGGCGCGGCCTCGATCCCGGCCGTCGACTCCGGACACGAGCGGATGGCCGCGGCGTCCGGCCGGCGCATCGTCGAGCTGGTCCGGGAGGACCTGCGGCCGTCGATGCTGCTGGACGAGGCGGCCTATCGCGACGCGATCACCACCGTGCTGGCCCTGGGCGGCTCCACCAACGCCGTGATCCACCTGGTCGCCATGGCCAACCGCACCGGCGTGACGATCACCGCCGACGACTTCGACGAGGCGTCGCGGACCGTCCCGGTGCTGGCCGACCTGCGGCCCAGCGGCCGGTTCCTGATGGAGGACTTCTACTACGCCGGCGGCCTGCGCGGGCTGCTGACCCGACTGCGCGACCGGCTGCACCTGGAGCGGCCGACCGTCAGCGGCAAGAGCTTCGGCGAAACCCTTGCCGGCGCGGAGGTCTTCCACGACGAGGTCATCCGGCCGCTGGACAATCCGCTGGCCGCCGACGGCGGATTGGCCGTGCTGCGCGGAAATCTGGCCCCGAACGGCGCCGTGATCAAGCCCATCGCGGCCCGTCCGGAGCTGCTCAGCCACACCGGTCCGGCGATCGTCTTCGACGGCTACGGCGATCTCCAGCGCCGCATCGACGACGAGGACCTGCCGGTCACCGCCGACTCGGTGCTGGTGCTGCGCGGCGCCGGCCCGCTGGGCGGTCCGGGCATGCCGGAACACGGAATGCTGCCGATCCCGAAAAAGCTGCTGCGCGAAGGCGTTCGCGATGTGGTGCGGATTTCCGACGCGCGAATGAGCGGGACCAGTTACGGTACTTGCGTATTGCATGTTGCACCGGAGTCGCATGTCGGCGGTCCGCTGGCATTGCTCCGAACCGGTGACCTGGTCACTCTGGACGTCGTGAAACGGCTTTTGCACATGCATGTGGACGATGCGGAACTGGAACGCCGCCGGGCTTCCTGGACACCGCCGCAACCCCGCTACAGCCGCGGTTACGGGGCGCTGTTCAGCGAACACATCATGCAGGCCGATCAGGGGTGCGACTTCGACTTCCTGGCCCGGCCGGGTCGCACGCCGGAACCTGACGCGACCTGAGGCCAAGATCCCGTACAGTTCCGGTTGCTCCAGGAAGGCAGGTGGATGTCGGTGGCAGTGACCATTCGCGACGTGGCGCGGCAGGCGCAGGTGTCGGTGGCCACGGTGTCGCGCGCGCTGACCTCACCCGACCTGGTGCGGGCGACGACCCGGGAACGGGTACTCGCGGTCGCGGCCGACCTCGGCTACCAGCCCAACCTGGCTGCCCGCGGCCTGATCACCGGCAAGACCGGCAACATCGGCATCGTGGTGCCCGACCTGAACAACCCGTTCTTCACCGGGGTGCTCAAGGGCGTGCAGAACCAGGCCCGGATGGCCAGCCACGCGGTGTTCGTCGCGGACAGCGACGAGGACCCGGCGGCCGAGGAGCAGCTGGTGCGGGCCATGGCCAAGCAGGTCGACGGCGTGATCCTCTGCTCGCCCGGCATCGACGAGCAGCAGGTGCGCGAGCTGGCCGACGCGACGACGCTGGTGCTGCTGAACCGGCGCATGCGGGGCGTGCCGGCGGCGCTGATGAACTCCGGCTCCGGCATGCGCCAGATCATCGACCACCTGGTGGCGCTGGGCCATCACCGGATCGCCTTCCTGAACGGCCCGCGCACCTCGTGGTCCAACAAGGAGCGCCGCCGCGGCCTGCGCGTCGCCGTGCAGCGCCACGATGTCGACCTGGTCGACATGGGGCCGTTCCCGCCGCGCTACGAGGGCGGTCTGCAGGCGGCGGACCTGGCGATGGCCGAGAAGGCGACCGCGATCGTGGCGTACAACGACATCATGGCGCTAGGTGTGCTGGCGCGACTGCGGGACCGCGGCGTGCGGGTCCCGGAGGACGTGTCGCTGACCGGCTTCGACGACCTGATGTTCGGGGCGCTGTGCCAGCCGCCGCTGACGACGGTGGCGATGCCGGTGGTGCCGGCCGGGCGGCTGGCCGTGGACCTGCTGCTGGACCGGTTGGCCAACCGGGACGCCGAGGTGCGGCAGGACGAGCTGGACACCCAGCTCATCGTGCGCGCGACCACGGCGCCGCCGGCGTAATACCTCTGCCGCTGTGACCTCTTACGGCTTGGGCAGGGCGCAGCCGGCCTTGTTCAGGTCGACCGCGCTGCCGGTCATGCAGCCGGCCAGCAGGTAGGTCTCCTCGCCGTAGTTCGTTCCCTTGTGGACGGTCGTGGTCCCGTTCTGGTCGACCTCACACGGGTTGTCGACGGTGCAGCGCTCGCCGTTCTCGTTGCCGGTGTTGTTGATGCCGATCAGCTTGCCGCTGGGGTCCTCGATCGGCGAGCCCGAGGTGCCGCCGATGGTGTTGCAGCTGGGCGTGTAGCGGATCGAGTCCTGCCACGTCCAGTCGCCTTCCTTGAGGCGGTAGACGAAACCGTCGATGTTGCAGCTGTAGATCTTCTTCCAGTAGCCCGAGACCACCTTGATCGCGGTGCCCTGCGTCGGGTGCGCCGTGGAGATCTCCAGCGGGCTGATGCCGTAGCTCGACCTGATCGCGTCGTACGTGGTGTTGAGCTGGTAGAGCGTGATGTCCGTGTCGGTCATCGTCGCGTAGGCGACCTTGGTCGCGCGCAGCGTCGCCCGGTTGCTGCCACTGGGGTTGAGCAGCGTGAACGACCGCGAGGACGATCGGTTGACCAGGACCTCGCCCGGGTCGAGGAAGCCGCCCTCGTAACAGTGGCCGTTGGTCAGGACCAGGGCCGGGCCGGAGGTCGGGGCGCTGCCCAGCTTGACCAGCGAGCCGGAGCAGTTGTTCAGGGCGACCGTGCCGGAGAAGTCGATCGCCGCGACGGCGGGGACTGTGGGCTGCGCGGCGGTGGCTGTCGGTACGGCTACTGCTGACGTGGCGAGCAGGGCGCCGAACACGGCGCCGAGCAGGGCGCGCTTGCGCATGGCAGGGATCCTTCCGTGACTCCAGGGCGTGACACGGTGTAGCAGTGTCGGACCAGTTGACCGGCTAGGCGCACCGCCCGGTACCCGCCGGAAGTCGGACGTTTCACCCAGCCGAGCGACCAGAGAGTCCCCACCTAAGTGGCTTACTTGGCATCAGAGGCCACCTGAGCCACTTAGGTGCGGCGAACACCGTCCGTAGTGGCATCTTGTAGGATTGTTGAACAAGAATTACGCTCCTGGGACCCCCGTCCCGTGCAGGAGGTCACATGATCGTCCTCATCGGCGTCGCCCTGGTGGTGATCGGCTTCGCGCTGCGGCTCAATCCGATGCTGGTCGTCACCGTCTCCGGCATCGTCACGGCCCTGCTCGGCGGCCTCAACCCGGTCGCCATCCTGGACACCTTCGGCACCGGCTTCGCCGGCAACCGCTCGGTCACCATCTACGTGATCACCCTCCCGGCGATCGGCCTGCTCGAACGGTACGGCCTGCAGCAGCAGGCCGCCCGTCTGATCGGCAAGCTGCGCGCGCTGACCACCGGCCGCCTGCTCGCGGCGTACATGCTGATCCGCCAGGGCACCGCGGCGCTGGGCCTGACCGGCATGTGCGGCCCGGCCCAGACCGTCCGGCCGCTGATCTCGCCCATGGCGCTGGCCGCCGCGCTGCGCCGGCACGGGGAGCTGTCCGACGCGCAGATCGAGCGCGTGAAGGCGTTCTCCGCGAGTTCGGACACCGTCGGCCTGTTCTTCGGCGAGGACATCTTCCTGGCCGTCGGCTCGATCCTGCTGATCACGAGCTTCGTGGACAGCACGTACCACCTGAAGCTGGACGCGCTCCAGATCGCGGTCTGGGCCATTCCGACCGCCATCTGCGCGTACCTGATCCACGGCGCCCGGCTGCTGTGGCTCGATCGGACCCTGGCCCGAACCTCCACCAAGGGCGAGGTGGCAGCGCGATGATCGACGCCGAGTGGCTGTACTGGGTGTGTGGCCTGTTCTTCCTGATCGGCGCCGGCTTCAGCTACCGCCGCGCGCAGTACGGCGGCGCCGCGTTCTGGGCGTTGCTGGGACTTTCCTTCTGCTACTCCACGTTCGTCGTCAACAAGGCCGCGCCGCCGTGGCCGCTCGGGCTGGCCGTGTTGATCATCGCCGGGCTGGCCGGCTTCGGGGCCCTTGGCAGGACCACCATTGCCACCACTTGCCAGGCCGACCGCATCTCCGCGGCCAACGCGTTGCGCAGCAAGCTGTTCATCCCGGCCTTGATGATTCCCTTGGTGGCCCTGATCTTCGGCACGATGATCGTCTCCATCAAGATCGGCGGGACGCCGCTGCTGGCCACCGGAACCGCCACGCTGACCGGTCTCGGCGTCGGCGCCATCGTCGCCACCGCGGTCGGGCTGGTGCTGCTGCGGCCGGCCGGCGGCATGAAGCTCACGCTGCCGCTCACCGAGGGCACCCGGCTGCTGCAGGCCATCGGCTGGGCCGTCGTGCTGCCGCAGATGCTCGCCGTGCTCGGCCTGGTGTTCGCCAACTCCGGTGTCGGCACCGCCGTTGGCGCCATCGTGTCCGGGATCCTGCCCAAGGGCTCGCTGCTCATCGCCGTGATCCTGTACTGCGTCGGCATGGCCCTGTTCACGATCGTCATGGGCAACGCCTTCGCCGCGTTCCCCGTGATGACTGCCGCGATCGGCTGGCCCGTGCTGATCCAGGGCTTCCACGGCAACCCGGCGATCGTGTTCGCCGTGGGCATGCTGGCCGGGTTCTGTGGCACGCTGTGCACGCCGATGGCCGCCAACTTCAACATCGTGCCGGCCGTGCTGCTGGAGATGAAGGACCGCTACGGGCCGATCAAGGCGCAGCTGCCGACCGCCGGTCCGCTGCTGGTCGGCAACATCGCGATCATGTACCTGATGGGATTCTGAGCTATGAGCACCGTGCTGCTGACCGACTTCGAGCCGTTCGCCGGCAACCTCCACTGAACCCCCGCGAGTCACGCTCTCAGGCACACCGAATGTAGGTTTCGGGCAGAACTGAGCCCCGAGGTTCAGTTCTGCCCGAATCTGCATTTCGGTCTGCCGCTAACCGTGACTCGCGGGGGTTCCGGTGCCGATGGTCCGGACCGAACGGCTGGACAAGGCGGCGAAGGTGGCGGCGAGGGTGATCGCCGCGCCGGCGATCAAGGTGGGCCCAGCGCCGAAAGCGGCGGCCGCGGGGCCGGCGACGAGCTGTCCCAACGGGATCGCGACGAAGGAGCCCACGGCGTCGTAGGCGTACACCCGGGCCAACCGGTCGGGCGGCACGTGTTCCTGCAACGACAGGTCCCACGCGATGCCGGCCTGCTCCATGGTGAACCCGGTCAGCGCCAACGACATCACCATCACGACCGTCCCCGGTGCGACGGCCAACGCCAGCAGTGGCACGGCTTCCAACGTCACGAGCGCGACCCCGTACCCCAACGCCCGACGGGGCAACCACCGAGCGGCGAGCAGCCCGCCGGCCACCGCGCCCACGGTCTCCGCGGCCAGCGCCAACCCCCAGCCGGTACGCCCGAACGTGGCGTCCGCGATGGCCGGCCCGAGCACCTGCAACCCGCCGGCGTTGACAGCGTTGACAAACAGGAACTGCGCGACGATGACCCACAACCAGGTCCGGCTGGTGAACTCGGTCCAGCCCTCGCGCAGATCGGCCAGCAGGTGGGACGGCTCGCGCGCGGGCTCCGGCACCCGGACCCGCCGAAAACACAGCGCTGCCAACAGAAAGCTGAACGCGTCCACGGCGATGCCCCAGCCGGGACTGACGACGGCGACCAGCGCCCCGGCCATCGAACCGCCGACGATCATGGCGAAGTTGCGGGTCATCCGCGACGCCGCGTTGGCGGCGCGCAGATGTTCCGCCGGCACCGTCTGCGGCGTCAGCGCACTCGACGCCGGCACGAAAACCGCCGCCGCCGCACCGTTGATCGCGCTCAACGCCACCAACAACGCCACTGACGCCGTACCCGTCAACACGAGCGATGCCACCAGCGCCTGCGACATCCCCGCGGCGATGCTCGATCCTTGCAGCAGCAACGCCCGCGGCAGCCGGTCGGCCAACACACCGCCGGCCAGCAGCAGCACCACGTTGGCCACCGCCCGCGCCGCCACCACCAGACCCAGGTCGGCCGCCGAGCCGCTCAGGTCCAGCACCGCGAAGGCCAGCGCGATCGGCGCCATGCCGTTGCCGAGGAAACTGACCGTCCGGCCGGCCGTCAGCCAACAGAAGTCCCGATGGCGCACCAAATCCGCGAACACCCGCCGAGAATGTCAGCCGCCGCCCACGACCAGCCAACGCTTTTCTGACCCCCACCGGCGGCACGGCCTCGACGGCGATCAGGACGACCCCGTGCCCCAGCGCCCGGCGCGGCAGCGAGCAATTCGACCGACGGGCATGTCACGCGCTGCAACCGGTTTTTCACAGGCAGGAGTAGACGGCCTCGATGAGCTCCATCTTGCGCGGGTCGTCGGCGATGACGTTGCCCATCAGGTTCATGGTGTGCCCGATGGCCAGACCGGCCTCCGGATCGGCCAGGCCGAACGAGCCGCCGAAGCCGTCGTGCCCGATCGCGCGGGGATTGGGTCCGTAGTGGCCGTCCGCCCCGGACAACCACAGGCCCAGCGCCAGCTCGGATTCCCGGCCGCCCAGGCCCGCATCGCCGATGACCAGGTCGACACCGGCCCCCTGCCCCTCGCGGGCTCGCTCCACCTGGGCCGCCCCGAGTAGACGTTGTCCGCCGACGACACCGCCGAAAGCGAAAGCCCCGTACAGCGCGGCCACCCCACGGGCCGTGCCGTGGCCGTTGGCGGCCGGGATCTCCGCCTCCCGCCAGAACTCGGCGTTGCCCTCGGCCGGACCCACTACCGGATTTGTCAGCACGGCCAGCGCCACCGGATTGAGCTGCGCGAACATCGCCCGGAACGCCGCCGGGTCCGGGGGCGGCGGCTGCACCAGCGTCGCCACCCGGTGGTTGTCCGCCGGGAACAGTCCGATCCGGAAGTCGGCCCCTGCCCGATCGGCCACCTCCCGGTGCAGGAATTCTCGCACCGTGCCGCCGGTGACCCGCCGGATCAGTTCGCCGACAAGGAAACCGTAGGTGAGCGCGTGGTAGCCGGCTGCGGTCCCCGGCTCCCACCACGGCTGGGTGTCCGCCAGCCGAGTGATCATCAATTTCCAGTCGGCCAGCTCGGCGGCGGTCGTGGGCTCGCGGAACGCGGCCAGTCCGGCCCGGTGCGACAGCAGGTGTCGCACCAGCACCGCGTCGTTCGTGAACTCCGGCCAGTACGTACGGACGGGCCGGTCCGGGTCGAGCAGGCCGCGGTCGACCAGCATGTGGAACGCCAGCGCGACCACGCCCTTGGTGGTCGACCAGACGTTGACCACGGTGTCGCGCGCCCAGGGTCTTGACCGGCCCGGATCGGCATGACCGCCCCAGACGTCCACCACTTCCCGATCATCGACACGCACCGCGACCGCGGCGCCGAGCTGCCGGCCATCGGCCAGCTGAGCTGCCAGAACGTCTCGCACCGCGGCGAAAGCCGGGTCGCTCCGGCCATCGACACCGAGGGCGGCCATCTCAACCACATCCTGACTCGTCGGATCCGGCTGTTGCTGCCGCAAGAACATACCGACTGGTTGGTCTGACCTCAAGGATGTGGCCGGGTTCACAGCGGACGGAGTGCCGGGCGACGGGCCGACGGCGTGATCGATGGCCCCGAAAAGGTCTCATGGTGTTGATTCAGGTTGCGAAGATCTCCTGTGTGGATCACCGTATGGGGACACCGGCCGTCGGCGGGCCCACCGGGGTCACCGGGATTCGGCGCACCGCGACCGGCGCTCGACACTGCTACTCCGCAAGCACCACCGGAGGACCCCGTGGTCGACACGCCTGCGCGGCCGAGTTGGACTACACCCCTGCCACCGCAGCCCACCCCTGCCGGCCCCGACGTCGCGGCGATACACCGGAAGGCGGGGGCCGAGAACTTCACCGTCGCGTCGCTGCTCCTGCCGCCGCGGACCCGCCGCAGGCTGCTGTCCATCTACGCCTTCGCCCGCCTCGTCGACGACATCGGCGACGAGGCCCCCGGCGACCGCAACGCCCTACTGGACAAGGTCGACCGGGACATCGACCGCATCTACGCCGGCTACGTCGCGACCGACCCGCTGTGGGCCGACCTGACCGTCACCGTGCACGAGTGCGGCATCCCGCGTACCCCGCTCGACCGTTTGGTGCAGGCCAACCGCCGCGACCAACAGGTCAAGCGCTACCGCGACTTCGCCGACCTGCTCGGCTACTGCGAGCTGTCCGCCAACCCGGTCGGCCACCTGGTGCTGCACGTGTTCGACGCGATGACGCCGGAGCGGGCCGCCCTGTCCGACAAGGTGTGCTCGGCCCTACAGGTGCTGGAGCACCTCCAGGACGTGGCCGAGGACCACCGCGCCGGGCGGATCTACCTGCCGGCCGAGGACCTCGAGCGGTTCGGCGTCAAGGAAGCGGATCTGGCCGCCGGCAAGGCGAATCGGGAGGTGCGGGCGCTGATCGCGTTCGAGACGCAGCGCACGTTGCGGCTGCTGGACGAGGGGGCGGCGATCGTGGGCACGCTCAGCGGACTGGCCCGGCTGGCCGTCGCCGGCTACGTCGCGGGCGGACGGGCCACCGCCGCCGCGATCGTCAACGCGCGTTTCGACGTGCTGACAACCACGCCACGACCACGTAAATCCCGCACGCTCGCCGAACTGGTGCGCTCGCTCGGCGGTGGCCGGTGACCCAGGTGCGGCTGACCGTCGACGCGGCCTACGACTACTGCGAACGGGTCACGGGCGAGCAGGCCAAGAACTTCTCCTACGGGATCCGGCTGCTGCCGCCGCTCAAACGCCGCGCGCTCAGCGCGGTGTACGCGTTCGCCCGGCTCGTCGACGACATCGGCGACGGCGACGCGCCGACCGCGCAGCGGCTGGCCGGGCTGACCGAGGTTCGTGAAAGGTTGCACAATCTCGCCGACCGCCAGGACGATCCGGTCGCCGTCGCGCTCAACGACGCCACCCTGCGGTTCGGCCTGCCGCTGGGCGCCTTCGACGAGCTGATCGACGGCTGCCAGGCCGACGTGCTCGGCACGGAGTACGAGAACTTCGAGGACCTCCGGCACTACTGTCGTTGTGTCGCAGGCTCGATCGGCCGGCTGTCGCTGGCCGTGTTCGGCAGCCCCGACCAGGCGCGGGACGCGCAGCTGGCCGACGCGCTCGGCGTTGCCCTGCAGCTCACCAACATTCTTCGCGACGTGTTGGAAGACCGCCGCAACGGCCGGATCTACCTGCCGGCCGAGGACCTGCGGCGCTTCGGCTGCACGCTGGCACTCGACGCGAACGGCAACCTCGTCGACGACGAGGACGCGCTGGCGGCGCTGCTGTCCTACCAGGGCGCGCGGGCCGAGGAGTGGTACGGCGTCGGCCTGCGGCTGCTGCCCCGGTTGGACGGTCGCAGCCGGGCCTGCTGCGCCGCCATGGCCGGCATCTACCATCGGCTGCTGGCCCGCATGATGACCCGCCCGTGGCTGGTCCGAAGCTCGCGAACATCCTTGCCGGACTGGGAGAAAGTCCTCGTCGCGGCGCGATCGCTGGCCGGGTCGCGGCCGTGACCGCGCGGGTGGTTGTCGTGGGCGGCGGCTTGGCCGGCCTCAGCGCCGCCTGCGAACTGGCCGACCGCGGCCTGGCCGTGACGTTGTTGGAGGCCCGCGCCCGCCTCGGCGGCGTGACCTTCTCCTTCAACCGCGGCGATCTCGTCGTCGACAACGGGCAGCACGTGCTGCTGCGCTGCTACACCGCTTACCTCGACTTCCTGCGGAAAATCGGCGTTGCTCACAACATCGACATGCAGCCGCGAATGCACATCCCGGTGCAGGGCGTCGACGGCAGGCTGGGTTCCTTGTCTCGCACCGCTTTGCCGGCGCCGCTGCACCTGCTCGGCTCGCTGGCCACGTACAAGCTGCTCTCGCCGGCGGACCGGCTGCGCGCGGCGCGGGCCGTGCCCGCCATGCGGCGACTGGATCCGGCTGATCCCCGTCTCGACGAGCAGAGCCTGGGCGACTGGCTGCGCCGGCACGGGCAGAACGATGCGACGATTGCCGCATTGTGGAACCTGATTACGGTGGCCGCCTTGAACTGCGACGCCGACGAGGCCTCGCTGGCCTTGGCGGCCAAGGTGTTCCGCACCGGCCTGCTGGACCGCAGCGAGAACTGCGACATCGGCGTGCCGGCGGTACCGCTGTCGCAGCTGCACGGCGAGCCGGCCATGGCCTATCTGCAGGCCCACGGCGCGCAGGTCCGCCTGCACGCCACGGTGAAGGAGATTCGCCGTGACGGCAACGGTTTCGAGGTCGTGACCGGCGAGGACACCATCCCCGCCGACGCGGTCGTGGTCGCCACCGCCGCCGACGCCGCGGCCCGGCTGCTGCCCGACGTCGTCACCGACGACCTCGGCCACTCGCCGATCTTCAACGTGCACGTGATCTTCCCGCGGCGCGTCACCGACCTGCCTTTCGTCGCGGTGGTCGGCTCGCCGGTGCAGTGGGCGTTCGACCGGACCGCGGTGTCGGGGCTGACCGAGGGTCAGTACCTGGCCGTGTCGGTGTCGGCCGCGGGCGACTGGATCGACCTGCCCGTGCCGGAGCTGCGGGAGCTGTTCCTGCCGGAGATCAGCCGGGTGCTGCCGGGCGCCGCCGGGCAGGTCCCCACCGATTTTTTCGTCACCAGGGAGCGGACGGCCACCTTCCGGCAGCAGCCGGGCAGTGGTCGCAGGCGCGCCGCCCAGCGGACCGGAACGCCCGGTCTGGTGCTGGCGGGGGCGTGGACCGCGACGGGGTGGCCAGACACAATGGAGGGTGCCGTGCGCAGCGGACAGAACGCCGCCAGGTTGTTGTCCGAGCAGCTTCCCGCCCCGGTGAGCGAGGTGGCCCGATGACCGCGACGCTGCCCCGCCCCGTCACCACCGCCGCCGACCTGGTGCAGCCGGCGATGCGGCGCGCCGTCGACACCCTCAGCCCGTCCGTGCGGCACGTGGTGAGCTACCACCTCGGCTGGCTCGACACGGAGGGCAAACCGATCAACGGCAGCGGTGGCAAGGCTTTGCGGCCCGCGCTGGCCCTGCTGTCCGCCCAGGCCGCGGGCGGCACCGCCGAGCAGGGCGTGCCCGGCGCGGTGGCCGTGCAGTTCGTGCACGACTTCTCGCTGCTGCACGACGACGTCATGGACGGGGACGTCGAGCGCCGGCACCGGCCGACGGCGTGGAAGCTTTTCGGGGTGCCGGCGGCCATTCTGGCCGGCGACGCGCTGTTGACGCTGGCCGTCGAGGTGCTCCAGCCGGCGGCGTCGCCGGCCGCCACCGACAGCGTGACCTTGGCCGTGCAGGACCTGATCGCCGGGCAGAGCGCGGATCTGGCGTTCGAGCGCCGCAGTGACGTGACCCTGCACGAGTGCATCGAGATGGCCAACGGCAAGACCAGCGCGCTGATGCGCTGCGCCGCGTCCATCGGCGCCATCCTGGCCGGTGCGCCGCCCGAGCGCGTCGAGCTGTTGGCGCGCTTCGGCATGCACCTCGGGCTGGCCTTCCAGCTGGTGGACGACCTACTCGGGATCTGGGGCGCGCCGGAGGTGACCGGCAAGGCGGTGCTCGCGGATCTCAAGGTGCGCAAGAAGTCCCTGCCGGTCGTCGCCGCCCTGACCTCCGGCACCGCGGCCGGCGATGAGCTCGCGGCGCGCTACCTCGTCGAGGGCGCCCCCGACGACGAGGAGTTGCCGGAGTTCGCCCGGCTCATAGAGCAGGCCGGCGGCCTGGCCTGGGCCGAGGCCGAGGCCGACCGGCAGGTGGCCGCCGCCGGCGAATGCCTTGACGCCGTCGGCGCTCCCTCGGATATTCGGGAGGCTCTGTGGCAGATCACGCACTTCGTAGCCAACAGGGACCAATGAGGACGGCGCGATCGGTGAGCGATGTCGATCTGGCTCGGCGCAAGGCCATCGACCACCTGGTGTCGTTGCAGGACAGCGACGGCTGGTGGAAGGGCGAACTCGAGACCAACGTCACGATGGATGCCGAGGACCTGCTCATGCGGCAGTTCCTCGGCATCCGGGAGCCGGTCGGCACGGCCGAGACTGCCGCCTGGATCCGTTCCCAGCAACGGGAGGACGGCACCTGGGCCACCTTCTACGGCGGCCCGGGCGAGCTGTCCACGACCGTCGAGGCGTACACCGCCCTGAAGCTGGCCGGTGATCCGCCCGACGCCGACCACATGGTGCGGGCCCGTCAGTTCGTGCTGGACAACGGCGGCATCGAGAAGACCCGGGTGTTCACCCGGATCTGGCTGGCGCTGTTCGGGGAATGGCCGTGGGACCGGCTGCCGGTCCTGCCGCCGGAGATGATCCTGCTGCCCAAGTGGTTCCCGCTCAACATCTACGACTGGGGCTGCTGGGCCCGGCAGACCGTGGTGCCGCTGACCATCGTCGGCTCGATGCGGCCGGTGCGGCCGCTGGGGATCTCGGTCGCCGAGCTGAAGACCGGCAAACCCGACGAGCCGTTCGCGCCGGCGCTGAGCTGGGCCGGTTTCTTCCAGCGCCTGGACAAGGTGCTGCACCTGCACGCCAAGCTGCCGGTGAAACCGTTGCGGGAGTTCGCCATCCGCAAGGGTCTCCGGTGGATCTTGGACCGTCAGGAGGCCGACGGCGGGTGGGGCGGCATCCAGCCGCCGTGGGTGTACTCGATCCTGGCGCTGCACCTTCGCGGCTATCCGCTCGACCATCCAGTGCTGCGCAAGGCTTTTGACGGCCTGGAGTCGTTCACCATCAAGGAGGACGGCGTTCGCCGGCTGGAGGCGTGCCAGTCCCCGGTGTGGGACACGGCGTTGGCGGTCACGGCGTTGTTGGACGCCGGCATGTCGCCGGACGATCCGGTGCTGAAGGGCGCCGGAAACTGGCTGCTGGACGAGGAAGTCACCGTGCGCGGCGACTGGGCCGTGCGGCGGCCGTCGCTGCCGCCGGGCGGGTGGGCGTTCGAGTTCGAGAACGACAACTATCCGGACGTCGACGACACCGCCGAGATCGTGTTGGCGCTGCGGCGAATGCTGCCGGCCGACGAGCCGGCGGTGCGGCGGGCCGTCGAGTGGACCATCGGCATGCAGTCGCGCGACGGCGGCTGGGGCGCGTTCGACGCCGACAACACCCGGCGGCTGGCCGAGAAGCTGCCGTTCTGCGACTTCGGCGCCGTCATTGACCCGCCGTCCGCCGATGTCACCGCGCACGTGGTGGAAATGCTGGCGCACGACGGGCTTTCTGGTCTCCAGCCGGCGCGGCGGGGCATCAAGTGGCTGCTGGACAACCAGGAGGCCGACGGCTCGTGGTTCGGCCGCTGGGGCGCGAACCATATCTACGGCACCGGCGCCGTGGTGCCGGCGCTGATCGCCGCCGGCCTGCCGACCGTGCACCCCGCCATTCGTAGGTCGGTGAAGTGGTTGGAGCAGCACCAGAACGCCGACGGCGGGTGGGGCGAGGACCTTCGGTCCTATCGGGACAAGTCGTGGGTCGGGCGTGGTGACTCCACGGCGTCACAGACCGCGTGGGCGCTGCTCGCGCTGCTGGCTGCCGGCGAGCGCGGCACCGCCACCGAGCGCGGTATCCGTTGGCTCGTCGCGACTCAGCGCGACGACGGCACGTGGGACGAGCCGCAGTTCACCGGCACCGGCTTCCCCGGCGACTTCTACATCAACTACCACCTGTACCGGTTGGTCTTCCCGTTGACGGCACTGGGTCGGTATCTCGATGGGTGATCTCGTGGTCGTCACCGCGCTGCGGATCGAGCGGTTCGCGCTGCGGCGCGGACTCGGCGACGTGCCGGTGATCGCGGTCGGGATGGGTGTGCGGCACCCGTCCCGGCTCTCGCTGCCGGCCGGCGCATGCCTTGTCGTCGCCGGGGTCGCCGGGGCGCTCGTGGACGGGATCGCCCCCGGCGACCTGGTGGTCGACGACCTTTCGTTGGCATCGTCTTTGCGCACCAACGGCTTCACCGTGCACCACGGGCCGATCGCCTTCAGCGACCACGTGGTTCGCTCGTCCGAACGCTCGGAACTTGCGCTGAACACCGGCGCGCTGGCCGTGGACATGGAGTCCGCCGGCGTGCTCGCACTCGCCGGCGACCGCCCGCACGCCGTGGTGCGCGCGATCGTCGACACGCCGTCCCGGCCGCTACCGGGGCCGGCGACATTCGGCGGCGGGATCGCCGCGCTGCGCCGACTCGCCGCGATCGGCCCGGTGCTGCGGCACTGGGCGGAGACGAAAGTGAAAGAGGTACGACAGTGAACATGCCGTTGCACCAGAGCCTGCGTATCGCCGGCTATCTGCTCGGGCAGAAGCTGCGCCGGCGCGAGAAGTTCCCGCTCATCGTGGAGCTGGAGCCGCTGTTCGCCTGCAACCTCAAATGCGCGGGCTGCGGCAAGATCCAGCAGCCGCACGACCTGCTGCGCCAGCGCATGCCGGTCGAGCGCGCCGTGAACGCCATCGAGGAGTGCGGCGCCCCGATGGTCTCCATCGCCGGCGGCGAGCCGTTGATGCACCCGCAGATCGACGAGATCGTCAACGAGCTGGTGCGGCGCAAGAAGTACGTGTTCCTGTGCACCAACGCCGTGCTGCTGCGCAAGCGGATCGACAAGTTCGACTTCAAGCCGTCCAAGTACTTCGCCTTCGCCGTGCACATCGACGGTCTGAAGGAACGGCACGACTTGTCCGTCGCCAAGGACGGCGTGTTCGACGAGGCCGTGGAAGCCGTGAAGGAGTTGCAGAGCCGCGGGTTCCGCGTCACCACCAACACCACCTTCTTCAACACCGACACCCCGCAGACCGTCATCGAGGTGCTCGACTACCTCAACGACGACCTCAAGGTCAGCGAGATGATGATCTCCCCGGCCTACGCCTACGAGAAGGCCCCCGACCAGGAGCACTTCCTCGGCGTGCAGGAGACGCGGGAGCTGTTCCGCAAGGCTTTCGCCGACGGCCGGCGCAAGCGGTGGCGCCTCAACCACTCCCCGTTGTTCCTGGACTTCCTCGAGGGCAAGGTCGACTTCTCCTGCACCGCGTGGGGCATCCCGTCGTACTCGTTGCTGGGCTGGCAGAAGCCGTGCTACCTGATGTCCGACGGCTACGCCAAGACGTACCGGGAGCTCATCGACGACACGGACTGGGACGCCTACGGCCGGGGCAAGGACCCTCGCTGCGCCAACTGCATGGCGCACTGCGGGTATGAGCCCACCGCCGTGCTGGCCACGCTCGGTTCGCTCAAGCAGTCCTTGCGCGCCGCAGTCGGTCGGTGACGAAGTAGGCCGCGGTCGCCAGGATGCCGGCGGTGAGGAGGTAGATCGGCATCCAGGCGGCCGTCAGGGCCGCCGCGATGAAGACCACTGTGGACACCACCGTCGGGGTGTGGCGGCGGTCGTTGCGGACCAGGCTGCGCAGGTGGGCCCGTACCGGCTTGGCCAGGCGGCCGACCAGCCTGATCACCATCACCAGCCACAGGATCGACAGCAGCGCCGCGATCGCCTCCGGGAAGGCGTGGCCGCCTTCGTACGTCACCGTCACGAAGCCCACGCCGATGAACACCGTCTGCGCCGCCAGCCTCGCTCCCCGCAGGACTCGCCGGCACACCAGGTCGATGTTGTCCCGGGCCACCTGGAGCCTCGGGTTCTCCGCCAGCGCCGCCGCGAAGCCCGCCGTCGCCGCCTCCAGGTTGTTGCCCCTCAGCTCGATCGTCGCCAGGTTGTTGCGGGCCGCCGCGTTCTCCGGGTCCAGCCTCAGCGCCTCCCGGTAGTTCCTCTCCGCCTCGTGCAGATTCCCTTTCGCCCCATTGAGGACCCCCCTCG
This sequence comes from Kutzneria sp., assembly GCA_036403095.1. Taxonomy (GTDB): domain Bacteria; phylum Actinomycetota; class Actinomycetes; order Mycobacteriales; family Pseudonocardiaceae; genus Kutzneria. The sequence continues at coordinate 1,113 of DASWRQ010000425.1, read as the reverse complement.
TCAGGTGCGTCTCCGCCTGCAGCGGCGCCAGCTCCACCGCCCGGTCCGCCGCTGCTGTCGCCTCCATGTAGTGCTTGTCCAGCAACGGGATCAGCGTCGTCACCAGCACCACGTACTGCTGCCACTGCAGCGGCGCCAGCCTTGCCGCCTCCCTGGCCGACGCGATCGCCTCTTCGTGCCTTCTCATCTTGTGCAGCGCCAGCGCTTGCAGCCGGTGCGCCCATTCACTGTCCGGATTGGACGCCAGCGCCTGGCTCGCCGCGTACCGCATCGCCGGCACGTCGCCCGTCTTCTGCTCGCACTGCGCCAGCAGGCACCAGGCTTCCGCCGATGCCGGGTCCTCCGCCAGGGCCTTGGCCAGCTCTTCCTTGGCCTGCTCGTGGCGGCCCAGGTCGATCAGGGTGCGGGCCCGGCCGATGCTGTCCATCTCAGGCCAGCCGGTGCTTCTTCAGGTAGGCCAGCAGGTCGTCGTACTGTCCGCCTTCGTTCGCGAACATCGCCACGTTCCTCGCCGCCGCGAACCATGGTCCTGTCGACGGTTTGACCTCTTTCAGCGCTTCTTCCAGATCCTTCGCGCCGATCATCCTCGTCCGCCCGGTCCGCACCGAGTCCAGCAGCGCCTTCTCCGCCGCCACATCGCAGGCGTGCGCCAGATCCGCGCCCGAGTACCCTTCCGTGCGCTTCGCCAGCTTCGCGATGTCGATCCCGTCGGCGTGTCTGTCGCGCAGGTGGTACCTCAGAATCACTTGCCTGGCCTCGTTGTCCGGCGGCAGCAGCAGCAGCGTCCGGTCGAACCTGCCCGGCCTCTTCAGCGCCGTGTCGACGTCCCAGGGGTGATTCGTCGCCGCCAGCACGAACACCCCGTCGTTGCTGTCCCTCACGTCATCCAGCTCCACCAGCAGCTGGTTCACCGTCCCCCTCATCGCCGAGGACCTCAGTTGGCTCCTCTTCTGCCCCAGCGCGTCCACTTCGTCCAGGAACACCACACAGGGCGTGTTCCTCCTGGCCAGTTCGAACACTTCGTGCAGGTTCCGCTCCGACTGCCCGATGTACATGTCCAGCACGTCCGACAGCGTGACGGAGATGAACTTCGCCCCCAGCTCCCCCGCCACC
>DASWRQ010000424.1:0-2394 GCA_036403095.1 Kutzneria sp. | reverse complement strand
GGCCACTCAGGTCGACATCGCCCGTGTGCTGAGCCAGCAGCCGGACGTGGTCGCGGTCGCCCCGGCGGGGGTGGCCGACAACAAGGACTTCTTTGCCTTCCAGGTGATTCCGGCCGACGGCCCGACCAGTGTGTCCACCGCGGACCTGGTGGCCCGGCTGCGTGCGCTGCCGACGCTGCCCGGCGGCATCACGCTCGGCGTCGCCGGCTCGGCCAGCGCCAACATCGACGTCTCGGACAAGCTGCTCGACGTGCTGCCGCTGTACCTGGTCGTGGTGGTCGGCCTGTCGCTGCTGATCATGATCATCGTGTTCCGGTCGCTGCTGGTGCCGCTGATCGCCACCGCCGGCTACGTGCTGTCGCTGTTCGCCGCGTTCGGCGCGGTCGTCGCGGTGTACCAGTGGGGCTGGCTGTCGGCGGTGTTCGGCGTGCACGATCCGGGGCCGGTGCTGGACTTCGCGCCGATCATCCTGATGGGCGTGCTGTTCGGTCTGGCCATGGACTACCAGCTGTTCCTGGTGTCCGGCATGCGCGAGGCGTACGTGCACGGCGTGCCGGCCCGCGCCGCCGTCACCGCCGGCCTGCGCAACGGCCGGGCCGTGGTCACCGCCGCCGCGATCATCATGGTGGCCGTCTTCGGCGGTTTTGTCTTCTCCGAGCTCACCATGGTCCGACCGCTCGGCCTCGGCCTCGCCGTCGGCGTCCTGTTCGACGCCTTCGTGGTGCGGATGCTGTTGGTGCCGGCCCTGATGCACCTGTTCGGCCGCTCGGTCTGGTGGCTGCCGAAGTGGCTGGACCGCATCCTGCCCAACGTGGACGTGGAAGGGGCCGCCCTGGAGCGCAGCCACCCGCTGCCCGGCGCCGAGCCGGTCGTGGAGCGCGAGCGGGAGACCGTGTCCGGCTGATCAGCTGCCTTCGAACCGAGCCCTGCCCGCCCCCAGCGGCGAGCAGGGCTCGGTTTTTTGTTGCCCCGACCTGCTGGACGAGGTCGTTGCCATCGGCGACTGGCTGGCCAACGGCACCGACGCGATGAACCGGGTGTTGGCAGCACGAGCCCAGTTCCAGGCCCGAGATCGAGCGCCGCCGCAAGGCCGTCAACGCGAAGCAGAGCGCGTACCGCCCCACGCCGCTCGGGCCGGAGCCGGAGACCGACAAGCCGGATTCGTTGGGAAACAGCCCGAGCGGGCCGATCAAGGATCCGGCGCGGCTGCGGGCGGAGGTCGACAAGATCGCCGCGTGGTTGCAGCGATCCGATGTCAGCCCGGCACCACCGCTGCTGTCGCTTTCCCACGTGCCCACCCCAGGGATGCTTGTCTCCGCCGTTCTGCCCGTTCGAACCGACGCGGTTACTCTGCTCGGGCTCAGACGGCCTCGAGGGGACGGAATTCGGCATGGGATGGCTCGACGCTCTGGGGTGGGTCGGTTCGGCGCTGCTCGTCTGGTCGCTGCTTCAGTCCCGGCAGCTGCGACTGCGGGCCCTCAACCTAGTCGCGTGCCTCGTGCTCATCGTCTTCAACGCCACCCTGGGCGTGTGGCCGCAGGCCGCCATGAACCTCGTGTTGGCCGGCATCAACCTGTATTTCCTGTACCGGCTTATCACCACCCGTCACGACCAGCGGACCTACCAGGTCGTCCAGGTCCGCACCGACGACGACTTCCTGGCGCACGTGCTCCGGGTCCACGCCGACGACATCGCCCGCTTCAACCCCGGTTTCCGCTGGTCGGGTGGCCCTTCACGGTCCGCGTACGTCGTCCTGTCCGGCGACAGTGTTGTCGGCATCGTCCTCGTCCGGGCCGTGGACGACGTCACCGCTCAGGTCGAGCTCGACTACGTCACCAAGCCGTACCGCGACTTCACTCCGGGCGAGTTCGTCTACCGCTCCAGCCATCTGTTCACCTCTCGCGGCTTCCGTCGAGTGCTCACGCCGCCGGGGCAGGTCGAGCCGTACTACGGGCGGATCGGCTTCACCAAGGCCGGCGAGTCGTATGTGTTGGAGCTGACGGGCGACTAGCGTCGATGGCGTCGACAGCGGCGGATCGTCTGAGGGGACAGGGCATGGCGAGACGGTCGCTGACGTCCGTGGCTACCTGCTGGACCAGTTGACTCGGCACCGCGACGACCGGGCACGTACCCGGCGCAACCAGCGTCTGGCCGCCCGGAGCCCGTACTGCTGGCCGCGAGCCAACCCGGTGACCGGTTTGACGACGAGTTCGTCTTCACGCCGACAGGCGCGCACGTCGTCGCGAACAGCTCGGGGCCGGTGCCTGACTCATACGTCCACTTCGGACGCTAGTGGACGGAATTCCACGGCAGAACCGGGACGGTGCCAGATCGGGTCGTCGCAGTCGAGGCCCTGGGCGGCGAGGGTGCGCTTGACGACCTTGTAGGTGGCGG
>DASWRQ010000423.1:0-35258 GCA_036403095.1 Kutzneria sp. | reverse complement strand
TCACCAGGTTGTCGATGCCCGGCGCGGTCACACCGGCGTAGGTGCCCTCGGCCGTGACGAACATGATCCGCGCCGGCGTGCGGTCGGCCGGCGGGGCCGGGTACGTCACCGACTTCGCGGTGATCGTCTTCGGCGTCAGCTGGCAGAAGACCATGTCGTTGCCCACGCGGTAGAGCAGCGCCACCAGGTTGTTGCGCACGACCCGCAGCAGCGGCACCCACGTCGAGTTACCCCGGTTGTCGGCCTGCCCGCAGCGCTCCATCTCCTCGCCGGTGGCCCAGTCGCGCTGCGCCTGGAACGCGTCGAAGCCGTTCTCGGCATGGCTGCCGGACGGGCTCGTCGTGTGCGTGGCGGAATGCGGGCTGGCCGTGCTGACCTTGTGGTCCTTGCTGCCGAGCACCGCCGTCGTCACGACGGTCGCGCCGGCCATCAGGAGCACCACCGACGCGGCGATCAGCAGCGGGGCCAGGCCGCGCTTGCGGCGCGCCGGCTCGTGCCCGATCTCGGTCATGATCCGGCGCAGCGCCGCCCCTCGGACGTGCTCGGGCAGCTCCCGCTCCGGCAGGTCGAACGGGTCGTCACTCATCGAAGCTCTCCTCGGTCATGCCACGCAACCGGGCGCGTGCCCTGGACAGGCGGGAACGGACGCTGACCTCGGTGATGCCGAGCAGCTCGGCGGCGTCGGCCGTGCTCATCCGGCCCACCATGCACAGCTGCACCGCCTCGCGCTCGGACGCCGGCAGCTCGTCCACTGCGGCCAGCACCTTCTTGAGGCGCTCCCGGGCGTGGTCGTGCTCGGCCAACTCCTCGGCGTGGTCCCGGCTCTCGTCGGGCACCGCCAGCTTCGGCACCAGCCGCAGGAACCGGCTGCGCCGGCGGTGGTCGTTGCGCGCCAGGTTGGCCGCCACCGTGTACAGCCACGGCAGCGCGCTGTCGCGGATCAGCACCACTTCCGCCCGCCGCCGCCACGCGGTCAGGAATGTCGTCGACAGCACGTCCTCGGCCGTCGACCAGGAGCCGGTCAGCCGGTACGCGTAGTTCCACACCGCCTGGGCATGCCGTTCGAACAGCGCGGTGAACGCCGCATGGTCGTCATGTGCGATCGCCCCCCACAGCTGCGCGTCAGGTGCCGACTCAGGGTCGGCCAGCATCTCCACTCCCCTTTGTGGTCGCAGCCCAACAAACGTTGCAGGGGATTTCGAGCAGCGGCTACCACTGCCCGCGAGGCCCCACAGGGGCCGAGCCGCGACGCCGAAGGCGGCGCCAAAATCACTGCAGAGTGCCGCGTGTCTCCAACACCCGGTCGACTGAAGCTTCGAAGGCGCTGTGGTCCAGGGTGTTCGACGTGACGGCGGCCGAGATGGCGGCGGCGGCCTGGTCGCCCTGGGTGACGTCGCGGCCGGAGCACAGGATCAGGTCCATGCCCGCACCGGCGGCGGTGACGGCCCGCTGGCCGGTGGTGCCGAACGCGGCGAGCGAGCCGGCCTCCAGGGCGTCGGTGATGGTGACGCCCTTGAAGCCGAGCCGGGCGCGCAGCTCCTGGTTGATGATCGTGGGGGACAGGCCGGCCGGCAGCTTCGGGTCCAACGCCGGATAGATCGCCCAGGACAGCATCACCGACTTGGCGCCGGCGGCGATCGAGCCCGGGTAGGCCGCCTCGTCGACGGAGCGCAGCGTGTCGGCCGACGCGGTCAGCGTGACCGGCCGCTCGTCGGTGTTCTGGTTGGTGGTGGCCGAGCCGAGCCCCGGGAAGTGCTTCACGGTGGCGGCGACGCCGGTCTGCTGCTGGGCGGTGACGAAAGCCTGACCGAGCGTGTTCACCTTGGCCGGGTCCTGGCTGTAGGAGCGCTGGGCCGAGTCGGCGAAGTCGCCGGGCGTGCGGAAGACGTCCAGCACCGGCGCGAGGTTGAAGTTCATGCCGACGCCGGCCAGGTTCTGCCCGGCCCCGGTGCCGGCGTTCGTCGCCTGTGACACCGCGTCGGGGGCCTGGCCGATCGCCTTCTCCGACATGGTCGGCGCGCCGGGCAGCCGCCGGACCAGGCCGCCTTCCTGGTCGGTCATCAGCAGCAGCGGCTGGTGCACGGGGCTCTGCGCGGCGGCCTGCCGCAACTGGCTGACCACGCCGGCGATCTGGGAGCTGGACTTGATGTTCTCGCCGAAGAAGATCACGCCGCCGACCCGGCCCTGACGGATCCGGTCCAGCAGCGACTGCGGCGGCGTCGCCCCCGGGTACGAGTAGATGACGCGCTGGCCGGCCAGCTGGTCGGTGGACAGCCCCGGCGGGAGCGTGCTGTTGGTGGCCAGCGGGGCCGGTGTGCCGACCAGCGCCAGCGGTCCGGCCACGGTTGCGATGACGGCCCAGCGGACCAGGTCCGAGATGCTGCCCATGGCCAACAGTTAACCGCATTTGGTGAATACGAGCAGCGAACGGGCACAGTCACGCCGCGAAACGGGCAGCACACGGGCCGTGGACCGGCGCGTGCGCAGCTGAGGGCCACTCGAACGGGCGAAAACCGGGCACCTCCGCGCCCACTGTGGCGCTGGCCACACCGTGACGACGGTGTTAAACCTGATTCCTGCCCGAACGGGCCGGTCAATGCCCGAGTCAACAGCGCTGTGGAGGTGGGTTTCGGATGCAGGCCGACGAGCGTCAACGCCGGATCCTGGCCCGAGCGCGGGCCAACGGCCGAGTCGACGTCGGCGACGTGGCGACCGAGCTGGCCGTCGCGCCGGAGACGGTCCGCCGCGACCTCAAACTGCTCGACCAGCACGGGCTCGTGCGCCGCACGCACGGCGGCGCGGTGCCGGTGGAGACCGCGGGCTACGAGACCGGCATCGCCTACCGCGCGACCTCGCACCTGCCGGAGAAGCGGCGCATCGCCCGGGCCGCCGCGGACCGGCTGGGCGACGCGGAGACCGTGTTCATCGACGAGGGCTTCACGCCGCAGCTGGTGGCCGAGTCGTTGCCGACCGACCGTCCGCTGACGGTCGTGACGGCGTCCCTGCCGGCGGCCGCGGCGCTGTCCAGCACGCCCAGCGTCACCGTGCTGCTGCTGGGCGGCCGGCTGCGCGGGCACACTTTGGCGACCGTGGACCACTGGGTGCTGCGCATGCTGGGCGAGATGGTGATCGACCTGGCTTACATAGGGGCCAACGGGATCTCCCGCGAGCACGGCCTGACCACACCCGACCCGGCGGTCGGCGCGGTCAAGGCGAAGGCCGTCGCGGTGTCCCGGCGGCGCGTCTTCGCCGGTGTGCACACCAAGTTCGGCGTGGCCAGCTTCAGCCGGTTCGCCGACATCGCGGACTTCGAGGCCATCGTCACCGACACCGGGCTGTCCACAGTGGACGGTCAGCGGTACGCGGTGCTCGGGCCGCGGGTAGTCCGCGCCTGAGTACTCCCGGTGCGCGCCACCGGGACATGGGGGCTGTCCGAATGCCCATGTGGTAGTGGAAAAAACGAGGAGATGGCTGGAATGGCGCGAAGCGGAGCACGCCGTGCTGCCTGCGCGGCGATGGGTGCGGTGCTGGCGGCCGCGGCCCTGACCGCGTGCAGCGGCGCGGGCGGCGGCGGAGCCGGCGGCGGCAACTCGATCAACGTGCTGATGGTCAACAACCCGCAGATGGTCGACCTGCAGAAGCTCACGGCCGACAACTTCACCAAGCAGACCGGCATCACGGTCAACTTCACCGTGCTGCCGGAGAACGACGTCCGTGACAAGATCAGCCAGGACTTCTCCAGCCAGGCCGGCCAGTACGACGTGGCCACCATCAGCAACTACGAGATCCCCTTCTACGCCAAGAACGGCTGGCTCGCGCCGCTGGACGACCACATCAGCAAGGACACGGCGTTCGACCAGAACGACATCCTGGAGCCGATGCGGGTGTCGCTGACCGCCGAGGACGGCAAGGTCTACGGCGAGCCGTTCTACGGCGAGTCCTCGTTCCTCATGTACCGCAAGGACGTCTTCCAGGCCAAGGGCCTGACCATGCCGGCCAACCCGACCTGGCAGCAGGTCGCCGACCTGGCCGCGCAGGTGGACGGGGCGCAGGCCGGCATGAAGGGCATCTGCCTGCGTGGGCAGCCGGGTTGGGGCGAGGTGATGGCCCCGCTCGACACCGTGGTCAACACCTTCGGCGGCACCTGGTTCACCAAGGACTGGCAGGCCCAGCTGACCAGCCCGGAGTTCAAGCAGGCCACCCAGTTCTACGTGGACCTGGTCCGCGCGCACGGCGAGTCCGGCGCGCCGCAGGCCGGCTTCTCCGAGTGCCTGAACAACCTGGAGCAGAGCAAGGTGGCCATGTGGTACGACGCCACCTCGGCCGCGGGTTCGTTGGAGGCCAAGGACTCCCCGGTCGCCGGCAAGCTCGGCTACGTGCCGGCGCCGGTCATGAAGACCAAGTCCTCGGGCTGGCTGTACACCTGGGCCTGGGGCGTGCAGAAGGCGTCCAAGAACCAGGACAACGCCTGGAAGTTCATCTCCTGGGCGTCCGGCAAGGACTACGAGAACCTGGTCGGCAAGCAGCTGGGCTGGTCCCGGGTGCCGGCCGGCAAGCGGTCGTCGACCTACGAGAACCCGGACTACGTCAAGGAAGCCGGGCCGTTCGCCGAGCAGACCAAGACCGCGATCAGCACCGCCGACCCGAAGAACCCCGGCGTGCAGCCGCGGCCGACGCTGGGCATCCAGTTCGTCGACATCCCCGAGTTCACCGATCTCGGCACCCAGGTGTCGCAGCAGATCAGCTCGGCCATCGCCGGATCGACCACGGTGGACGCCGCGCTGACCGCGGCCCAGTCGCTGGCCGAGAAGGTCGCCACCAAGTACCAGGGCAAGTGACATGGCCACCCAGACCCTGGACCGACCGCTGGCCCCGGTGGTGAACCGTGGGCCGAGGCGGGCCGCCGAGTGGGCCCGTCGGGCGCCGCTGCTGCCCGCCCTGGTGTTCACGATCATCATCACCCAGCTGCCGTTCGTCGCGACCCTGATCATCTCCTTCCTGCGCTGGAACGCGCTGGATCCGAGCAACCGCGGGTTCGCCGGTCTGGGCAACTACATCGCGGTCGCCACCGACAGCGCGTTGCGCTCGTCGGTGGTGTCCACGGTGATCCTGACGGTGTCCGTCGTGGTCGTCAGCCTGCTGTTGGGGCTGGGCCTGGCGATCCTGCTGGATCAGAAGTTCCGCGGCCGGGGAATGGTGCGCACCATGCTGATCGCGCCGTTCCTGGTGGTGCCGGTGGCCGCCGCGCTGCTGTGGAAGCACGTGCTCTACAACCCCGAGTACGGGCTGCTCAACGGCGCCCTGTCGTGGCTCTGGGGGTTGTTCGGCGGCACGTCGCCGCCGCAGCCGGACTGGATCTCGACCATGCCCAAGATCGCCGTCGAGGCCGCGCTGGTGTGGCAGTGGACGCCGTTCATGATGCTGATCCTGTTGGCCGGGCTGCAGAGCCGTCCCGGTGACGCGATCGAGGCGGCGCGGATGGACGGCGCCACGCCGTGGCAGGTCTTCCGCTACCTGACGCTGCCGCACCTGCGGCAGTACCTGGAGCTGGGCGGGCTGCTGGGGTCGATCTACATCGTGCAGAACTTCGACGCGGTGTTCACCATCACCTCCGGCGGCCTGGGCACCGCCAACCTGCCGTACACGATCTACCAGACCTTCTTCCAGGCCCACGACTACGGGCAGGCGTCGGCGGCCGGCGTGGTCGTGGTGATCGCCTCGATCATCATCGCCACCTTCGCCCTGCGGGTCGTGTCCTCCTTGCTGCGTAACGAGGTGAAGTCATGAGCGCCCGCAAGGTGTGGCGGCCGTGGGGCCTTTTCGCCTGGCTGGCCGGCATCCTGTTCGCGCTGCCGGTGCTGTGGATGGTGCTGACCTCCTTCCACAGCGAGTCCGACGCCGCGACCAATCCGCCGTCGCTGCTGGCGCCGCTGACCCTGAGCGGCTACGAGGAGTTCTTCGGCGCCGGCAGCGGGGCCAGCCCGTGGCCGCCGCTGATCAACTCGGCCAGCGCCAGCATCGGCTCCACGGTCATCGTCCTGCTGCTGGCCATTCCGGCCGCGTACGCGCTGTCGATCAAGCCCGTGCGCAAGTGGTCGGACGTGCTGTTCTTCTTCCTGTCCACCAAGATGCTGCCGGTGGTGGCCGGCACCCTGCCGATCTACCTGTTCGCCCAGTTCTCCGGCCTGCTGGACAACATCTCGTTCCTGACCATCCTGTACACCTCGATGAACCTGCCGATCGCGGTGTGGCTGATGCGGTCCTTCCTGGCCGAGGTGCCGACCGAGATGCTGGAGGCCGCCGCGCTGGACGGCGCCGGGCTGATCACCACGCTGCGCCGGGTGGTCGCGCCGGTGGCCATGCCCGGCATCGCCGCGACCTCGTTGATCTGCTTCATCTTCAGCTGGAACGAGCTGCTGTTCGCCCGGGTGCTGACCGGCGTGGTCGCCGGCACCGCGCCGGTGTTCCTCACCAGCTTTGTCACCAGCCAGGGGCTGTTCCTGGCCAAGGTGTGCGCGGCCGCGACGGTGATCTCACTGCCGGTGCTGGCCGCGGGTTTCGCCGCCCAGGACAAGTTGGTCCAGGGCCTGTCGTTGGGAGCCGTGAAGTGAAGGCAGCCGTCATCAGCGGGGTCGGCCAGGTGGAAGTGACCACTGTGGACGATCCGACCCCGCTGCGCCGTCAGGTCGTGGTGGACGTGTCGGCCTGCGGGCTGTGTGGCACCGACCTGCACATCCTGCAGGGCGAGTTCGCGCCGACGCTGCCGGTGATCCCCGGCCACGAGTTCGCCGGCGTGGTGGCCGAGGTCGGCGCGGACGTCACCGAAGTCGTCGTGGGCGACCGGGTTGCCGTCGATCCGTCGCTGTACTGCTTCGAGTGCCGGTACTGCCGGTCCGGACGCAACAACCTGTGCGAACGCTGGGGCGGCATCGGCGTCTCCACCGCCGGCGGGGCCGCCGAGTACGCCGTCGCCCCGGTGGCCAACTGCGTCAAGCTGCCCGATCACGTGCGGACCGAGGACGCCGCCCTGATCGAGCCGCTGTCCTGCGCCGTGCGGGGCTACGACGTGCTGCGTTCCCAGCTCGCCACGTCCGTGCTGATCTACGGCTCCGGCACCATGGGCCTGATGATGCTGGAGCTCGGCAAGCTCACCGGCGCGGCGTCCATCGAGGTCGTCGACCTCAACGAGGAGCGGCTGGCCACCGCCCGTCAGCTCGGTTGCACCGGGGTCGCGACCAGCGCCGACGAGCTCGACCGCGGCGGCTGGGACGTGGTCATCGACGCCACCGGCAACGCCCGGGCCATCCAGGACGGCCTCTCCCGGGTGGCCAAGGGCGGCACCTTCCTCCAGTTCGGCGTGGCCGACTACGCCGCCCGGGTGGAGATCGACCCGTACAAGATCTACAACCAGGAGATCACCATCACCGGCTCGATGGCCGTGTTGCACAGCTACGAGCGCGCCGCCGACCTGTTCGCCAACGGCGTCCTGGACCCGGAGGTCTTCATCAGCGACCGGCTGCCCCTCGACGACTACGCCGCCGCCCTGGAGCAGTTCAAGGCCGGCAAGGGCCGCAAGATCCAGGTCCTGCCGTAACGGTCCCGACCGGTGTGCGCTTGACCCCCTCGATCGAGCGCACACCGGTCACCCTTGGTGGCGACGTGGGCGACGGCCGGTACCGGATCTTGGCCAAGGCCGAAGTCGTTCTTCGAACGGGGAAGGCCGCTGAGGGCACGATCTCCGGTGACGAGATGAAGGCCATCATCCAGCGCCGCCTCGCCGAAACACCCCCGCGAGTCCCGCCTGCCGTCACACCGGTTTCGGGAACGGAGCAGAACTGATCCTTGAGGCTCAGTTCTGCTCGAAATCGTATTTCGGTGTGTCTGAGAGCGTGACTCGCGGGGGCGGGGTTGGGCGGCGGCTGGTGTTCATGGCGAAGGCGGCCAGGGCGCCGAGGAGCAGGAAAGCGGCGGGCAGCCACAGGGTCTGGGCGGCGGCGGTGGTGAGTCCACTGTGGATGGCGTCGGTGACCTGCTGGCGTACGGAGTCGGGCACGCCGGCGAGGTCGGGCGGGGCGCCGCCTTCGACGTTGGCGGCGTTGGAGAGACCGGCCCGGGCCTCGGGTGGCAGGTTGGCCGTGGTAGCGGCCAGGGAAGCGGTGATACGGGCCTGCAACAGCACACCGACGGAGGCACTGCCGAGGACGCCGCCGACCTGGCGGGCGGTGTTGTAGATGCCGGAGGCGGAGCCGGTGAGCTCACGCGGCACGGAGCCCATGGTGATGGTGCTCATGGGCGAGAAGATGAAGCCGATGCCCAAGCCGCACAACAGGAGCGCGGGGATCAGGGCCAGCGGCGCAGTCGAGGGCGTGACCTGCAAGGAGATCCACGCCAGCCCGGCGGCCAGCGCGACCAGGCCGAACATGAGCAGGAACTTGGCGCTGACCTTGTCGGACAGCCGGCCGGAGAACGGGGCGACCACGCCGGACACCAGCGACATGGGCGCGGTGAGCAGGCCGGCGTGCAGGGGAGTCAGCCCGAGCACGGTCTGCAGGTAGATCACGATCGGGAAGAACATGCCGGTCATGGTGAAGCCGACGGTGATCGAGGCCAGCACGCCGCCGGAGAAGTTGCGGTTGCCGAAGACCCGAAGGGGCAGCAGGGGTTCCCGGCGGTTGAAGCGCTGCCAGAAGCCGAAGACCACCAACAGCACCACGCCCGCGCCGATGAGCTCGAACACGGTGACACCGCCCCAGACCTCGCCCCAGTTGTACTGCTGGCCGTTCTGCAGCCCGAACACGACGAGCAGCAAACCCAGGCCGGACAACAGAATGCCGGGCACGTCGAAGGAGTGCGCGGCGCCGGGACGCCAGTCGGGCACCAGCACGACGGTCATGACCACGGCGACGACGCCGATCGGCACGTTGACGTAGAAGATCCACTGCCAGCCGAAGCTGTCCACCAGCACGCCGCCGAGCAGCGGCCCGGCCACGGTGGCCAGGCCGGCGATGCCGCCCCACACGCCCATGGCGGCGCCGCGCCGGGCCGGCGGGAACAGGAAGCTGATGAACGCCAGGGTCTGCGGCGTCATCAGCGCGGCGCCGATGCCCTGCACGCCACGGGCGGTGATCAGGGTGCCGACGTCGCCGGCCAGCCCGCACCACAGCGAGGCGGCGGTGAACAGCACCAGGCCGGCCATGAAGACCCGCTTGGGGCCGAACCGGTCGCCGAGCCGGCTGGTGAACAGCATCGGCACGGCGTAGGTGAGCAGGTAGACGCTCGTCACCCAGACCACGGCGTTCAGGCTGGCGTTCAGGCCGCGCAGCATGGCCGGGATGGCGATGGACACGATGGTCGCGTCCAGCAGGATCATGAAGAAGCCGATGCAGAGCGCGGCCAGCGCGCCCCACGGGTTGACCGGTCGCTCGCTCACGCCTCGTCCTCGCATTCGGCGGGCACCCATTCGACCCGGCCGGTGGTGATGTCTTCGATCAACTGACGGGTCCAGGCCAGCTCGAACTCGCGCCGGGCGGCGGTGAACCGGACGTCCAGCCAATACACGGCCGGCAGCGGCTTGGCGTCCAGGCTGTCCATGATGACCTGGTCGGCGGCCGCCTCGGCCTGCAGTTTCAGCGCGCGGGTGCGCAGCTCGGCCAGCGCGTCGTCGCGGTCGAGCTCGTTGAGCGCGGACAGCCCGACGGCGAACTCCGGGTACTCCGGCGCGATCGTGCCGAGCATCGCCTTGGCCCGCGCCACGAACGCGTCCCGGCCGGCCTCGGTGACCCCGTAGACGGTCCGTTCCGGCCGCCGGCCCTCGCGCTGGGTGTCCACGACCTCGATGTGGCCGTGCGTCTCCAGCCGCTCCACCGCGTGGTAGAGCGACCCGGGTTTCACATCGGCCTTGGCCTCGACGTGCCGCGCGCGCATCACCTGGGCCATCTCGTACGGGTGCATCGGCTTCTCCAGCAGGAGCTCCAGCACGGCCATGGCCAGCGGGCTGAGCTTCACGTCGTCCTTTCGAGTGACCTATCCTTGATTGTTCAAGCGTTGACTATAGCTGACCGGCCGGGATGAATCCGAACGGGTTACGCGTTGCACAATCAAGAGCTCTGTACGGCTGGTGTGGGAGGTAGCGGTGGCACGGGATCCGGAGGACCTGGTCGAGGTCGACTCGGACACGCCCGACCTGGACGGGTCGGTGCTCCTGGTGAGCTTCGACGGGTTCGTGGACGCGGGCAGCGCCGGCAAGCTGGTGGTCGAGCACCTGCTGGAGCGGTTCGACAACCGGGTCGTCGCGACCTTCGACGTGGACCGCCTGATCGACTACCGGTCGCGGCGGCCGATCATGACGTACAGCACCGACCGCTGGGAGAGCTACCAGGCCCCCACGCTGGAGGTGCGCCTGCTGCACGACACCGCCGGCACGCCGTTCCTGATCCTGTCCGGCCCCGAGCCGGACCACGAGTGGGAGCTGTTCGTCGCGGCCGTGAAGGCGCTGATGGACCGCTGGGGCGTGCGGCTGGTCGCCAGCTTCCACGGCATCCCGATGGGCGCCCCGCACACCCGGGCCCTGGGTGTCACCGCGCATGCCACCCGGCCCGAGCTGCTTGGCGACCACCACCAGATGCCCAACACGCTCCAGGTGCCGGCCAGCATCGCCGGTCTGCTGGAGTTCCGGCTGGGCGAGGCCGGTCGCGACGCCGTCGGCTTCGCCGCGCACGTGCCGCACTACCTGGCCCAGACCGCCTACCCGACGGCCGCCGTCACGCTGCTGGACGCCATCGTCAAGGCGACCGGGCTGGCCCTGCCGGACGACTCGCTGCGCGAGTCGGCCCGCCGCGCCGCCGTGGAGATCGACCGCCAGGTCAGCGAGTCGGCCGAGGTCTCGGACGTGGTGCGCGCGCTGGAACGGCAGTACGACACCTTCGCCGAGGCCGCCGGCAAGCCGAGCCTGCTCAACGACGTGCTCGAGCAGATGCCGACCGCCGACGAGCTGGGCGACCAGTTCGAGCAGTTCCTGGCCGAGCAGCAGAGCCCCAACGACTGAGGGATCCCGACACCCGATGGCCACCTTCGTGACCTTCCAGGCCCACCCCGACGACGAGTCGATCACCGTGGGCGGCACCATGCGCAAAGCCGCGGACGAGGGGCACCGGGTGGTGCTCGTCGTCGCGACGGGCGGCGAGCTCGGCGAGATCCCCGAGGGCCTGCTGGCCGAGGGCGAGACCCTCGTGCAGCGCCGCGCCGCCGAGACCCGCGCCGCCGCCGACATTCTCGGCGTGAAGCGGCTGGAGTTCCTGGGCTACCACGACTCCGGGATGATGGGCTGGGAGCAGAACTCCGCCTCCGGCGCGTTCTGGAACGCCTCCGTCGAGGAGGCCGCGCAGAAGCTGGCCGCGATCCTGGTCGAGGAGCAGGCCGACGTGATCACCTTCGACGACGACAACGGCGGCTACGGTCATCCGGACCACATCCAGGTGCACCGCGTCGGCCAACGCGCCGCCGAGATCGCCGGCACGCCGCGCGTCTACCAGCACACCTCCAACCGGGACGAGGCGTACGAGCGGTGGCGCCGCTACGCCGAGGAGACCGGCGCGGAGGTCCCCGACTTCGAGGGCAACGAGTTCGGCAAGCCCGCCGCCGAGCTCACCGCCCGCGTCGACGTGCGCGACTACGTCGAGGCCAAGCGAGCCGGCATGCGCGCGCACCTGAGCCAGATCCCCGAGGACTCCTGGTTCCTGGCCATGCCGGACGAGCACTTCCGGGAGGCCTTCGGCACCGAGTGGTTCATCCGCGCGGGCCAGGGCCCGGGCATCACCGAGACGGACCTGCTCGCCGGCCTGGACTGACGGCGGACAGGGAGGGCCGGTGGCGTCGTCCGCCACCGGCCCCGGTACGGGAGTCCGGTCCGAGCCGGCCGCGTTCGGCGTTTCCCACGACAGGCGCCATCGGCTTCGTCGCACGCGGTGCGGTCAGCCGGGGCGGCCCAGCGGTCACGAGACCGCGGGGAGTCGAACGAGCGGGCAGCTCGGCGTTGTGCCGGTGCTCCCGTCCTGGCTGGACGCAATCAGCCAAGTTCAGTGGGCGGCGGTCTTCGCGCCGCCACGGCGGGTGACACGCAGGATCGAGCCCGGGCTGTCGGCGTTGTCCCGATGCGCCGCCGTCATCATCGCGTCGTGCCCGGCGGTCTCACCCGCGTCGGGCGGGACGACCAGCAGGCTGATCCGCTGACCGTTCAACCCGGTCACCGCGACGACATCGCGGTCCTGCGAATGGAATCCCTCCAGGCGCACGCGCCGGCCGTCGACCTCGACCCGCCCCGACGTCGGCTGCCAGCTGTCCATCGCGTAGGCGATCCGCTGGATCGGTCCGAGCCGGACCGACAGCACCGCGGCCAGTTCGGGGAGTTCGGCGGCCAGATCACGGCTGCGCGGCCACCAGCCGCCGTCGACGTAACCGGTGACCGGTCCTTTGGGCTTGAGCCGCAACCGAAGCGGCAGCGCGGGCATCGAGCGAGTGTGCGGACCCGACGTCATGTCGGTCCTCCTGACTCGGCCGCCCGGCGACCGATGCTGGCTGCCGCGAGAGCGAAGCCGTCTTCACGCTACCCCGCCTGTCCACCCCCGGACCATGCGCTCGGCTTCGGCGCGGCGGGGTCGTCGGGCGCGAGGAACTGCACCGGCGCGCACGGCTGCGCGTCCGTCGGCGCGGACGGCGCGTTCAGGGTGGGGTGGCTGAACCGGACGGCGGACACCGCGGTGTGCTCGTCCGGCGCGGCTGTGGTTTCGATGATGACTATCGTCCTTTCGCTCGGCGCAGTGGCGCGCCGACGTCGTGCAGATGCCGCAGCACCTGTCGGTAGGACCCGATCGCGCTGGTCTGGCTGTACGCGATCCCGTTGTGCGCGCAGAACTGCTGCACGAGGGGCTGGGCCTGCCGCAGGTTCGCCCTTGGCATGTTGGGAAAAAGGTGGTGCTCGATCTGGTAGTTCAGTCCGCCCAGCAGGAAGTCGACCATACGGCCGCCGCGGACGTTGCGCGAGGTGAGCACCTGCTTGCGCAGGAAGTCCAGCCGGTGGCCGGCCGACACGGTGGGCATGCCCTTGTGGTTGGGGGCGAACGAGCATCCCATGTAGACACCCCACAGTCCTTGGTGCACGGCGATGAACACCACCGCTTGCAGCGGCGGCAGCACCAGGAACACCACCGCCAGGTAGGTCGCGATGTGCGCCACGAGCAGCGCTGCCTCCAGTCGGACCGACTTGACCTCGCGCCGCAGCACGGCCTTGACGCCGGCCACGTGCAGGCTCAGCCCTTCCAGCAGCAGCAACGGGAAGAACAGCGCGGCCTGATGCGTCGTCAGCCACCGCGCGATGCCGCGTTTGGCGGAGGCCTGGTCGCTGGTGAAGGCCAGCACCGAGATCTGGATGTCGGGGTCTTCGTCCTCATGGTTGGGGTTGGCGTGGTGGCGGCTGTGTTTGCCCACCCACCAGCCGAAACTCATGCCGACCAGGCCGGCGTGCAGGTGGCCGACGATGTCGTTGCCC
This sequence comes from Kutzneria sp., assembly GCA_036403095.1. Classification (GTDB taxonomy): domain Bacteria; phylum Actinomycetota; class Actinomycetes; order Mycobacteriales; family Pseudonocardiaceae; genus Kutzneria. The sequence goes on along the minus strand of DASWRQ010000423.1, from coordinate 21,715 downwards.
CGCCTGCTGGCGAAGATCTGCTTGTGCCCGGCGTCGTGGCCGATGAACGCGAGCTGGGTGTGAACCAGCGCCAGGAACACCGCGGTCGCGAGCTGCCACCAGGACGAGCCTAGCACGGCGAACGCCGTCCAGCCGGAGGCCAGCAGGATCGCGTTGACCGCGAACTTCGCGGCGTAGCTGCGACGCCTGCGGTCGAGCAGGCCGTGGTCCTTGATCACACGGGACAGTTCCGCGAATTCGGTGCCGCGTCGCGCGGCGGTCGGTCCTGGGTCGATCGACGTCATGGATGTCCGATGCTCGTGCCGGCCGACGGGCGAGGGTCGCGTCGTGATCGCCGGCGCGTGGGGAACGCGCGCGAGATCGGGCGCGCACGCCGTCCACACGTCAACGTGCCGCGGCCCCGAGAGGTTCCGGACGATTCGGCGAGGAGGTCGGCGGCAGCGCGTGTGCTAGCTTGACGCTGATTGTCTTCGCTCCCGTCGCACTGCCGCGGATTGCCGCCGGCATTCGGGTTTTGAGCGTCTCTGCAACGGATCGGGTCGTCGCGCCGACGCGGGCCTGTCCGTCCACTGTGGAATTCCGGCCGGCTGGCGGCCGTCCACGCGACCTCGGCGCTGGACAACGAAAGATGGTGCCACGCAAGGTGATTTCCTTTATCTGGTCACCAGGAAACCGGCTGCCCGCCGGCACCGGCGGCTCGGAGAACTACACCGTGGGTCAAGTCCGGGAGCTGACCCGCCGCGGGGTCCCGGCGCAGGTGGTCACCGTCGGCCTCGGCGCCGACGACGGCCGGGACGACTTCGCCGGCGTCCCGTTCCGGTCGCTGCCACGGCTGGCCGATGTCGGCGAGCTGGACGGCACCGTCGTGTTCGTCAACGAGCCGCACACCGTGCCGACCAGGCGTCCGGCGTTTCTGATCCTGCACAATCCGCCGCCCATCCGGGCGCGGCACAAGGCGTTCGCCGTCGAGGGAACCAGGACCCGCGCGCTGATCGCCACCAGCCGGTACGCCGCCGAGCTGTGGGCGAAGTACCTGGACGTGGACGTCGCGACGATCAACGTGGTGTACCCCTTCGCCGAACCGTGCTTCGCGACGGAGCCGAGGCCGGCCGCGCCGGCCGGCGTCACCCGCGTGCTGTTCGCCGGTCGGCTGAGCCCCGAGAAGGGCGTCTACACCCTGCTGGAGACGCTGCACGTCGACCTCATCGAGCAGGACCGGCGCCTGACGTTCACCGCGACGACCGCGGGCGCGGACAAGCCCCAGGGAAAGATCATCGAGCGGTTGCTCCGCGGGCATCCCGGCATCGCCGTCGTCGCCACCCGCAAGACACCGGCGACGATGGCCGCGCTGATGGCCGACCACGACATCGTGGTGATGCCGTCGAACAGCCAGTACTGGCACGAGACCTTCGGCATCGTCTCGATCGAGGCCCAGCACTCGGGCTGTCGCGTGATCGCCTCGCACGACGGCGGCCTGCCCGAGACCGACTGCGGCGGCCTGCTGCTCGTCGCGCCGGACAACGCCGAGGCGCTGGCGCGGGGCATCCGGGAGACCGTCGAACTCGGGCCGCTGCCGCCGACGGCCAGGCGGCGTGCGGGCACGAGATTCACCGTCGCTCAGTCCGTGGACGCGCTGCTGACGGTGTTCGCCACACCGCAGCCGATGCCGCCGGCGGTCGTCATCCGGCAGCTCGAAAAGCTGATCGCGGCACCGTCCGCGACGCCGGTGCCCGCCGCTCGAATGCCGCGGGAAGCGACGGCGTAGTCGTCGTCGGGGCTGTGCCGTGTGCGTCGCTCGGCGCAGCCCTGGCGGTCCTAGCGTGTGGGTCCGCCTGTGGCGCAGACACATCCGCGCTCGAACTTGCCGGCGGCCGTCGCGGCGCAGTACCTCGTGCCGATCTCGTCGTGGGTGTCGGTCGGGTGCGGGCACACCGGGCAACTGCCGGCCGTGGACTCCGCGGAGATGGCCTGCCGGTCCTGGTCGCCCGGCCGCATCACCCGTCTCAAGTGAATGGTCATCGTCGAGCTGACCGCTGGACCCGACATCATGTCGGTCTCCTCGCCCTCGGTCGCGTAGCGACCGACCTGGGGTGCGCCGGGGACGGCGCCGGCCTGACCGCCGACACGCGAAATGCTCCCGGTGACGGCGACACTACACCTCGCGGGCGGTGCCGAGCGGTGCCGCCGGCGTCACCACGGGCGATCGGAGCAGCGCGCCGATCGCCTCGGCGGCGCCGGCCCTGGGCAGGAAGGTGAACAGGTGCTGATCCGCGCCCGGCACGGCCAGGTGGGCGACGTGGAAGTTCAGCTCGCCGGCCGTCGGGTGGAACAGACGCTTGGCGACGCGGGGCGTGGCCTCGATCCGATGGTCCGTCCACACGCGACGGAACAGCGGGCTCTCGGCCGACAGCTCCGCCACCAGCCGCCGGGCCCGCGGGTCGGTCGGATCGTGGCCGACCCGCAGCATGCCGATCATCTCCTCGACGATGCCGGCCCAGTCGTCGTGCAGGGCACGGGCGGCCGGGTCGAACAGCAGCCAGCGCACCACGACCCGGTCCCGCGCCGGCATCGCGTGGAAATCGGCGAACACCAGGCGGGCGACGCGGTTCGCGGCCAGCACCTCGGTGTGCCGGCCGAGCAGGATCGCCGGCACGCCACCGAGTTCGTCCAGCAGGCCGCGGATGGCGGGGCTCACCCCGCACGTCTCGGGCGGCGCCACCAATTTGGGGCTGCTCAGTCGGCGCAGATAGCTGCGTTCCGCGGCGTCCAGGCCGAAAACCCGGGCCAGCGCTTCGAGCACCTCGTCCGAGGCCCGCTGCTGCCGGCCCTGTTCGAGGCGGGCGTAGTAGTCGGCGCTGAGGCCGGCCAGCGCGGCGACCTCCTCGCGGCGCAGACCGGGGACGCGGCGCCGGGCCGTCGGCGGCAGACCGACCCGGGCCACGTCGATGCGAGCCCGCCTCGACTTCAGGAAGTCGCCGAGTTCCGTGCCCGCCATGCTTTGAGGTTACGGCAGGTCATGCCCGCGGCGACCGGTCGCGGACCGGGTGGCACCGATCGGTCTGCCCGTTTGCCCATCCTAGGTGCGACAGGTCCTGGCTGAGCCCGTTCCGGCCGGTCGGAACGTGATTGATTGCGACTCATGAGGTACGACTACGTGGTTGTGGGCGGCGGCACCGCCGGCTCGGTGCTCGCGGCCCGGCTCAGCGCGGACTCGTCCGCCACCGTCCTGCTGCTGGAGGCCGGCCCGGCCGTCGCGCCGCCTGCCGTCGCGGCGCCACCGGCCTGGCCTACGCTGCTGGACAGCCCCGTGACCTGGGGTTTTCACACCACGCCGCAGTTCGGTCTGTGCGGTGTCGAGCTGCCGTACCCGCGCGGCCGGCTGCTCGGCGGGTGCAGCTGCATCAACGCCATGGCGCACAGCCGGGCGCACCGGTCCAGTTATGACGCCTGGGGCGTGCCCGGGTGGGGTTACGACGACCTGCTGCCGTACTTCAAACGCAGCGAAACCGCCCCGGCGGACCGGGATCCCGCCTACCGCGGCACGAGCGGACCGATGCGGGTCGGGCCGCCCGCGGCGCACAGCGCCTTCGCCGAGGCGACGCTGGAAGCCGCGCGGGAACGGGGATTTCCGGAAAACCCCGACCACAACGGCGTCGAGCAGGAAGGCTTCGGCTGGCAGGAGATGACCATCGCCGACGGGATCCGGCAGACCGCCGCCGACGCGTACCTGCGTCCGGTGCGCTGGCGGGCCAACCTCAAGGTGATCGCCGAGGCGATGGTGACCAAGCTCGTGCTGGACAACGGGCATTGCGTCGGCGTGGAGTACCGGACCGACGGGCAGGCCGTCACCGTCGAGGCCGGGAAATCGGTGGTGCTGGCCGCCGGCGCGATCGGCTCGCCACACCTGCTGATGCTCTCCGGCATCGGCGATCCGGCCGTGCTGGGCCCGGTCGGCGTCAACACCCGGGTGAAGCTGCCCGACGTGGGGCGCAATCTCCAGGACCATCCGTTGAGCGGCGTGGTTTTCGAGGCCGGCCAGCCCCTTCCCGCCGGCGCCAACAACCACGGTGACCTGATCGCCGCGCTGCGTTCCACCCCGGATCTCGACGCGCCGGATATTTTGTTGATGTACCTGGACATCCCGTTCGTGCGGCCGCCGCTGGCCGGACCGGCCGACGGTTACACCGTCGCCTTCTCGTATCTGCGGCCGCAAAGCCGGGGCAGCGTGACGTTGGCGTCGCCAGATCCGGTCGTCGCGCCCGTGGTCGATCCCGCGCTGCTCACTGATTCCCGTGACATCGAGGGCATGCTCACCGCGCTGCGCATCGCCCGCGAGGCCGGGAGCGCTGCCGCCCTGAAGGAATGGCGCCAGGCCGAGGCACTGCCCGGTTCGTCCTATGAGGACGTCGATTTCCTCAGGCGTAGCACCGGCACCTTCTTCCACGCCGTCGGCACCTGTGCCATCGGGTCCGTTGTGGACAGTGGGCTGCGTGTTTTCGGCGTCCGCGGTCTTCGGGTCGCCGACGCCTCCGTGATGCCGACGATCATCAGCGCGCCGACCAACGCCACCGTGCTGGCCATCGCCGAACGCGCCGCCGATCTCCTACTCACCGCCTCCTGACACCAGCTCCACCTCGAAGCCGTCCTCGTCGGCGAGGTAGCCGGCGTAGTGGTCGGGGCCGCCGGCGTACGGGTGGCGATCGGCGAACAGCAGGGTCCAGCCGTGCGCGGGCGCGGCGGCGACGAGAGAGTCGACGCGGGCGCCGGCGTGGAAGGCGAGGTGGTTGAGGCCGGGGCCAAGGCGGTCGTGCGTCGCGGAGGTGAGGGCGGGGGACTGCTCCATGACGAGATAGGTCTCGCCGAGGCGCCAGCTGCGGCCGGCGGGCCAGTCCTGGAACTGCTGATAGCCCAGCTCGCCGAGCAGCCAGCCCCAACTGCGGACGGCACGGGCGAGGTCGGGGACCCAGAGCTCGACGTGGTGCAAACGGCCGATCACGCGCGGCGGAGCACGACCAGCGGGATGGCGCGGGAACCGGCCTTCTCCTGGAAGTCGAGCAGGAAGGGCTTCATGGCGGCGATCTTGTCCCACAGCCGGGCCCGCTCGTCGCCGGTGGCCACGACGGCTTTTGCCGCGTACGTCACGGTTCCGACCTCGACGGTGACATCGGGGTTGGCGACCACGTTGTGGTACCAGGACGGATGCGTGGCGCTGCCCCGGTTGGCGGCGACGACCACCAGGTCGTCCCCGTCGACGACGTGGCCGAGCGGCGTGGTCAGCGCGCGGCCGGTCCGCGCGCCGGTGTGGGTGACGAGCACCAGGTCGATGCCCTCGAGCCGGCCGCCGACGCGGCCCTCGTTGGCCCGGAACTCCTCGATCACCGACCGGTTGACGTCCTGCTGTTCCGACATGCCTCCTGTCTACCCCGTGACCGCCGCATCGGCCGAGTTTGTTCACCGGCGCGTCGCCCGACGGTCGAGTGGCGTCCACCTCACGTGACGACACTCCTGCGGTGAACCGCAACCGGATTGCCGCCACTGCCGGCGTAGTCGCCCTGAGTATGTTGGCCACGGGCGTCGCGGACGCCAGTCCCGACCCCGGCTACCGCACACACCGCGGTCAGCCCGTGACCGTGACCGCCGGACAAACCGTGGTGTCGCACACCGCGCCGGGCCACGGCACCGTCACACGTAACCAGGACGGCACACTGAGCTATACCCCGGCCGCCGGCTTCACCGGCACGGATTCCTTCACCTACAACGAAACCGACGCGGTGCGGCTGTACACCACGCACGTGTCACCATTAGGCGTGATCGGCGGCGTGCCGATCACCGGCGGCGCCTACGGCTCGGCGCTGACCCCGGTCCCGGGCAGCTGCGACGAGTACTACGGCCTCACCGACCGCGGCCCGAACGTGGACGGCCCCAACGGGGAGAAGGTCGAGCCGCTGCCGGCGTTCGACCCGGCCATCGGCAAGTTCCGGCTGGTCAACGGGAAGGCCGTGCTGGAGCGGACGATCCCGTTGCGCGCCAAGGACGGCACGCCGTACTCGGGTCGCGTCAACACGGCCGCCAACACCGGCGAGACGATCGTCGACCTGAACGGCAATCCGCTGCCGGCCGACCCCAACGGCTACGACTCCGAGGGCCTGGTCGCGTTGCCCGACGGCACCTTCTGGGTGTCCGACGAGTACGGCCCGTTCATCACCCACTTCGACCGCAACGGCCGTGCGCTGCAACGGCTTTCGCCGTTCGACGACTCGCTGCCGGCCGAGCTGGCCAACCGCGTGCCGAACAAGGGCATGGAGGGCCTGACCGTCACGCCCGACGGCCGGACCCTGGTGGGCGTCATGCAGTCCGCGCTCCAGCAGCCGGATCTGACCAAGAAGCCCGGCAACGTCACCACGCTGCGCATCGTCACCTATGACCTGCGCACACACGTCACGCACGAGTACCTGTACCTGTTGGACGACCCGAAGGCCAACAGCGGCGCGGTCAGCGAGATCACCGCGTTGTCCGACTCCACGTTCCTGGTGGACGAGCGGGACGGCAAGGTCGAGCCGGGCGCGTACAAGAAGCTGTTCAAGATCGACCTCACCGGCGCGACCGACGTCGGTCCGAAGGCCGTCGGCTACGACGCGGCCAAGGGCGGGCTGCTGGTCGGGCCGACCAACGCCACCATCGACGCCTACGTCGGCGTCGACGACACCAAGACCGCCACGGCCGACCTGGCCAAGGTCGGCATCACGCCGGTCGCCAAGTCGCTGTACCTCGACTTCGGCGGTCTGGTGACCGGGCTCGACCCGACCGGCGGCTTCTTCGGTCACGACAAGGTCGAGGGCGTCGCCACCCCCGACCACGGCCGCACTCTCGTCATCAGCAACGACAGCGACTTCGGCATCGACGGCATCACGAACACCGCGCCGCCGTTCCAGCTGCACGCCAAGACCACGCCGGATGGTGTCCAGGACGACGGCCAGTTCCTGGCCGTCGACACCCAGAAGCTGCCGGCCAGGACAAAGACCGTCACCGTCACGATCGTCGTGCGCTAGCAGTTTTGCCACGTGAGTGGCTCACTTCGCGTTTTCCGACCACCTGAGTGGCTCAGGTGGCCGCCGGCGCGAAATGAGCCACTCACGTGCCAGCCGGAGGCGCGGGCGGCGAAGCGGCCGACGCCGGACGGTCAGCCGGCGCTGGTCGCCGTCCAGCCGTGTTCCAGCAGGTCGAAGACGGGGCCGAGGGCCTGGCGCTCGTCGGGGTAGCGGTGCGCCAGCTGCACAGCCTCGAGCGCGAACCGGGCCAGGGCGGCGCACCGGATGTCGTCGTCTGGAGCGCCGATCTCGGCGGCAATCGCTTGCGCGAGGGCGGTTTCGTGGCGTAGCCACATGCGGCTGGCGTAGTCGCGCAGGGCCGGGGTCTGCTCGACCAGTCGCCGGAATTCCGCCATGGCCTGCGAATGCTCGGGCTTCTCGGTGGCCCGCTCGACCAGGTGTTCGCGCAGGGCCTGCGGGATGGTCCGGCCGCCCCGGTCGCGCACGGCCGCGACCAGCGCCGCCTCGACGTCCTCGTCCAGGTCGAAGACCAGGGACTCCTTGCTGGGGAAGTACTTGAACAGCGTGGTCACGGAGACGTCGGCCGCGTCGGCCACATGCTTGACACCCACGTTGTCGTAGCCGTGCGCGACGAACAGGGCCATCGCGGCGTCGGCCAGCGCCTTGCGGGTCTGGGCCTTCTTGCGCTCGCGCCGCCCGATCGGTTCGTCCACGCCCGCAGCCTACCGGACAAAGGTGTAACGCTCAAAAAGTTGAGTCGTTGCACTTTCTAAGTGATTGTGCTTTTCTGGAGGGGAACCCCGATCTGAAGGAGCCCTCCCATGAACACTGCCCGCATCGCCGTGATCGGCGCCGGCGTCGCCGGCCTGGCCTGTGCCCGTGGCCTGCAGGTTCACGGCATTCCCGTGACCGTGTACGAGCGAGAGGCGTCCGAGGCCGCCCGCTGGCAGGGCGGCATGCTCGACCTGCACGCCCCGACCGGCCAGGCCGCGCTGCGCGCCATCGGCCTGTACGAGCAGTTCCGCGCGGTGGCCCGACCGGAGGCGCAGGAGCTGCGCTGGCTGGACCCGGTGACCGCGGCGATCCTCAACCACGAGGAACCCGACGACGAGTACTACGCACCGGAGATCGACCGCGGCCAGCTCCGCGAGCTGTTGCTGGGCTCCCTCGCACCCGACACTGTCCAATGGGGACGATCGGTGGCGGATGTCACCACTGTGGACGGTGTCGTCCAGGTGCGTTTCGGCGACGGCACAATGGAAGTCTTCGACCTCGTGGTCGGCGCCGACGGCGCGTGGTCGCGCGTCCGGCCGGCCGTGTCCGGCGCTTTGCCGGTCTACACCGGCGAGAGCATGATCGAGACGCACCTCGACGACGTCGACACCCGGCATCCGGCGCTGGCCGGGCTGATCGGCCTGGGCACCATGGTGGCCAGCGCGGACCGCATGATGATCTGCACCCAGCGCAACAGCGGTGGGCACGTCCTCGTCTACGCCGCTTTCGAGGACATCCCGCTCGACTGGCCCGCCATCGCCGGCGTCGACCTGGGCGACGCCGAAGCCGTGCGCGCATACCTGGTGAACCGGTTTGCAGGGTGGCACGACGGGCTGCTCGACCTCGTCCGCCACAGCGACGGCGGTTTCATCAACCGGCCCATCCACCGGCTGCCGACCGGGCACGCGTGGACCCACGTCCCCGGTGTCACCCTGCTCGGCGACGCCGCCCACCTGCTGCCGCCGCACGGCATCGGCGCCAATCTCGCGCTGCTCGACGGCTCCGACCTGGCCGCCGCGATCGCCGCCCACGACGACCTCGACCAGGCCGTTCGCGCCTACGAGTCGGTCATGCTGCCCCGCTCCATCGCCGCCGCCCACACCGACCTCGAAGTGGCCGCGCTGATGGAAGAGGGCCCGGACGTCGGCGTCAACGCCGTGCGCAAGCTGTTCAACGAACGGATGCTGGACGCGACCGCCTGAGTCTCGGGTGAAACCCACGGGTTGCACTTTCTCCCGATGAAGTGCAACCTGGAGGTAGCACATGAGAAGGAGAGAGACGTGGACGACATCGAGCGCGAGATCGCCATCAACGCACCGGTCGAGCGGGTGTGGGAGCTGGTCAGCCAGGCCGGTTGGTGGATCGGCGACGGCGACCGCGGCCGGCAGACCCGCCGCCGCGAGGCCGACGACGTTGACGTGGTGGTCGACCCCCGGTACGGCGCCTTCCGGATCCGGACGGAAAAGGCCGAACCGCACAGCTACGTGTCGTACCGTTGGCTGGACGACGGCAACGAGCGGGCGACCACGCTGGTCGAGTTCTGGCTGTCCGAGGCCGACGGCGTGACCACGCTGAGGGTCCTCGAGAGCGGCTTCGTGTCCGCCGAGCACCGGGAGGGCAACATCAAGGGGTGGGCTGTGCAGTTGGACGTGGCGAAGGCCGAATGTGAGCGTTGACGACGTGCTCGTCGCGCTGGCCGACCCGACCCGCCGCCAGCTGCTGGACGTGCTGGCCGAGCTCGGGCAGGCCAGCGCGACCACGCTCGGCGCGCGCCTGCCGGTGTCCCGGCAGGCCGTGACGAAGCACCTGCTCGTCCTGGAGCAGGCCGACCTGGTCAGCTCCCGCCGCGACGGCCGCCAGGTCCTCTACCAGGTCGAATCGGCCCCGCTGGAGGGCACGTCCCGCTATCTGGCCGGCCTGGCCTCGGTCTGGGACCGCCGGCTGGCCGTGCTCAAGCGGACCGCGGAGACCACCGGCGGCTGACGCACCGGCCGAACAGGTTCGCAGGACGTCAGCCATTCGGCCGGAACACCGGCCAGGCCGGTGCGGGCGGCCACCACGCCGCCGACGATGCCGCAGGTGGTGTCGACGTCGCCGCCGGCCGAGGCGGTGGCCCACAACGCCTCGACGAGGTCGTCGGGATGCCGGGCGGCGCACCAGATCGCGAACGGAACGGTGTCGGCGGCGGAGATCCGGTAGCCGCAGCCGAGGGTGCCGGCGGCATGGCGGGGATCCAACGAAGGCCGTAGCCGGGTGGCCCGCCGCAGCCCGGTGGCCACCTCGCCGTTCGGGACGTGGGCGAGGACGGCCTCGAGCAACCCTTCCACCCCAACGGAATTCACGGCCGCCGCGACGGCGACGGCAATCGCGCCGGCGACGGCCTCGGGGTGGGCATGGGTGACCAGAGCCTGCCGTCGAGCCTGCTCGACGACGGCGTCGAGGTCGTCGGCCAACCAGACGCCGAGCGGCGCGACCCGCATGGCCGCCCCGTTGCCGAACGAACCCTGCCCGTCGAACTGCGAAGTGGTCACGGATCGCCAAGGCTCGCCGGCCAGGATCGCCAACAGCACGCCGTGCATGGAACCGCCGTAGGCGCGGTGTGGATCGGCCTGGTACGCCAAGGCGAACTCCATCGCCAGAGCGTCCTGATCGACCGTGCCATGGGCGTGCAGATGGGCCACGAGGACCTGGGCCATCGCGGTGTCGTCGGTCCACGGCCAGCTGCCCAAAGGCACCCGGCGCGCGGCCAGCGCACCGTCCACTTCGGACGCCGGGAGCAGGAACCACTGCTCGCCGAAGGCATCGCCCAGCGCGAGCCCACGCAGCGAGTCGACAACGGTCATGGGCAGATGGTCACAAACCCCACAACGGAAGGACAACCGGGTTTCACGGGGCGACCAGCCGCCGCACGGCCTCGGCGATGGTGGCGCGCACACGGTCCCGGTCCTGCGCCGCGGCGTCGTCGACGAACCACAGCATGGCGGTGTGCTGGACCAGGGTGACGAGGTCCTCGGCGCGGAAGCGGTCGGTGATCTTGCCGGCGGCCTGCGCGGCGCGGACCGCGGCGACCTTGTCCCGCGTCGACTCGAGGGCCAACTCGGTGCCCAGTGCGGCCTCGCCGCGTTCGAGGCGGTACCAGGTGATCAGTCGCATGACCTCGGGGTTGGCCATGTTGGCGTCGTAGAGCCGCACGGCGTAGCCGGGCAGGTCCTCGGCGTCGATGGGCGCCTCGCTGACGGTGCGCCGCACGATCTGCTCGTACACGGCGTCGAACAGCTCGTCCTTGCCCTTGAAGTAGGTGTAGGCGAGCCCGGCGCTGCACCCGGCCCGCTTGGCCACCTGGTCCATCCGCGCGCCGCTGATCCCGTGCGCGGCGAACTCGGTCAGCGCGGCGTCGAGCAGCGCCTGCCGCTTGGCCTCGGGGTCGCGGGTAACCATGGCTCCAGCCTAATTGAGTGAACGTTCAGTTCCAAGCCGGCGGCGGCCGGCGAAGCCCAGGTCCTCGCGGTGGTACCAGCTCAGCTCGCGGTCGCCCTCCAGCCAGCACAGCAGCACCGGCACGCCGTCCAGGTCGGCCGGGAAGTCCACGAGCAGCGGGGCGAAGCCCTTCAGCACGGCGCCGGTCTCCTGCACGAGCGTCATCAGCTCGTCCAGCCGGGCCTGCGCGGCCTTCCACTCCGGCATGCCGCCCAGCGCGGTCGGCCGGCCGCCGGGCGACAGCGACGACGCCAGCTCGGCGGCGTCGGCCCGCAGCGCGACCAGATCGTCCAGGACGGGCAGGAGTTGCGTCAGCTCGGCCCGGGCCTGATCGACTGTGAACAATCCCATGCGTCAAGCCTGTCAGATGGTGCATTCTGCGAGCATGTCGCGTCTCGCACAGAGCTTCTCGCGAGTGGCGCCGCGGATGCTGGCGTTGGCGGCGCTGCTGCTGCTCGCAGTGGTCGCTGCCCGCGGCGCCACGTCGATCACGCTGCACCCCCTGCACCTCGGCACTCTCGGCGGCGAGACCACGCCGCCGCCGCCCCAGCCGACGCTGGCCAATCAACCCATTCAGGGGGTCGGACCGCTCACGTACCTGGTCATGCTGCTGGGGATCGTCGGCCTGCTGCTGGCCGTGGCGGCGGTGATCACGCTGATCTCGGTGTTCCATCGCCGCCGACGGGTGCGCGCGATGGTCACCCCGCACGATGCCGAGCTGCCCGGCGAGGGCGGCGTCGGCCAGATCGGCCCGCTGGTCGTGGCCGGCCGGCGCGCGCTCGCCCAGCTGCGACGACGAGAGGGCGGGCCGCCGTCGGACCGGGTGGTCGCGGCGTGGCTGAGCCTGGAGCAGGCCGCCACCGAGACCGGCACCGAGCGTCAGCCGCACGAGACGCCGACCGAGTTCGTCGGCTCGGTGCTGGCCGGCCATGCCGTCAGCCCGGAGGCGCTGGACGAGCTCCGCCGCCTCTACGGCCGGGCCCGGTTCGGCCGCGCGGGCGTGCTGACCGACGCCGACGCCGAGGCCGCCGGCGACGCGCTCCACCGGATCATCGCTGACCTGGAGGCGGCCCGTTGACCTGGCTTGTCACCGGCCTGACCGCCGCACTCGCGCTCGTCGTCCAGTACTTGATCGTCGGGGTGCCACTCGTGCCGTGGGCGCTGCTGATCGCGCTGGTCGTCGCGGCGCTGGCCTTCCTCGGCACCCGCCTGCTGCCGCCGGTCGACCCGAGCTGGCAGGCGCTGCCGGCCGGCGGCTCCGCCCCGATCGCCACCCACGCCAGCTCGCTCGGCGCCCGCCTGGCCGACGCCGAGAGCGACCGGCACCGGTTCGCCAACCGTGTCCGTCCACGGCTGCAAGCCCTTGCCCTGGGCCGAATCCGCCGCCGCCCCGGCTGCGAGGACGTCGACCTCGCCGACGCGCGAGCCCGTGAGCTGCTCGGCGCCGACCTGCACCGGCTGCTCACCGATCCCGCCGCGACCCTGCCGAACCCGGCCCGGTTCGCGGAACTGTTGACCCGCCTGGAGGAACTGTGAGCACTGTGGCCATCGCGAGTGACGCGGTGCTCGATGCCGTCGGCGAAGTCGTCGTGGGCGGCCGCCGCACGCTGCGGCTCGCGCTGGCGGCGGTGCTGGCCGGCGGCCACGTGCTGCTGGAGGACGTGCCCGGGCTGGGCAAGACGCTGCTGGCCCGCTGCCTGGCCCAGGCGCTGGGCCTGGAGTTCCGGCGGCTGCAGTGCACACCGGACATGCTGCCGGCCGACGTCACCGGGTCCTTCCTCTACGACCCGGCGACGCGCGAGTTCACCTTCCGCCAGGGCCCGGTGTTCGCCGGCCTGCTGCTGGCCGACGAGATCAACCGCACGCCGCCGAAGACGCAGTCCGCGCTGCTGGAGGCCATGCAGGAGAAGCAGGTCACGGTCGAGGGCCGCACGTTCCCGCTGCCCCGGCCGTTCCACGTGCTGGCGACCGCGAATCCCGTTGAGTACGAAGGCACCTACCCGCTGCCGGAGGCGCAGCTGGACCGGTTCCTGCTGCGGCTGGACGTGGGCTATCCGTCGGCCGGTGAGGAGCTCGAGGTGCTGCGCCGCCGGCTGGCCCGGCAGCGCGAGGAGACCGAGGTCGCGCCGGTGGTCGACGCCGCCGGGCTGGCGGAACTCCAGGCCGCGGTGGAAAAGGTCGCGGTCGACGAGGACATCCTGCGCTACTGCGTCGACCTCGTCGCGGCCACCCGAGCGCATCCGGCGGTCGAGGTCGGCGCCTCGCCGCGTGGCTCGCTGGCGCTGACCCTCGTGGCCCGCGCACTGTCCGTTGTGGACGGGCGGGATCACGTGCTGCCGGAGGACGTCAAGGAATGCGCGGTCGCCGCGCTGGCTCATCGGCTGGTGTTGCGGCCGGAGACGTGGACCTCGGGCCTCACCGGCGTGCAGGTGGTGACGGAGCTGCTGGGCAAGGTCCCGGGGCCGGCGAGCACGCGATGAGCACCCCTATGAGCAATCGGGCGGAGCGAATCCGCGCGGCCCTGCTCGGTGGCCGCAACGAGACCTGGCACGGCACCGAGACGATGCGCCGGGCTCTGCTGCTGGGCACCGGGCTGATCATCGTCGGCGTGGTCATCCACCAGGTCGAGCTGGTGCTGATCGGGGCCCCGCTGCTGATCTCGGGCGTGCTGGCCATGCTGGCCGCGCCGGCGGGCGAGCCCACGGTGAAGGTGACGCCGCCGCCGCGAACCGCCGAGAGCTCCGACACGCCGTCGGTTGTCGTGGACATCGAGCCGGGGCGCAACGCCGAGCTGCTGGCCATTCGCCTGCCCACCAAGGGCGTTGACGGTCCCGGCCGGGTGCATCTGCTGCCGGCGACCGTGCGCCGTGTGTCGGCCCCGTTGCGGCGCAAGGCCTGGGGCGAGGGCGTGGACGTGCGGGTCGATCACCTGCTGGCCGGTCAGGACGGCATGGTCGTGCACGGCCCCATGGTCGGCAGCGACATGAGCCGAACCGTGTTGCCGCCGTTGGACAAGCTGCCGGTCGGCCCACTGCCGCCGCGGCCGGCCGGCCTGGTCGGCGCGCACCGCTCCCGGCGTCCGGGCGACGGTGTGGAGCTGCGCGACATCCGGCCGTTCCAGCCGGGGGACCGGCTGCGCGGCATTGACTGGCGGGTTTCCTTGCGCAGCAACAACGGCGAGTTGTACGTGCGCGAGCGACACGCGACCGCCGACGCGGACATCGTGCTGGCCCTGGACACCCGCGCCGATGTCGGCCCGAAGATGGCCGACTGGTCGACCTCGTTGATCGGCGCGACCGTCCGGCCCGGCGGCAGCCTGGACACCGCCGTACGGGCCGCGGTCTCGCTGGCGGCCAGCTATCTACGGCTGGGCGACCGGGTCGGGCTGGTCGATCTGGGCCGGCCGCAGCTCGGTGTGAAGCCCGGCGTCGGCCGGCGGCAACTTCTGCGGCTGCGCAACCAGGTCGTGGTGTGCGCGGCGGCGGCCGGCTGGTCGGCGTCGCCGGTGCTCAATGAACACCAGGTGCCGCACGGGGCCGTGGTCGTGGTGCTGTCGCCGTTCCTGGACGACGCGATCGTGCAGTTGGCCGTGCATGCGGCCCGGCGCGGCAATCGGGTGCTGGCCGTGGACGTGCTGCCGCAGGAGCTGATCCCCGACCGCACCGATCGCTGGGGTGAGGCCGTGCGGCGGTTGCTGCGGTTGGAGCACAGCGCGCGGCTGACCGCGCTGAGGGAGCACGGCGTCGCTGTCACCTCCTGGTCGGGCACCTCGGCTTCGGCCAGTGCCGCCATCGCTGACCTGCTCCGCCGGACGCGCCGATGACCATGGAACTCAGGCCGGGCCTGTCGGCGTGGTGGCTGCGCGCGGCGATCGCCGTTGTCGGCGCGGCCGTGCTGGGAGTGCTTGAGCTGCAAGGACTCGGCTTCTCGCTGATGATCGTGTTCGCCGTGGTGCTCGCGGTCGCGGTGGCGATGCCGGCCTCGCCGGGCATGACCGTGCTGATCGGCGGGGCCGCGCTGGCCACCGCGTTCATGGACGACAGCACCCTGAGCGTCGAGGCCCTGGCGCTGATTCCGTTGCTGCATCTGGGTCACGTGCTGGCCGGCATCGCCGCCGTGCTGCCGGTCGGCGCGCGGCTGCACCTGGCGGCGTTCCGGCGGCCGCTGCGCCGATATCTGCTGATCCAGGTCTCGGTGCTGGCCCTGGCGGCGGTGGCATTGGTCTTGCCGGCGGGCCGGATCGACCCAATTGTCGAGGTCGCGGGCCTGCTAGCGGCGGCCGGGGTCGCGCTGGTGGCGTTGCCGCGCCGTTGACAGGTGCTGCCGGTCACACTAATTTCTCCGCCATATTTCGAGAATGTGAAGTGAGTTCACATACGTGAAATGGAGGCGGCGATGTCGATCAACCGCAGGGATCTGCTCCGCTACGGCGTCGCCGCGGGGGTCTCCACGGCGGCGGTCGGCACGCTGGCCGGAACGCTCGGCTCCGGCGTGGCCATCGCCGACACCGCCCCGGTCACCGATGCCGAGAAGATCATCGCCGCCTACCGGGAGCTCCAGGTCGGACGCAACATTCCGTCCGCGGAGAGAACGGGCGCGGTCAAGGCCCTCGACGAAGTGGCCGTCCAGTACGACTCGGCCATGACGGTCACCGGCGACCAGCTGTGGACCGACCTGCCGGTCGGCCCGGGCAGCAACTACTTCCCGACGATGTACTACCGGCTGCGCACCATCGCGGTGAACTTCGCGACGCCCGGCTCCGCGCTGTCGGCCAAGGCCGGCCAGGCCGAGCGCATCGCCACCGCGCTGGAGACGCTGTACCGCACCGAGTACAACGAGACCACCGGCGAGATCGGCAACTGGTACTCGTACGAGATCGGCGTGCCGTACTGGCTGCTCCAGACCCTGGTCTGCGTGCGCGAGCACCTCGTGCCCGAGGCGGTGCAGCGCTACCTGAAGCCCGTGCTGCGCTTCAACGCCGACCCCAACTTCCGCACCATCACCCCAGGCCTGGTCGAGACCGGCGCCAACCGTGCCGACAAGTCGCTGATCAGCGTCGTGGCCGGCGCGCTGGCCGGGGACGCGCAGCGCATCGTCAACGCCATCGCGGCCGTCACCGACCAGGTCGGCGGCGGCGCGGCCAACCTGGTGGCGCGGGTGACCAAGTCCGACGGCTACCACACCGACGGCTCGTTCATCCAGCACGACACCGTGCCCTACCCCGGCCACTACGGCCTGGTGCTGCTGACCGCCGCGGCCGGCATCATCCACGTCACCGAGGGCACCGCGACCCAGCTGTCGGCCGACGTGAAGCAGAAGTTCTACGACACCGTGGCCGACGTGTACGCGCCGTTCGTCGCGTCCGGCGCGATGATGGAGCCCGTTCGCGGCCGCATGCTGTCCCGGCAGGGCGAGACCGGCTACGACGCCGGCCACCAGCTCACCGCCGCGGTCGTGCTGCTGGCCCGGCACGCCAGCGGCGTCACTCGCAAGCAGTTGGTCTCCCTGGCCACCAAGTGGATCAAGGAAGGTCAGTGGGCGCCGTACTTCAAGGTGGAGAACCTGGTCCGGTTCTCCGGCGGCCTGCAGATGGTCGGCGTGCCCGAGGTGGAGTACGCCAAGGAACTGTCCACACGCGACGCCGCGCACACCGCGTCCACGCACCGGGTCTTCCCGCAGCAGGACCGGATGGTGCACGTCACGCCGACCTGGTCGGCCTCGCTCGGCGTCGGCTCCACCCGCATCTGCCGGTACGAGTCGATCAACGGCCAGAACCTGCACGGCTGGTACGTCGGCGACGGCGTGCTGTACACCTTCCTGCCCGGCGACCAGGGCAACTACAGCGACGCCTACTGGCCGACCGTGGACGCCACGCTGCTGCCCGGCACCACCGAGAAGGACTCCGCCCCGCCGGCCCTGCAGGCCACGCCCGTGACGACCACGTCCTGGGTCGGCGGCTCTCGCTGGGACGACCGGCACGGCGCGTTCGGCCTGGACTTCCGGTCGCAGGACGGCACCCTGTCGGCCAAGAAGTCGTGGTTCTTCACCCCCGACGGCGTGGTCTGCCTCGGCGCCGGCATCACCGACGCCACCGGCGCGCACGTGCGCACCACCATCGAGAACCGCAGCCTCGGCGAGAACGGCAACCGCAGGCTGCGCACCGAGAAGCACTGGCTGCACCTGGACGGCGTCGCCGGCTACGTGCTGCTCGACGACGCTTCCGTTGTGACGTCACGGGAAGACCGCACCGGCACCTGGTTCGGCGTCGACACCGGGGCCAACACGCACGGCACCACCGTGCCGTACACGCGGCGGTTCCAGAAGATCCTCATCGACCACGGCGCCAACCCCAAGGGCGCGACCTACGCCTACGTCGTGCTGCCCGGTGCGACGCCGTGGGAGACCGCCGGGGCCCGCGGGCGGTACTGCGTGCTGGCCAACACCGCTGTCGTGCAGGCGGTTCAGCTCGATTCCGACATCGTCGGCGCCAACTTCTGGGCCGCCGGCACGGTCGGCCGGGTGTCGGTCTCCGCCCCGGCCTCGGTGCTGTGGTCGCGGAGCTGGGGCCGGTGGAACTTCGCCGTCGCCGACCCGACGCAGCTGCAGACCTCGATCACCGTGCAGGTCGCCGGCGTCGGCAGCCACACCCTCGACGTCACCGGCTCCCTCGGCGCCACCCACACCTTCAGCATCGGCTGGTGATGCCGGGAAGGGGGCTTTCCCGCACTCCGAGTGCGGGAAAGCCCCCTTCACGCGCCGAGTTGTCAAGCCCCTGATGTTTGGAAAGGACCATTCCTGACGTTCAACGTGAGGAATGGTCCTTTCACCCATCACCAGGCGACGGGGCCGTTCTCGTCGAAGAAGCCGCCGTTGGGGCCGTCGTCGCCGATGGTGGCCATGGCGACGGCGATCTCCGCGCCCTGGGCCGGGGTGCGGTGGCCGCGGAAGCCGTTCAGGTCGGTGGCGCAGAAGCCGGGGCAGACGGCGTTGACCTTGATGCCTTCTTTGCCCAGTTCCCGCGCGTACTGGATGGTCACGGCGTTCAGCGCCGACTTCGAGGTGGGGTAGCCGAGCAGGTACGGCAGCTGGTTGTCCGGCGAGCCCATGAACGCCAGCGAGCCGACCGTGCTGGACACGTTGACGATGCGGGGTGCCTTCGAGCGACGTAGCAACGGGGCGAAGGCGTCGGTCATGCGCATGACGCCGAACACGTTGGTCTCGTACACCTTCCGCACGGAGGCCAGATCGTTGCCGCGGCCGCCGGTGATGCCGGCGTTGTTGACCAGCACGTCCAGCCGACCGTAGTCGGCCTCGACCAGCTTGGCCGCCGCGGCCACGCTCGCGTCGTCGGTGACGTCGAGGATGACCGGGCGGACGCCGAGGTCCGCGGCGGCCGGCTCGACCAGCTCCGGGTTGCGGCCGGCCAGCAGCACGGTCATGCCCCGGCCGGCCAGCTGCGCGACGATCTCGCGGCCGATGCCCTTGTTGGCCCCGGTGACCAGGGCGATGGTGTCGGTCATGAGCTGAGTCCACCAGTTCCGGGCGGTGCTGGCCAGGACCAGTTCGATACCCGGCTATACCCTGAGGGTATCGCTGAGCAAGGCCCGGTAGTCGTCCTTCATCGGCAGCTCCCGCTCGATCCTGGTCCGCCGGCGGATCGCCATGACCGTCTCACCGCGTACGGGATCGTGGCCCTCCCGCTCGAATTCCTCTTGCCACAGGCCGATTCCACGCCGCTGCCAGGCAGGCGTCTCGTTGAAGTTGATGCCGTACCCGTACAGCAGCTCGTTCTTCCTCGCCGTCGACGCCCCGCTGATCGCCTGATCGGCCTCGCGTCTCGTCTTTCCGTTGTTGCGCAACGTCCAGTAGCACCAGCCGTTGAGCGCGCACCGCGTCGCGTCGCTCTGCCGCCAGGCGAAGTAGTCCAGCACGTCGCTGCCGGTGTTGCCCAGCCAGATCCGGCTGTCGAACACCCCCGGCTCGCCCGCGTGCTGCGTGAACACGGCCGAGGCGAAGCCCGCCGTGATCGACACGATCTTCTCCACGCACCTCCCGAACAGGTTCGTGTCGGGCGGCAGCAGCACCGAGATCTCGTCGCTCTCCGTGTAGACGTACCTCGCGCCGAACTCCGTGAGCATCGCCTCGGCCGTCGCCACCATCAGCCCCGAGAACCGTTCGTCGAACGGCTTGGCGAACCGCCGCTCCGTGAACTTCGAGAACCCCCGCCCGTCCACCCGCACGATCGCGTGCGTCCCTGGCGGCACCGTCAGACCGTGGAACCACTCCCGCTCATGCTGCCGCGCCTCGAACTCCTTGCCCCGCATGGCCCGGCACGCTACCGGTCGGCCCGGCCGGGCCGCCGCCGATTTCCCCTGCCTTGTCGTCCTCGAGCCGGGTGACAGGATGGGGACATGACCGATCTGACCAGGCCGGCGGTGGACTCGGAGGACCTGCGGAAGTTCGTGGCGGTGGCCGAGGAGCTGCACTTCGGACGGGCGGCGGCGCGGCTGGGGATGGCGCAGCCGCCGCTGTCGAGGGCGATCCGGCAGCTGGAGCAGCGGCTGGGGGTGGAGCTGCTGATCCGCAACAGCCGGGGAGTGCGGCTGACGGAGGCCGGGGAGGTGCTGCTGCACGAGGGCCACAAGGCGCTGGACGCGGTGACAGCGGCGGTGCGACGGACGCAGCGGGCGGGGAAGCCGGAGCCGAAGCTGGTGGTGGTCCTGAAGCCCAACGGGGACGCGGGACTGCTGGGCCGGATTCTCGAGGCCTACGAAGGGGATCCGGACGCGCTGCCGGTGGACGTGCAGATCTGCGGCATCGGGCAGCAGGCGGGACTGCTACGGGACGGCCGGGCCGATGTGGCGCTGCTGCACGGTCCGTACGACGACATGAGCGGTTTCGACGCGGAGGAGCTGCTGACCCAACGGGCGGTGGCGGTCCTGCCGCGTACCCATCGGCTGGCGCGCCGACGCAGCCTGCATATGGCGGACCTGGCCGGCGAGACCATGCCCCGCTGGCCCGGCATGAGCGGCGACGGGCCGGAAGTGCGTGACACGGCCCAGCTGATGCAGCTGATCGTGCTCGGCCGCGTGGTCGCCGTGCTGCCGGAGTCCGTGCGCCCCAACCTAGGCACGGAGCTGGTGGCCATCCCGGTCCTGGACGGCCGGCTCACCAGTATCGTGCTGGCCTGGCCCGAGCGTTCACGGTCCCGGGCGGTGGCGGCGTTCGTTCGGGCGGCGGTCGGGCTAGCCCAGGCCGAGGAGGGCTCGACCATAGCTTTCCCGGCCGCTGTCGGGCACGAAGATGCGGTGCCGGCAGGCGACTTCGAGGTCGCGCCACACTCGCTGTAGCGGCCCGGCCGAGGCGAAGGCGCCGGCGCCGGTGACGTCGAGCAGCAGGGCGACGGCCTGGCGCACGTTCTTGGAGACGATGTCGGCGTCCATGCGGATCCGCGCGGAGACGGTGGCATCGGGGCCGCTGCGCTCGCGCATGGCGACGGTGAGATCGCGGACGGAGCGGTCGACGTGCAGCCGGGCGCCGTCGATCAGGCCGGAAGCGCGGGCGACGGCGATCTGCACGGCCGGCGAGTCGACGGCCCGTCGGTACTCGGTCCCGATGATCGGCCCACGCCCGCGCACGAGGTCGATGGCGTGCCCCAGCGCGGCGTCGGCCATGCCCAGGACGGGTCCGATGCCGATCATCGGCAGCAGCGCCCAGATCGGCACGGCCGACCACGGCAGGTCGGGGCGATCGGCGCCGTAGCCGGCCACGGCGGCCCGGGCCAGCGACAGCATCCGGCGGTCGGGCACGAAGACGTCCTCGGCCACCACGGTGTCGCTGGCGGTGCCCTGCATCCCGCTCACGGACCAGGTGTGCAGGATCCGCGTGTCCCTCATCGACACCAACGCCTGCATCGGGCCGTCCGCGACCGGCACGCCCAGCAGCACCCACTGCGCGTGCCGCACGCCCGACGCCGGCCGCCACTGCCCGGACACCCGCCAGCCGCCGGCCACCCGCTCGGCCGTCGCCGTCGGGGCCATCACACTGGCCACGGTGGCGAGCGGATTCTCGCCCCACACCTCGGCCCGTACTTCGTCATCTAGCAACGCCGTCAGCGCGCAGCCGGCCGACAGGATCATCGCCACCCACGCGCTCGACCCGCAGCCCCGACCCAGCGTGGCGAACACCTCGACCGCCGTCGCCAGCTCGGTCCGCACACCCGGCGCGAACAGGCAGAACAGGCCGGCCTCGGCCATCGCGGCGGCGTGCACGACGTCACCAGAACGCTCGGTTTCGGCGGCCTGCTCGGCCAGCAGCGGCGCCAGCTCGCGCGCTCTCGCCACAAGATCGTTGACCACCGACCCAGTGTGCCCGATGGGGCAGCCCGACACGAAAGAGTGGCGCTCACCTCGTCA
>DASWRQ010000422.1:0-3331 GCA_036403095.1 Kutzneria sp. | reverse complement strand
CCGTTGAGCTCGGCGTAGGTCACGGTCTCGGCGCCGATGACCGCGGCGGCGTTCGGTGTCCGCGCGACCTGGTCCTCCACCAGCTCCGCCAACGTGCGCGGCTCGGTGGCGACGGTCGAGTTGTTCCACGCGGCCAGGTTCTGGACTTCGCCGGCGGTCAGCAGCGGCAGCTCGGCGATCTTGGCCGACGGCTCGGCGGCGATCCCGTCGAGCAGGATGCCCAGGTGGTCGGTGAGCCGGGCGATGGTGTCGGCCTCGAACAGGTCGGAGTTGTAGGTGACGGCGACGAGCAGATCGCCGTCCTGCTCCTGGAACTCGATCGTCACGTCGAAGTTCGCGATCGTCAGGGGCAGCGCGACGTCCTCGATCTCGATGCCCGGCAGCTGCGGCGTGGCCTGCGGCGCGTTCTGCAGCACGACCAGCACCTGGAACAGCGGCGTGCGGCTGGGATCGCGCTGCGGCTGCACGGCATCGACGACCCGTTCGAACGGAACGTCCTGGTGGCTGAAGGCTTCCTGGACGTTGTGCCGCACGGCGTCGAGGTGGTCGTCGAAGGTGCCTTGCACGGTGGAGCGCAGCACCAGCGTGTTGACGAAGAAGCCGACCACCCGCTCCAGTTCCGCGCGGTCACGCCCGTTCGTGACGGTGCCGACGGTCACGTCCCGCTGGCCCGTCCATCGGGACAGCAGGACGTTGCAGGCGGCGGCCAGCGTGGTGAACAACGTCGTCTCGTGCCGGCGGCCGATCGCCCGAAGCCTTTGCGCGATGCGTTGCGGCACAACGGCCTCGTGCACAGCGCCGGTCGTGGTGCGGACCGCCGGGCGCGGCCGGTCGGTGGGCAGGTCGGCCGCCGGCAGCTCGGCCAGGGTCCGCGTCCAGTAGGCCAGCTGGTCGTCGAGGTCGCGGTTTCGCTGCCAGGCGGCGAAGTCCGCGTACTGGATCTTGGGCTGGTCCAGGTTCTCGCCGCGGTAGAAGGCCATCAGCTCGTCCAGGATGATGCCGTTGGACCAGCCGTCGGTGACGATGTGGTGGATTTCCAGCGTGAGCACGTGCTCGTGGTCGCCGACGCGGTCCAGGCGCGGGCGGAGCAGCGGACCCCGGCGCAGGTCGAACGGGCGGGTGTCGTTGAAGGTGATCTCGTGTGGCCGGTGCACGATCTGCACGCCGTCGTCGAAGGTCGTGCGCAACGACTCGTGCCGGGCCACGACTTCGGTGAACGCGTCGGCCATCCGGTCGGCGTCCAGCGGTCCGTGCAGCCTCATCGCCAGCTTGGTGACGTACTCGTCGCCGCCGGGGTTGAAGCTGTCCAGGAACCACAGCCGCTGCTGGTTGTACGACTGCGGCAGCGGCAGATCCCTTGGCGCTACGGGGATTTCGGTCTCGATCGCGGCGAACGTGCCGACGAGCTCGGCGATGGTCGGGTGGGCGAACAGGGCGCGAGGCGAGATCGACACGCCGCAGTCGGTCAGCAGGCGTGAGACCAACCGGATGCTGAGGATGGAGTCGCCGCCGAGCTCGAAGAAGTTGTCGTCGATGCCGACCTTGGGCAGGTTGAGCAGCTCCGCCCAGATCCCGGCGACCGTCGCCTCCAGGTCGGTGCGCGGCGCGACGAAGTCGGCACCGGCGGCCATCGGGTCCGGCAGCGCACGACGGTCGACCTTCCCGTTGCGGCTCAACGGGAGCTGGTCCAGCGTGACCACGGTCGGCGGCACCATGTACTCCGGCAGCACGGTCCGCAACGCGGCCAGGTCGGCCGTGCCGACGACGTAGGCGATCAGGCGCTTGTCGCGGACGATCACCACCGCCTGGTCGACGTCCAGCTGCGCGGTCAACGCCGTCTCGATCTCGCCGAGCTCGATCCGGAAGCCGCGGATCTTCACCTGGTCGTCGGCGCGGCCGAGGAACTCCAGCTCACCACCGACCCGCCGGACGATGTCCCCGGTGCGATACATGCGTTGTCCCGCAACGAATGGATCGGCCACGAACCGGTCCGCGGTCAGGCCCGGCTGGTCGTGGTAGCCGCGGGCCAGTCCGGCGCCGGCGATGCACAGCTCCCCCGGCGCGCCGTTCGGCACCGGTCGGAGGTTCGCGTCGAGGACGTAGGTGCGCATGTTGTCCAGCGGACGGCCGATCGGCACCGAGTCCGGGACGTTGCCGGTCATCCGGTAGGCGGTCGCGAAGGTCGTGGTCTCCGTCGGGCCGTAGCCGTCGACCACCGCGATGCCCGGGCAGGCGTCGAGCACCCGCCGCACCGCGTTGGCCGGCACCACGTCGCCGCCCGTCCAGACTTCAGTGACACCGCTCAGCGCATCCGGCGCGTCCTGGGCGATCATCCGGAACAGGCCGGCCGTCAGCCACACGCTCGTGACGTCGACCCGCCGCAGGTCCTCGACCGTCAGATCGGCCTTGCCGGTTAGCACGACCTCGCCGCCGCGCAGCAGCGGCACCCACAGCTCGTACGTCGAGGCGTCGAAGGCCAGCGGCGAATGCGCCAGCACCCGCTCGTGACCTTGGTCGAACCGGCTGTCGTGCACCAGCGCCACGACGTCGCAATGCCGGACCGCCACACCCTTCGGCGTCCCCGTCGAACCCGACGTGTACATCACGTAGGCCAGGTTGTCCGGGTGCGTCACGACATCCGGCGCCGTCGCAGCCATGTCCTGGGTGATCATTTCCGGGCCGATCACCAGGCTGTCCCCGGCGATCGCCCGCCGCCGCTCCGCCGGCGCGCGGACGTCCAGCGGCACATAGGCCGCGCCCGCCTTCAGCACCGCCAGCTCCGCGATCACGTGCTCGATCGACGGTTCCAGCAGCAGCGCAACCCGATCCTCGGCCCGCACTCCCATCGCCCTCAGCCGGTGGGCCAGGTGGTTGGCCCGCCCGTCCAGCTCCGCGTAGGTCAGGGTCGTATCGCCGCAGCTCACCGCCGTCGCCGATAGCCTCTCGGCCACCCGCTCGGCGAACAGCGCCGGGATGCTGGCAGCCGGCACGATTCCGTGCTTCCCGGCCGCGTCGTCGATCATGCTCCGCAGCTCGTCCCCGCCCAACCACGGTAGAATCGATACGGGGGCGCTCGAATCCCGCCCCAACCCCGTGATCAACTCACCGACCCGTTCCAGCAGGTCAACGGCCGTTTTCGCGTCGAACAGCGCCGGATCGTAGCCAAGATCGAGAGTGAGCTCGTCGTCCATCGAGGCCCGCAGGCACAGCGGGAAGTTCGTGACATCGCCCGACGCCACCGACAGCACCCGCGGCGCCCCCGACACCCCCGGCTCGCTGATCGGGTAGTTCTCGAACACCACCATGCTGTCGAACTGGCTGCCGACCTGCA
>DASWRQ010000421.1:0-10616 GCA_036403095.1 Kutzneria sp. | reverse complement strand
GTGCCGCCGGTGCCGGACGGCAGCTGCGACATCACGGCTCACGTCGCCTTCGACGCCCTCGCGGCCGTCGCGCCCGGCGAGCTCCTGACTCAGCGGGAAGCGTTGGCAGCACTGGGAATTCTCGGTGACCAGCCAGCCGCGGGCCTCGCGTTGACCGATCCGGCCGGCTGGCTGGCCGCCTCCGCCCGCGCCGGCCGGGTCGCCGAGCTACGCGATCCGGCTGGGCTCGGCGGCTTCCACTGGCTGCTCTGTCCCCGAAACGCGCCGATCAGCCTCGTGCGAGCATGAGACCCGTGCAGATCACCGTCGGCGTCGGCGCGGGCGCCAAGTACCTGGGCGTCGACCACGTCATCGACCTCGGCCCGCTGCACCCGTCGGCCCACGGCGCGTACCGGCTGCGGCTCGTCGTCGAGGACAACGTGGTCACCGAGGCCGAGCCGCTGGTCGGGCACCTGCACCGCGGCGCGGAGAAGCTGTTCGAGGTCCGTGACTACCGGCAGGTGCTCACCCTGGCCAACCGGCACGACTGGCTGGCCGCCTTCTGCAACGAGCTCACCGTCGCGCTGGCCGTGGAACGGATGACCGGCATGGACGTGCCGTCGCGAGCCGTGCGGCTGCGCATGGTGCTGTGCGAGCTGAACCGGATGCTGGCGCACCTGGTCTTCCTGGCCCCGCTGACCCGGCAGCTGACCGGCGAGCCGACAGCTGGCACCACCGCGGCGGTGCAGGGCCGGGAGGGCGTGCAGGCGGTGATGGAGCAGGCGTCCGGCGGGCGGATCCACTTCATGGCCAACCGGATCGGCGGGCTGCGCGAAGACGTGCCCGCGTCCTGGATCCCCAATGTGCGGACGCTGCTCGGTTCCTTGGCGTCCCTGCTGCCGGCCATCCGTTCGTCCACTGTGGATGATGGCACGTTTCGTTCGCGTCACGCCGGTCTCGGCGTGCTGAGCCGCGAGGCCGCGCTGGCCTTGGGCGTCACCGGACCGACCGGCCGGGCCAGCGGCGTCGACGTCGACCTGCGCCGCGACGGCGAGCACCTTGCGTACCAGGACTTCCAGCCCGTACTGGGCTCAGCCGGCGATGCGTTGTCCCGGGTCGAGTGCGTCGTCGGCGAGATCGAGCTCTCGCTGCGACTCGTCGCCGGGCTCCTCGACGACCTGCCGCCCGGGCCGGTGAACCTGCGGCTGCCCAAGGCGGTCAAGGCCCCCGAGGGCTCCGTCTACGTGTGGACCGAGGCCCCGCTGGGCATCTCCGGCGTGCACCTGGCCTCACGCGGCGAGAAGACCCCGTGGCGGCTCAAGCTCCGCACCCCGTCGTTCAACAACGTGCAGGCACTGTCGGCGCTGCTGCCCGGGACCGCGGTGGCCGACCTGCCCGCGGTGCTCGGATCCTTCGCGGTGGTCGTCGGCGACATCGACAAGTGACATCGTCAGGAGTCGGCGCCAAGCGGTGACCCGAGAACTGATCAGGGCCCGAGCCCAGCGCGGCAAAAGCTCAATCATCGGAGCGGCGGCGACGGCGGCCGCGGGACTCTTCCTGGCCCAATGACGCCAGCAGTTCGCTGACGGACTTGCCGGCGGCGTGCGCCCCGGTGTCCACCACGGGCGGCGCGGCGGGGGGCGGCGGGGCGGACGGCACGGGTCCGGGCGGCGGCGCGACCGGCGGCGCGGTGCGCACGGGGATCGGCAGCTCCAGCGAGTTCGGCACCCAGTCGCCCAGCTCGGGGTCCCACACCGGGCCGTCCACCTCGGGCGGCGGCGCGGTGCCGGCCGCCTGCTGCGGCGCGGGTTCGGGACGGCGACGACGGCCGGAAGTCTCGGCCTGCGTCGGCCGCGGGCTCATCTGGGTGGCCTCGTTCGCCACCTCGGGGCGACGACGGCGGCCGGCGGCGTCAGCAGCGGCGGTGGCCGGCTGGCGAGCGGCCTGCTGCTGCTTCACGTCGGGGTTGAGGCGCATGGCCATCGTCGTGGTCGCCGGCTCGGGCCGCTGCTGCTGCTGAGACTGCGGCGCGCGCGGCGGCTCGGGACGGCGCGGCTCACGGGCCTCCGGCGCGCGCATGGGCTGCGACAGAGCCTGCGAGGGCTGCACCCGCATGCCGACGACATTGGGCATACCGGCGGCCGGGCGGGCCTCCGGCTTGCGCGGCTCGGGCTGGCGGGTCTCCGGCGGCCGGGACTCGGGCCGGCGCTCGGCCGGCCGCGGCTCGGCGGCCTTGGCGGCGGCCGGGCGGTTCACGTACTGGGTGGCTGCCGGCTGGGCCGGACGCTGCGGCTCGCGCCGCGCCTGCCCGGCCGATGCCGACCGGCTCAGCGCCTCGGTCTGGGCGTTGCTGCGGCTCGGCTGGCGTGTCGCCTCCGGGCGGCTCGGCTCCGGCCGGCGCGGCGCCTGCTCCTTGGCCCGCAGCGGCTCGTGCGGAATGCGCTCGATCAGCTCGGTCGGCAGCACCGACTTGTCGGCGGGCGTCTCCTTGCGGACCGAGCCGACCGTGATCGGCTTGCGGTCCTCCTTGGCGATGATCCGGTCCTCGCCCACGGCCAGCAGCCGCGACTGGTCGGACAGCGACCGCATCCGGGTCGACTCCGCGCGCAGCGCCACCCGCTCGACCAGCACCTCGCCACCCAGCAGCGCCTCGAGGTTCTCCCGCAGCGCCCGCAGCTCGCCGCGCAGCGCCTCCAGGTCCTCCCGGGACTCCTCCTCGACCCGGCGGCGGGTCTCGGCCTCGATCTCCAGCTCGTACTCGCGGCGGGCCGCGACCTCGCGCTCCAGCTCCAGCTCGTAGACGGCCTGCAGGTCGGCGACCTCGTCCTCGCTGGCGGCGGCCTCCCTGCGGTACTTGACCGCCAGGAACGCGCCGACGAGGGCAGCCCACAGCGCGGCGAGGACGCCGAGGCGCAAGAACCTCGCGTCGTTGCTCAGGACGAGCACGGCGGTCGCGGCGATGGCCAGGACGAGAACCGCTACCAGGAGTAGCCGACCGTATCCACGACTGTCACCGCGCTCGCCTTCGGTCAAGCCGCTGCGGCCGGTCATGGGCTCTACGGTACCGGTCAGTTATCCGAACGAGACCTACCCGGACCCGATTGGCCCCTCAACGGAGACCGACGTTGTCATCCTGCTGCGGGGGATCCGGCGTCTTGCAGCAGTGCTCCAACCACAAAGCGGCGGCGACCAGCGCGGCCGAACCGACCAGTCCGACCAGGCCGGTGGTCCGGTCATCGGCCGCCGCCGAGGACAAGGCCGCCAGCGGCAGCACGGTCAGCAGCACCCCGACCCACACCCCGAACATGAGCGCGCCCACCAGCGACGACGCCTTGGCCAACGCGACCGCCCGAGCCGCGGTCAGCGGCTGCACCGTCCGCGTCCCCGGCTTGCCGGTGATGCGGATGCGCAGCTGCCAGGCCAGGATCGCCTCCACCACGGCCAGCACGCCGAAGGTCACGCCGGCCAGCCGCGGCAGCGTCGGCAGCTCCGCGTAGACCAGTCGCAGCACGATCGCGGTCAGCAGGCCCGCCACCAGCGCGACTGCCACCAGGTCCCGAAATCTCGTGAACTTCATCACCACTCCAGCCGGAGATCGTCCCGGTGGCGCACCCCGTCGGCGCTCAACCCGGCCATCACCTCGGCGATCGGGCCGTGTCCGGGCAGCACCGCGTCGGGCTCGATGTCCAGCCACGGAATCAGCACCGTGGCCCGCTCCGGAGTGCCCGGGTGCGGCAGCAGCAGATCGGGATGCTCAGACGTCACACCGTCCACAGTGACCACATCGACATCAAGTGTTCGCGGCCCCCAATGTTGCGTCCGGACGCGGCCGGCCTCGTTCTCCAAGCGCTGTCCCTCGGCGAGCCAGCCCCATTCATCGACGTCGTCGGCCTGCACGATCACGATGGCGTTCAGGAAGTCCGGCTGCTCCGCCACGCCCCACGCGGCCGTCTCGTAGACCGGGGACACCGCTCGGACGTGGTCGCGCAGGCCTTTCACCGCGCCCTGAAGGAACGCGAACCGGTCGCCCAGGTTGGACCCCAGCGACAACACCGCCCGCGTCATGAGCGCGCCCTGCGCACCGTGACGGCGACGTCCTGAAAGGACAGTGGGATCGGCGCCGACGGCTTGTGCACGGTCACTTCGACCTCGCGGACCCGTTCGTCGGTCAGCACCTCGTCGGCGATGTCGCCGGCCACCGTCTCGATGAGATCCCGCGCATCGCCGGCCACGATCGCCGCCACCCGCTCGGCCAACTCGCCGTAGTGCATGGTCTGGGTCAGGTCGTCGGTGGCCGCCGCGGCCGTCAGGTCCAGCCACACCGTCACGTCGACCAGGAAGTCCTGGCCGTCGCGCTTCTCGTGCTCGAACACGCCGTGATAGCCGCGCACCCGCAGCCCGGTCAGCGTGATCCGGTCGCTCATTCGCCGCTTCCCCTCTGCCAGGCCCGCACCACCAGCGCCGCGTCCATCGACCGGCGGACGTCGTGCACCCGCACGCCCCACACCCCGGCCGCCGCCGCCAGCGCCGTGACCGTTGTCGTTGCCACCTCGCGGCCGTCCGGCGGCCTCGGATTGCCGTCGGCGTCGGCCAGCAACGCACCCAGAAAGCGTTTGCGGGAGGCCCCGACCAGCAGCGGGAAACCCAGGCCGAGCAGCTGGCCCAGGCCGTGCAGCAGGGCCCAGTCGTGCTCACGCTGCTTGGCGAAGCCCAAGCCCGGGTCCAGCACCAGGGCATCGGCCGACACCCCGGCCGCCAGCGCCGCGTCCACCCGGGCCGACAGCTCGTCGCGCACCTCGGCCACCACGTCCCGATATGTCGCCAGGTCGTTCATGTTCTTGCTGTGGCCCCGCCAGTGCATCAGGATCCACGGCGCTCCCGCGCTCGCGACCACCTTGGCCATCTGCGGGTCGGCCAGGCCGCCCGACACGTCGTTGACCACCGCCGCGCCCGCGTCCAGCGCCGCGTCGGCCACCACCGCCCGGGTCGTGTCCACGCTGACCAGCACGCCTTCGGCCGTCAGCTGCTCGATCACCGGCACCACCCGGGCGATCTCCACGTCCGCGTCCACCCGGTCCGCGCCCGGCCGCGTCGACTCGCCGCCCACGTCGACCAGGTCCGCGCCGTGCCCCCACAGCTCGAGGCCGTGCCGGACGGCGTCGTCGGTCCGCAGGAACCGCCCGCCGTCCGAGAACGAGTCGGCGGTGACGTTCACCACACCCATCACGACGCAGCGGTCGGGATTCGGCAACCGGCTGTGCACCTAACGTCCCTTGATCAGTTCGATCGCCTCGGCCCGCGAGGTCGCCGAAGTCTTGAAAATGCCCCGCACCGCCGATGTCGTCGTGCGGGCACCCGGCTTTCGCACTCCGCGCATCGCCATGCACAGATGCTCGGCCTCGATCACCACGATCGCGCCGCGCGGATTCAACTTCGTCATCAATGAGTCGGCGACCTGGGATGTCAGCCGTTCCTGCACCTGCGGCCGCCGCGCGTACAGATCGACCAGCCGGGCCAGCTTCGACAATCCCGTCACGCGACCGTCGGCATTCGGGATATAACCGACGTGCGCCACCCCATGAAACGGCACCAGATGGTGTTCACAGGTCGAATACATCGGAATATCGGTGACGAGAACCAATTCCTCATGGCTTTCGTCGAACGTCTTTTCCAGCACGGATTCGGGGTCGATGTACAGGCCGGCGAAGAGCTCGCGGTAGGAGCGGGCGACCCGGGCCGGGGTGTCGCGCAGGCCGTCGCGCTCCGGGTCCTCGCCGCAGGCGATCAGCAGCTCGCGGACGGCGGCCTCGGCCCGGGCCCGGTCGAACCGGCCGTGAGCCGCCGAAGCGGCCCCACTCAGGGGGCCGCTTCGGCCAACAGTGCTGGTCATGCACACCTCCGCGGGATCGCGGACCGTCTCAACGGCCGCTGTCCCGCTCAGTGTCACCCGGATCGCCGGACGGGGTGCTGCCCGGCCGGTTCTGGTCCCAGTTGGGGGTCCAGGACCCGTTGGGGTTGGGCTGGGTCGCCGGCGTCCACCCGGGCGGCGCGCCGTAGTTGGGCGGGCCACCGGCGTTGCCGCTCGGACGTCCGGGCGGGTAGGCGGAGGAGCCGTTGGTGCCGGGCAGCTCGCCGCCGCCGGGCACGGTCGCGACCGGGGTCGGCGCGGGCTCGGGCTCGACCTCCTCCTCGCCGGCCGGGGGCCACGGCTCGCCGCGCTCCTTGGCCAGCTCGCCGGGGGTCTTGACCGGCGGCTTGTCGGACGGGGTGCGGTTGCCGAAGTTGTTGAACTCGGTGATCCGCGGCCGCTTCTGCACCCGGGCGAAGACCCGCTCCAGGTCCTTCTGGTGCAGCGTCTCCTTGTCCACCAGCTCCAGCACGAGGTCGTCGAGCACGTCGCGGTAGCTGTTGAGCACCTGCCACGCCTCGTCGTGCGCGGCCTCGATGAGCTTGCGGACTTCCTCGTCGATCTCGTGCGCGACCTCGAGGGAGTAGTCCGGCGCGTGCCCCATCTGCCGGCCGAGGAACGGCTCGCCGTCGTGCTGGCCGTACTTGACGGCGCCGAGGCGGGCGCTCATGCCGTAGTCGGCGACCATCGCGCGGGCGATCTTGGTCGCCTGCTCGATGTCGTTGGAGGCGCCGGTGGTGGGCTCGTGGAAGACCAGCTCCTCGGCGGCGCGGCCGCCGAGCGCGAACACCAGCCGGGCGATCATCTCGGACCTGGTCATCAGGTCCTTGTCCTCCTCGGGCACCGACAGCGTGTGGCCGCCGGTGCGGCCGCGGGCGAGGATGGTGACCTTGTAGACCGGGTCGATGTCCGGCATGGCCCACGCGGCCAGGGCGTGCCCGGCCTCGTGGTACGCGGTGATCTTCTTCTCCTTCTCGGAGATGATCTTGCTCTTGCGCGCCGGGCCGCCGATCACGCGGTCGACGGACTCCTCCAGCGCGGCGCCGGTGATGATGGTGCCGTTGTGCCGGGCGGTGAGCAGCGCGGCCTCGTTGATCACGTTGGCCAGGTCGGCGCCGGAGAAGCCGACGGTCCGCTTGGCCAGGCCGTCCAGGTCGGCGTCCTGGGCCAACGGCTTGCCCTTGGCGTGCACCCGCAGAATGGCCTGGCGGCCACGCATGTCGGGCGCGCCCACCGGGATCTGCCGGTCGAACCGGCCGGGGCGCAGCAGCGCCGGGTCCAGGATGTCCGGCCGGTTGGTGGCCGCGATCAGGATGATGCCGCCGCGTGAGTCGAAGCCGTCCATCTCGACCAGCAGCTGGTTGAGGGTCTGCTCGCGCTCGTCGTGGCCGCCGCCGAGGCCCGCGCCGCGGTGCCGGCCGACGGCGTCGATCTCGTCGACGAAGATGATGCACGGGGCGTTCTGCTTGGCCTGCTCGAACAGGTCACGCACCCGCGAGGCGCCGACACCGACGAACATCTCGACGAAGTCCGAGCCGGAGATCGAGTAGAACGGCACGCCGGCCTCGCCGGCGACGGCCCTGGCCAGCAGGGTCTTGCCGGTTCCCGGCGGACCGTAGAGCAGCACGCCCTTGGGGATCTTGGCGCCGAGCGCCTGGTAGCGGCCGGGGTTCTGGAGGAAGTCCTTGATCTCCTGGAGTTCCTCGACCGCCTCGTCCGCCCCGGCGACGTCGCCGAAGGTCGTCTTGGGCATGTCCTTGGACAGCTGTTTGGCCCGGGACTTGCCGAAGTTCAGCACCCGGTTGCCGCCGCCCTGGACGTTGTTCATCATCCACATCAGCACCAGCAGCAGCAGGCCGATGGGCACCAGGATGATGAGCATGTTGGTGAACACGTTGTCGACGGTCACCTTCACGTCGTAGGAGCCCACCTTGTTGGCCGGGTCCTGGAGCATCCGGAAGATCGCGTCCTCCGACCCGTTGGCCGGCACCGACGTGATGATCTGGGTGTGCCCGTTGAACGGCGTGTTCAGGTCGAGTCGGAGCCGCTGCTCCTTGTCGTCGAGTTGGGCAGACTTGACATTGCCCTTCTGCACCTGGCTAATTGCATCCGAGGTCTGCACCTGGGTGTAGCCACGGGTGTCATCGGCCAGCAAGTTGATGGCCAGATAAACGACAACCGCCGCCACGATCCAGATCAGCGGGTTGCGGAGAACGCGCTTGCGGTCCATGCACCTACGGCCGTCACGCGGCCTCGACCCTCCCTGCGTTTACGTCAAGCCCTGCCTCACGACACTGCTCAACACGTCGAGCGGCGGTGTCACCGCGCTCGGCGGGACAGCCCCGTCCAGCTAGCTTACCGCCCGCCGCCGCCGGACCACGGCCGGAAGTTCGGCGGTCGACCGGCAGCGGCTTCATGACGGTCCCAACGCTCGGAGCTGGGACAGGGTTCCCCGACATGACCGGCGACACGCCAGGGCCGTTCGGGTTGAACCGGGGCCGGGGCGTCCACGTACCTCCCAGCGCCGCTCTACACCGTAAGAAGGAGAGTCGCCGGGTGCGAATGCCACCGCCGCGATGAGCCGTTCGGGCTGACGCGCTGCGCCGTCCGTCTCAATCCGACCGGACCGGGCCATCGGCTGTTACGAGCCGGGGTCCCCATGTCGACGATCCGTGCAGAAGCCCGCGCCCGTCAGTGGACGCAGACCAGGAGGTTCGCGCACCACATGTCTACGCCAACAGGAGCCCACCGGCCGCCCTCCCGGCCGGAACGGGGTCGAAAGTGGCACTTCTTCCTGCCCATTGTGGTCGCCGTGCTGGCCGTGGGCGGGGTCGTGGTGGCCAACACCGCCAACTCGGTGCGGTGCGCCGGCCAGGTGCCACTGCGGGTGGCGGTGACGCCGAGCGCGGCCACCGCGGTGCAGTCGGTGGCCGACGCCTTCGAGCACGACCAGACGTCGATCAACGGGCAGTGCGTGAAGGTGTCCGTGGTCAGCGAGGGCTCGGCCGACGTCGTGCAGTCGCTGCCCACCAGACCCATCGACCCACCGGCGCTGTGGATCCCGGACTCGTCGCTGTGGGTGTCGACCGCACAGGGCCTGGACAACAAGGACCCGGTCAACAGCCCCAAGCTGACCGAGCACCCGTCGCTGGCCTCGTCGCCGCTGGTGGTGTCGGCCAGCACCGCGCAGGCCGACAAGCTGGGCTGGCCGAAGTCGCCGGTGAGCTGGCAGCGGCTGGTCACCGGGCAGACCCCGATCGCGATCACCGACCCGCTGACCAACACCGAGGGCGTCGCGACGCTGGGCCTGGCCCAGGGCCTGCTGCCGGTGCAGGCCAACGGACTGCCGCCGCAGGAGCTGATCGCGGTGCTGCTGCGGCTGCGCGGCACCACGCTGAACTCGGTGGCCAACGGGTTCGACAACATCCGCAAGGACCCGACCAACGCGCTGCTGTTCACCACCACCGAGCAGTCGGTGGTGTCGTACAACGTGTCGACGGCCGCGCCGGCCAAGGCGGTGGCGATCTACCCCGCCGAGGGCACCGTGCTGTTCGACTACCCCGTCGTCCGCGTGAACACGCGGGGCGAGGTCAGCGGCACCGACCAGGCCGCCGCCGCGTTCGAGCAGGAGCTGCGGTCGGCCCGGTCGTCGGCCATCTTCAGCGCCGCCGGCTTCCGTGACCCCAAGGGCACCGCCTCCACCTCGTGGGGCGGCAAGGACGGCGTGCAGGCCGCGACTCCGCCGTTGCTGCCCGCGCCGTCGGCCGCGCAGGTCGGCACCGTGCTCCGGGCGTGGAACGTGGTGCACCTGGACGGGCGGACGCTGGCCGTGATCGACGTGTCCGGGTCCATGACCTCGCCGATGCCCGGTGGACAGAACCGGATCGAGGTGGCCCGGGACGGGGCGCTGGCGGCGATGGCGTTGATGCCGGACAGCACCTATGTGGGGCTGTGGGCGTTCTCCCAGCAGCAGGGGCCGCCCAACGACTGGAAGGAACTGGTGCCGCTCGGCCCGCTCGGCGGCAAGGTCAACGGCGTCAACCAGCGCTTCGCGCTCCAGCAGGCGGCGACGGCGCTGCCGGCCCGGGTGCGCGGCGGCACCGCCCTGTACGACACCGCGTTCGCGGCCTACGAGACGCTGCGGGACGACTTCGACCCGACCAAGGTGAACGCGGTCGTGCTGATCACCGACGGGAAGAACGAGAAGAACGGCGGGCTCGACCTCAACGGCCTGCTCCAGATGCTGCGGGCGCAGACCGACCCGGCCAAGCCGGTGCAGGTGATCGGTGTCGGGCTCGGCCCGGACGCCGACATGGACGCGCTCACCCAGATCGCCGCCGTGACCGGCGGCAAGGCCTACCAGGCCATCGACGCCGCCTCGTTCCGCGGCGTCCTGTTCGACGCCCTGAGCCGCCGCCCCTGCAACACCACCAACGGCTGCTGACCTGTTCGGAAGGGACCATTCCTCCACTCGTAGTGGAGGAATGGTCCCTTCCCAACCTCAGCTCGAGTAGACCTTGGGGTCCAGGGTGCCGATGTGGGGCAGGTCCCGGTAGCGCTCGGCGTAGTCGAGGCCGTAGCCGACGACGAACTCGTTCGGGATGTCGAAGCCCACGTACTTGACCGGCACATCCACCTTGACCGCGTCCGGCTTGCGCAGCAGGGCGCACACCTCCAGCGAGGCCGGCCGGCGCGAGGCCAGGTTCTTCAGCAGCCAGGACAGCGTCAG
>DASWRQ010000420.1:0-2856 GCA_036403095.1 Kutzneria sp. | reverse complement strand
TCAACGGCAGGTTCGTGTTCAGCCTGGGCACCCTCGACCAGGGCTTCTGGCCGGACGGGATCTACACCGCGCCAACGGATTCGGCGCTGCGCTTCGACCTGGCCGAGCAGAAGTCGTTGGGCTTCAACACGGTCCGCAAGCACATCAAGGTGGAGCCGGACCGCTGGTACTACTGGGCCGACAAGCTGGGCCTAATGGTGTGGCAGGACATGCCGGCGATGAACGTGGACTTCAGCGCCAACTCGCCCAGCACGCCGCGGCCGACGCCGGCGGCCGAGCAGCAGTTCATGGTCGAGCTGCACAGCATGATCGACCAGCACGTCAGCCATCCGTCGATCGTGGAGTGGGTGCCGTTCAACGAGGGCTGGGGCGAGTTCTCCCCCGCCGCCGTGACCGACCAGGTCAAGGCCTGGGACCCGAGCCGGCTTGTGAACAACAACAGCGGCCTGAACTGCTGTTACTCCTTCGACGGCGGCAACGGCGACGTCTACGACAACCACGCCTACGTCGGCCCCGGCAACCCGCTCCCGAGCGACACCCGGGCCGCGGTGGACGGCGAGTTCGGCGGGCTCGGGCTGATCGCGCCGGGCCACGAGTGGCAGCCGGGCCATGGCGGCAGCTACGAGATGGAGCCGGACAAGGCCACGCTGACCAGCCGTTACGTGCAGCTCCTCAACCAGGTCAAGGACTGCGAGGTCAAGTGCGGGCTGTCGGCGGCCATCTACACCCAGGCCACCGACGTGGAGAACGAGGTCAACGGCCTGTTCACCTATGACCGCAAGGTGCTCAAGCCCGACCTGGCCCAGGTCCGCGCGGTGAACAAGGCCGTCATCGCCGCGTCCGGGCAGGCCACGAACCCCCCACCGCCGCCGCCCGGCACGCCCGGCCTCACCGGCGTCGGATCCTGGCCGCTGGACGGCGTCGGCGACGACAGCTCGGGCCACGGCCACGCGCTGGCCCTGCAGAACGGTCCGGTGTGGACGGACGGCCACGCCGGCCAGGCGCTGGAGTTGAACGGCGCCAACCAGTGGGCCGACACCGGCACGTCCATTCTGGACACCACGACCGACTACTCGGTGGCGGCGTGGGTGCGGCTGGACAAGACCGGGCGGTTCGCCACGGCGGTCAGCCAGGACCGCGGCGACGGCGTGAGCGAGTTCTTCCTCCAGTACTCGGCCCAGGACAACCGGCTCGCCTTCAGCACGCCGACCATCCGGGCGCTGGGGCCGGTCCCGCAGGCCGGCGTCTGGTACCACCTGGTCGGCGAGTACGACTCGGCGCACTCGCAGCTCCGCCTGTACGTGAACGGCCAGCTCGCCGGCGCCGCGCCGTACTGCCCGGGCGTGGCGGCCGTCGGCCACACCGTCCTCGGGCGGGCCCTCTACAACAAGGCGCAGGTCGACTTCTGGCCCGGCGCGCTGGACGGCGTGCACGTCTACGACCGGGCGCTGTCGGCGGCCGAGGTCGATCAGCTGTACCGGTCGGACACCTGATCGGACAAACCTTGCGTGACCGCTTGACAGCAAAACGCAGTTCTCCGTTAGTTTGATGCGAAGCGGGTAGGAGGGATGTTGACGATGAAGTCTTCCCTTGGGGCGATCGCCGCGGTAGCGGCACTGCTGGTGGTCGCCGGATGCGCCAACCCGGAGAGCAGCGGTGGCGGCGGCCCGGCCGCGACCGGCGGCGGGCAGCAGACCGCGTCCAACTCGTCCGGACCCACCTGCACCCTGGACGCCTACGGCGCCACGAAGGTGGACTTCAGCAAGGCGGTCATCGGCTTCTCGCAGTCCGAGGCCGAGGCCAACCCGTTCCGGATCACCGAGACCCAGTCGATCACCGACGAGGCCCAGAAGCAGGGCGTGCAGCTGCTCAAGCGCAACGCCAACTCCAACCTGAGCCAGCAGATCTCCGACATCCAGGGTCTGCTGGCCCAGGGCGCGAACCTGCTCGTGGTGGCCCCGCTGAACTCGGAGGGCCTGGAGCCGGCGCTGCAGGCGGCCCGGGACAAGAAGGTCCCGGTGGTGACCATCGACCGCAAGCTGTCCTCGGCCACCCCGTGCAAGGACTACCTCACGTTCATCGGCTCGGACTTCGTGGCCCAGGGCAAGCGGGCCGCGACCCAGCTGGTGAAGGCGACCAACGGCACGGCCAAGGTGGCGATCCTGCTCGGCGCCACCGGCAACAACGTGACCACCGACCGCACCAGCGGCTTCACCGACTACCTCAAGCAAAACGCCCCGAACGTCCAGGTCGTCGCCCAGCAGACCGGCGACTTCACCCGGGAGAAGGGCCAGTCGGTGACCGAGCAGCTGCTCCAGGCCCACCCGGACATCACCGCGATCTACGCCGAGAACGACGAGATGGCGCTGGGCGCGGTGACCGCGATCAGCGGCGCCGGCAAGAAGCCCGGCACCGACATCAAGGTGTTCTCGGTGGACGGCACCAAGAACGTGGTGCAGGGCATCGTCAACGGCCAGCTCAACGGGGACGTCGAGTCCAACCCCCGGTTCGGCCCGCTGGCGCTGTCCACGCTGAAGGACTTCCTCGACGGCAAGGCGATCCCGCAGACGATCACCATCCAGGACAAGGAGTACGACAGCTCCAACGCCGCCGCTCAGGTCGGCAACGCGTATTGAATGGCGCCGCCTCCGGCGTCGCGGCGAGGCCGCTCGTGACCGGTGCCTTCCCTGGCCGGATTTAACCCGCCGCATCGGCGTAAGAGGTGGGGCGCGTTGGGTGGCGGCGGGTGAAATCCGGCTACGGTCCAGGCACCGGCGCGGCTGTGTCCATGCCGCGCGTTCCGCGCGGGGCGAAGCCGCTCGTGACCGGTGCCTTCCCTGGCCGGATTTAACCCGC
>DASWRQ010000419.1:0-22439 GCA_036403095.1 Kutzneria sp. | reverse complement strand
ACCCGGTGAACTGGTCGGAAGATACGGGGCGTACCCGGGCATTGTGTACCGGGCATCGTGTCCGGCCGACGATTGCCGAGGCTGATGGGCGTCACGTCGCCACCGCGGCGGAGCGGGGCCCGGCAGTTGACCCTGGACCGGGGGCCGAACACGGCGCAGGACGTGAACGCGGCGATGGCGGGCTACGAGCCGGTGTACCGCGGTCAGGCCGACGGGGCAGTCCACGATCAATGCTGTTGATGCGGCGGTTCTTCCCGTCCGAGGAGCCGGTGAAGGGCTGCCTGACGGTGTTCGTGGCACGAGTTGGCCTCGCATCCGCACGCGGCGGCACGGTTGCACGGCTGGGGTGGACACGGTGCTGGCCGGCCGCCGCATCACCGCAATGGACGTGGCGAACCTGCGCTACACCCGACGCGTGGTGAGCGGGGTGTTGCGCCTGCATCCGGTGTTGCTGGTGATGCGCACGGTGGTGAAACCCGTTCGGCTGGGCGGAATCCCGCGGTGACCGGGGGCGGAACTGCTGCTGCGGCCGGGGATCGCTGCACCGGGACCGGCAACTGCACGCCGAAATCCGACGAGTGCGACCCGGACCGCTGGCGGCCCGATCGGTGCGCCCATCTGCGACGAGGGGGTTCGTGCCGTTCGGCTGCGACGACCGGAGCTCGT
This sequence comes from Kutzneria sp., assembly GCA_036403095.1. Classification (GTDB taxonomy): domain Bacteria; phylum Actinomycetota; class Actinomycetes; order Mycobacteriales; family Pseudonocardiaceae; genus Kutzneria. The sequence continues at coordinate 21,773 of DASWRQ010000419.1, read as the reverse complement.
TCCTGTGGACGGAGTTCACGGTGGCGACGATCACCCAACGCCGGCGGCAGTGGCCGACGCTGGGCCGGGTGCGGTGGTGGGTGGCGGGTGGTGGAGCGCCCGATCGGCTGGTGATGGTGCCACAGCAGCGAGGGGTCTGAGCGTTCGAGTTAACTCCAGGTTAGGCTCATCGGGTGGTGAAACTCCCCGACTGGCTGTCCATCGGCCAGGTGTCCGAACGCAGCGGAGTCGCGCAGACGGCGCTGCGGTTCTACGAGGAACGCGGCCTGATCGCGGCCGAGCGCACGGCCGGCAACCAGCGCCGCTACCCGCGCTCGGTGCTGCGCCGCCTGGCGTTCATCCGCACGGCGCAACGAGTGGGGCTCAGCCTCGAGGACATCGGCGCGGCGCTGGCCACGCTGCCCGAGCAGCGCACGCCGACCAAGGCCGACTGGGCTCGCCTGTCGCGGCAGTGGAAGGACGAGCTGGAGGCGCGAATCGACTCCCTGCAACGACTTCGCGACAAACTGAACGGCTGCGTCGGCTGCGGCTGCCTGTCGCTGAAGGTGTGCACGCTGGTCAACGCCGAGGACCGCATGGCCGACTACGGTCCGGGAGCGCCCCGGCTGCGCGCTGCCGCCGAGGGGGGTATCGACTGAGTGGCGCCGCCCACCACACAGTGATCACCGTTGCGCCATAAGGATGCAGCTGCCCAAGTCTGCTTGAAGGCCGGTGCCGGCGGACGCAGACTGGAGACGTGAAGGTCATCTCGGACGCCGATGTGCGCACCGCCCTGCTGGCCGGGGCGGCGGTCCGAGTTTCCCGAGACGCCCTCGTGGACGCCTACCACGGCACGCTCAAGGCCCCGCCGCGCACCGGAATCGACGTCGGCTCAACGGAACTCGTGTTCACGGTCGGCGGAAATGCTTCCGGCACCGTGGGTTTCCGCTGCTACGGCCTGTGGCCCGGGCACGCCGACCAGCTGGTTGCCGTGTGGGACAACGTGGGCACGCTGCGCGGCGTCGTCGTCGGCACGGCCCTGGGCGCGCTGCGCACCGGCGCTCTCGGCGGCGCGGCCGTCGACGCGCTGGCCAAGCACGACGCCTCGGTGTGCGCGGTCATCGGCTCCGGCACGCAGTCGTGGGCCCAGCTGTGGGCCGCCTGCGCGGTGCGCACCTTCAGCGAGGTCCGAGTGAGCTCGCCGACGCCGGCCAACCGGGCCAAGTTCGCCGCGCGGGCCCGTGACGAGCTCGGGCTCAACGCCATCGACCTGGCCGACTCGGTCGAGGCCGTGCGGGACGCCGACGTCGTGCTGGTGGCGACCAAGTCGACCCGGCCGGTGCTGCCGGCCACCGCGTTCGCCCCGGGCTGCCACGTCAACACGATCGGGCCCAAGCTGCGCGGCGCCAGCGAGCTGCCGCCGGAGCTGGCCAGCGTGGCCGCGATCGTGGCCAGCGACTCGCCCGCGCAGGCCGCCGCCTACGGCAACCCGTTCTTCACCGGACGCAAGCTGGCCCACCTCGGCGGCATCATCGCCGGCGACCTGCCCGGCCGGATCAGCGAGGGCCAGATCACCCTGTTCTGCTCGACCGGCCTGGCCGGCACCGACGTGCTGCTGGCCGACCACGTGCTCAACGAGCTCGACCTGGCCGGCTGAATTCTCGATGGACGTCGGCCGATCCGGCGGCCCACACTTCCGGGACATGAACGAGAAGAACACCAACCGGCTCTCCCGGCGGATGTCGCGCTATCTCAGACACGCCCCCGAGGAGATCGGCATCCGGCTCTCCCCCGATGGCTGGACCGACGCCAAGGCGCTGACCGCCGCCCTCGGCATCAGCCGTGAGCAGCTTGAACTCGTCGTCGCCACCAACGACAAGCAGCGCTTCGCCTTCGACGAGACCGGCGACCGGATCCGGGCCAACCAGGGCCACACCGTGCCGGTCGAGCTCGACCTGCCGGTCCGGACCCCGCCGGACACGCTCTACCACGGCACGGTGGCCAAGTTCCTGGACGCCATCATGACCGACGGGCTGCGGCCGATGACCCGGCACGACGTCCACCTGTCACCGGATGTCCCCACGGCGATCAAAGTGGGCTCGCGCCGCGGCAAGCCGGTCGTGCTGGCCGTGGACGCCGGCCGCATGCACGCCGACGGGCACGAGTTCCGGTTGAGCGCCAACGGAGTCTGGCTCACCGCACACGTGCCCGCCGGCTACCTCAGCTGGACATGAACCAGGCGATCGCGCCGCCGGCGGCCAGCAGGGCGAGCACGCCCAGCACCGCCGCGGCGATCTTGGCCGTCTTCCACATGGTGTAGACGCCGCCGATCAGGAAGCCGGCCACGGCCAGCAGCGCGATGGCGATGTACTCGTGCTGCGACATCACAGCACCCCCTTGGTGGACGGCACGCCCGACACCCGCGGGTCCGGCTCGGTCGCCGCCCGCAGCGCGCGGGCGATGGCCTTGTACTCGGCCTCGGTGATGTGGTGCGGGTCGCGGCCGTGGATCACGCGGACGTGCAGCGCCAGCTGGGCGTGGAAGGCCAGCGACTCGAACACGTGCCGGTTGAGCACGGTGGCGTAGTTGTTGCCGACGGTGAAAGACTCCATCGACTCCGGCTCGCCGACGTGCACGCAGTACGGCCGCCCCGAGGCGTCGACGGCGGCGTGGGCCAGCGCCTCGTCCATCGGTATCCAGCAGTCGCCGAACCGTCGGATGCCGGCCTTGTCGCCCAGCGCCTGGCGGATGGCCTGGCCCAGCACGATCGCCACGTCCTCCACGGTGTGGTGGGCGTCGATGTGCGTGTCGCCGGTCGCCCGCACCACCAGGTCGAAGCTGCCGTGCACGCCGAACGCGGTCAGCATGTGGTCGTAGAACGGCACGCCGGTGTCGATCTCGACCTTGCCCGTGCCGTCCAGGTCGATCTCGACCAGCACGGAGGACTCCTTGGTGGCGCGCTCGATGCGCCCGATCCGGGTCATGTGGCGATCTCCTTGCTGGCCGAGAGGAACGCGTCGTTCTCCGCCGGCGTCCCGATGCTGACCCTGAGGTGGTTGGCGATGCCGACGTCCCTGATCAGCACGCCACGGTCCAAATAGGACTGCCAGGCGGCCTTGGCGTCGTCGAACCGTCCGAACAGGACGAAGTTGGCGTCGCTGGGCACGACCTGGAAACCCATACCGGCCAACGAGTCCACCACCCGGTGGCGCTCGGCGACCAGCTTGGCCACCGACCCGAGGGTCTGCTCGCCGTGCCGGAGCGCGGCCAGCGCGGCGGCCTGGGTCAGCGCCGACAGGTGGTACGGCAGACGCACCAGCTGCAACGCGTCGACCAGCGCCGGCGCGGCGGCCAGGTAGCCGAGGCGGCCGCCGGCGAAGGCGAACGCTTTGCTCATGGTCCGCGTGACCACCAGCTTGTCGGCGAACTCGGCCAGCAGGCCCAGCGTGCTGGCGTGCTCGTTGAACTCCGCGTACGCCTCGTCGATGACGATCACGCCGGGCGTCACGGCGACCAGCTCGCGCAGCTGGTCCAGCGGGATGGCCTGGCCGGTCGGGTTGTTCGGGCTGGTGATGAACACCAGGTCCGGCGCCTTCTCGACGATGACCCGGGCCGCTTCCTCGGTGTCCAGGGAGAAATCGGGCCGGCGCGGGGTGGGCACCCAGTCGGTGCGGGTGCCGGCGGCGATGATCGGGTGCATCGAGTACGACGGCTCGAAGCCCAGCGCGCTGCGGCCGGGGCCGCCGAACGCCTGGAGCAGCTGCTGGAGGATCTCGTTGGAGCCGTTGGCCGCCCACACGTTCTCCACCGTCACCGGCACGCCCGTGGACGAGGCCAGATAGGCGGCGAGCTCGGTGCGCAGCGATACGGCGTCGCGGTCAGGGTAGCGGTGCAGCGTGGTCGCGATCTCGGCCGCCGCGGCGGCGACGTCGGCGACCAGCTCGGGCGGCGGCGGGTAGGGGTTCTCGTTGGTGTTGAGCCGAACCGGCACGTCCAGCTGCGGCGCCCCGTAGGGCGTCCGGCCGCGCAGGTCCTCCCGCAGCGGCAGGTCGGCGAGCTGGACGTGCGCGCCAATGGGCTTGGTCATTCAGGAGTCCTTGAAGCGTGCGGTGACGGCTTGGCCGTGAGCGGGCAGGTCCTCGGCGTTGGCCAGCGCGACCACCTTGTCGGCGACGTCGCGCAACGCGTCCTCGGTGTAGTCGATGACGTGGATGCCACGCAGGAAGGTCTGCACGGACAGGCCCGAGGAATGACGGGCGCAGCCGGCGGTGGGCAGCACGTGGTTGGAGCCGGCGCAGTAGTCGCCCAGCGAGACCGGCGCGTAGGCGCCGACGAAGACCGCGCCCGCGTTGGTGACCCGGGCCGCCACCGCGCGGGCGTCGGCCGTCTGGATCTCCAGGTGCTCGGCCGCGTAGGAGTTGACGACCGTCAGCCCATCGTCCACGGTGGACACCAGGATGCAGCCGGACTGCCGGCCGGCCAACGCCTCCGCGATGCGGGCGCTGTGCTTGGTCGCGCCCACCTGCCGGTGCAGCTCGGCGTCGACCGCGTCGGCCAGCCGCTCCGAGTCGGTCACCAGGACGCTGGCCGCCAGCGTGTCGTGCTCGGCCTGGCTGATCAGGTCGGCCGCCACGTGCGCCGGGTCGGCGGTGTCGTCGGCCAGGATGGCGATCTCGGTCGGGCCGGCCTCGGAGTCGATGCCGACCAGGCCGCGCAGCAGCCGCTTGGCCGCCGTCATGTAGATGTTGCCGGGACCGGTGATCATGTCCACCGCGTCCAGCCCGGCGCCGTCGGTGTCCACGCCGCCGTACGTCAGCAGCGCGATGGCCTGCGCGCCGCCGGCCGCCCACACCTCTTCGACGTCCAGCAGCGCGCACGCCGCCAGGATCGTCGGGTGCGGCAGGCCACCGTGCTCGGCCTGCGGCGGCGAGCACACCACCAGCGAGCCCACGCCCGCCGTCTGCGCCGGCACCACGTTCATCACCACGGTCGACGGGTACACGGCCAGGCCGCCCGGCGCGTACAGGCCGACCCGGCCCACCGGCACCCAGCGCTCGGTGACCGTGCCGCCGGGCACCACCTCGGTGGTCTTGTCCTGGCGGCACTGGTCGGCGTGCACCTTCCGGGCCCGGGCGATCGACTCCTCCAGCGCCTCCCGAACCTTCGGGTCCAGCTCGGCCAGGGCCTGCGCGATGCGCTCCGACGGGACGCGGACCGAGGCCGGCTTGATCCGGTCGAACCGCTCCGCGAACTCCAGCACCGCCGGCACACCCCGGTCGCGCACCGCCTCGACGATCGGCCGCACCTGATGCAGCACCACGTCCACGTCGACCTCGGCGCGCGGCAGGGTGACGCGCAGTTGAGCCGCGGACGGGACGTGACCACGCAGGTCGGTGCGGTTGAGCATGGCCATCAGCGTACCGAGGTCGCCGTCCAAGCCGGTCGGCACCGGCCCGTGCGACGGCGTCCCGCCGCGGCGTCCGCGTCCGGGTTGTCGCCGACGACCGGATCGTCCCTTTTCCCAGTTGTTCGTTCACGACGTGAACAAAGGAATCCGTGATCGCCGAGCCACCTTCGTGCAGCGGCTCAGCGAATGGTCCAGGTCTCCAGATTCCACCACGGGCCCCAGGTCAGCGGCCCGTGCACGGCCGGCTCGGTGATGACGACCGAGCCGGCCCAGTTGTCGTGCACGGCGTAGGTGTGCGTGACGAAGGCCAACGTGACCAGGCTGGGGTCGCCGATGTAGGCCCGCTGGGCGGCGCGGAAGGCGGTGGCCCGGGCGGCCGGGTCGGTGGCCTTGTGGGCGGTGTCGAGGGCCGTGTCGACGACGGCGTCGGAGTAGCCGGTGGTGTTGGCGGCGCCGCCGGTCCGCAGCACCTGGCGGACGGCCAGGTCGGGGTCGAAGGGGTTGCCGCCGGCGACGATCTGCGCGCCGCCGGCGCCGGGGGCGGCGGTGACGTCGAAGCCGATGGCCCGGAGCTGGGTGGCAAACGCTTGCGCGACGGCCCGGCGCTCCAGGTCGCCGGCCGGGTAGCCGACGGTGAAGGCAGCCCGCACGCCGCCCTTGGACCTCGTGCCGTCGGGGCCGGCGACCCAGCCGGCCTGGTCGAGGATGCGGCCGGCGGCGGCCCGGTCGAAGCGGTAGACGGCCTGCGGGTCGACGAACTCGGGCAGCGAGTCCGGCATTGGCGTGGACGCCGGCGTGCCCTTGCCGCCCAGCGCGTTGCCGATGAGGTCCTTGCGGTCGATGGCGAAGTTCAGCGCCAGCCGCACCGAGCGGTCGCCGGTGACGGGGTTGTCCGCCGGCAGCGTGACGGCCCGGTAGTCGGCGGTGTCCTCGGTGATGACCTTGACGCCGTCGACCTTGGCCACCGCGACGGCCTCCGACGGCGGCACCTCGATGCCGTCGAAGTCGCCGTTCTGCAGCCGCTGGATCCGGGTGGCGTCGTCGGGCACGAAGACCACGGTGGCCTTCACGATCTTGGGCGGCACGCCGTAGTAGTACTTGTTCAGCCCCAGCACCAGCTGCTTGCCCTTGTCCCAGGCCGCCACGGCGTACGCGCCCGTGCCGGGCGGCTGAGCGGCAGCCAGCGCCGTGTGCGGGATGACGCCGAGCACCAGCCGGGTCGGGAAGGACGGGAAGGGGAACGACAGGTCGAAGCGGACGGTCAGGTCGTCCACCGCCGTCACGCCGGCGAGCATGTCGAAGTCCGGCCGCAGCGGGGATTTCACCGCCGGGTCGAGCACCGCGTTGTACTCGGCCGCGACGTCGGCCGCGGTCAGCGGGCTGCCGTCGGAGAACCGCACCCGTTCGTGCAGCTTCACCGTCCACGCCTTGCCGTCCGGCGACGGCTGCGGCAGATCCGTGGCCAGCACCGGCCGCAGCGTCCGGTCGGCCTGGTAGCCCACCAGGCCGTCGTACATCCGCGAGCCGCCCTCGGGCGCGAATCCCAGAACGGGGTTCAAGGTGCCGGGCTCGGCGGCATCGGCCAGCGTGATGGTGGTGTTGTCGTCGACGGTCCCGGGCCGGCTCGGCGTCGGCTCGCCGGTGCACGCCGCCAGGACCACGGCGGTGGTGAGCAGGCAGGCGGTGAGCAGGATGCGACGCACACCCCGACCCTAACGAGACCATGGCAGGTACGCCTGAGCGGCCTCAGGACCGGCGAGGCGGCCGGGGCTGCCCCTTCGGATCAGCAGCGAACCGCGACCCAGGCCGCGGCGGCCGGCGGCTCGGGGTGCGGCGACTTGGCCGGGCTGTCGTCAGCGCCGGCCGGTCCTCCGGCCGGAGTGTGCGCCGGGGCCGCCGCCCGCGTGGTCGATGCGCTCCAGGTCCAGGAGGTGCCGCCGGACCGGCTTCAGGACGTGCTGTGCGGGCCAGGGCCGCTCGGGATCGTCCGCGAACCAGCGCAGCCAGGCCGCGGTGGCCCGAGCCTCGGGATGGGGCGAGCGGGCCAGGCTGTCGGCGAAGGCCCGCAGGTCGGCCGGCCGGTAGTGGCAGTGGCACCACAGCGCGTCGGCCAGTCTGATCTTGATCCGCCGGTCGACGACGAGCACGAGCGAGGCCGGCCCCCGGCCGGTGCGGCTCTTCAACCGGTAGAGGCTCGCGTACGTGACATCGGGCAGTTGACAGGACCGACGCCAGATCCAGTGCACGGTCAGCCGGTCGCCGCGGATCCGGTACCGCGGCACGAACTGCCACAGGAAGAGCGGCAGCAGTCCGACCGCCCACACCACGAACCCGACACCGACGGCATGCGCGGCGGCGGCCAACGCCAGCACCATCCCCAGCAAGCCGATCAGCTGGAGCACGAGTGCCACCCCGTAGCCACGGGTGTGGCGTAACCAGACATCCCCCACGGGCCCAGTATGCGCCGACTACATGTCCAGCCCCAGGTCCAGGGCCGGGGAGGAGTGGGTGAGCCCGCCGACCGACAGGTAGTCGACCCCGGTCTCGGCATACGCCCGGGCCACGTCCAGGGTCAGTCCCCCGGACGCCTCCAGCAGCGTGCCGGTGCCGGCGGCCTTGGTGCGGCGGAAGGCTTCCGCGCAGTCCGCGACGGTGAAGTTGTCCAGCAGCACCAGCTCGGCGTTGGCGGCCAGGGCCTCGTCGAGCTGGTCGAGGGTGTCGACCTCGACCTCGCACGTCAGCTCGGGGGCGAAGGCGCGGGCGGCGGACAGCGCGGCCGTGACGGAGCCGGCGGCCTGGACGTGGTTGTCCTTGATGAGAATGGCGTCGCCGAGCCCGAGGCGGTGGTTGACGCCGCCGCCGCAGCGCACGGCGTACTTCTCCAGCAGCCGCAGCCCGGGCAGGGTCTTGCGGGAATCCCTGACGGCACAACCGGTTCCGGCGATGACCTCGACCCACGCGGCGGTGGCGGTGGCGATGCCGGAAAGGTGGCACAGCAGGTTCAGGGCGGTCCGCTCGGCGGTGACGAGCCCACGGACCGGCCCACGCACAACCAGGGCCGGTTCGCCGGCGGCCAGCCGGGAACCGTCCTCGACGCGCGACACGACCTCGTAGTCGGTGACCTCGTCCAGCACGGCCAACGCGGCCGGCACCCCGGCGATAGTGCCGGGCTTGCGCGGCGTGAAGCTGCCGACGGCGATGGACTCGGACGGCACCGTGGCCAGCGTGGTGACGTCCGGCCCGTACCGCAGGTCCTCGGCCAGGGCAGTCTTGATGACCCGCCGCATGTCTTCGATATCGATGGTCACGCCACACCTCCAAGCAAGGCCCGCTCGAACAGGAACGGCCGGCCGGCCGCGTCCAGTCGCACGGGGATGGACCGCTGCCACACGGCGTCGTTGCGGCCCTGATAGTCGGTGCGGACATGGCAGCCGCGCGACTCGGTGCGCTCGGCCGCCACGGCCAGCAGGATGTCCGCGGCCATGGTCAGCGCGGCGTCCTCGACCGACTCACGTGTCCGAAGTGGACGGACGACGGTCGACTTCTCCAGCACGGCCGCGGCCGCGGCCAGGCCGTCGACGTTGCGGCCGATGGCCGCGTGCCGGGACATGGTGCGCTGCAAGACATCTCGCTCGGTCACGGCTGCGGCCAGCGAGCCGAGCGGCTCGGCCTTGCGCGGGTCGCCGAGCCGGCCAAGCGCCCGGTCCTGCGCGATCGCCCGTGCGGCACGGGAACCGACGACCAGACCCTCCAGCAGGCTGTTGGACGCCAGGCGGTTCGCCCCGTGCAGACCGGACCGCGCGACCTCGCCGGCGGCGTAGAGGCCGTTCACCGCGGTCCGACCGTCCACAGTGGCCACCACGCCGCCACAGGAGAAATGGGCCGCCGGGGCAACGGGAATCGGGTCCACCGACGGGTCGACGCCGACGGTGGCGCAGGCCGCGTACACGGTCGGGAAGCGACGACGGAACGCCTGCCCATCGAGGTGCGTGGCGTCCAGGAACACGTGATCGGTGCCGGTCTCGTTCATCCGACGGGTGATCGCCGCCGACACCACGTCCCGTGGCGCCAGATCGGCCAGCGGATGCACGCCGAGCATCACCCGGGAACCGTTGGCGTCGACCAGAACCGCGCCCTCGCCGCGGACCGCCTCCGTCACCAGCGGGCACCGCCCGCGAGCGCCGGAACCGGTGTACAGGACGGTCGGGTGGAACTGCACGAACTCCAGGTCGGCCACGACCGCGCCGGCCCGCAGCGCCAGCGCGATGCCGTCGGCGGTGGCGACCTCGGGGTTGGACGTCGCCTGGTACATCTGGCCGACGCCGCCGGTGGCCAGCAGCACGGCTGGTGCCCGCAGCACGCCGGGCACACCGTTTCCGTCCAGCACAAGCAAACCACCGACCGCGCCGGACGGCGTCCGCAGTGCCTCGACCGCGACGTGGTTGTCCAGCATGGCGATCCGGCCGTCACGGGCCTGCGCCAGCAGGGCGCGTTCGACCTCGGCCCCGGTCGCGTCGCCGCCGGCGTGCACGACACGGAACGCCGTGTGGCCGCCTTCCCGGGTACGCGCCAGCTTGCCGTCCGAACCCTGGTCGAACACCGCGCCCCACCGGCGCAGCCTGGTCACCGCCGCCGGGCCGCCGCTGACGATCGCCGACACCGCGGCGGCGTCGCACAGCCCCGCGCCGGCGGTCAGCGTGTCGGCCACGTGCCGGTCGACGGTGTCGCCTTCCTCGTGCTCACCGGGCAGCACCACGGCCACGCCGCCCTGCGCCCAGCGGGTGTTGCCGTCCCCCAACGCCGCCTTCGTGACGACCAGAACCCGCAGGCCCAGGGCGTGGGCGTCGAGCGCGGCGGTCAGGCCGGCCACGCCGGTGCCGACGACGACCACGTCGGCCGACGCCTCCCAGCGGGGCTTCACTCCGCACCGCCGGGCTGGCCGATCTCGATCATCCGCCGCACCGAAGCGCGAGCCTTCGCAGCCGTGTCGGCGTCCACGAAGACCTCGTCGGCCTCCTCCCGCAGGCAGCGCAGCAGCGCCGACGGCGTGATCATCTTCATGTACCGGCACGAGGCCCGCTCGTTGACCGCCTGGAAGTCGATCTCCGGGGCGGCCTTGCGCAGCTGGTGCAGCATGCCCACCTCGGTGGCCACCAGCACACTGCGGGCGTTGGTCTGCCGCGCCGCGGTCAGCATGTCGCCGGTGGAAAGGATCTTGACCTTCTCCGCCGGCACCGCGCCCTCGCCGGCCAGGTACAGCGCCGAGGTGGCGCAGCCGCACTCCGGGTGGATGAACAGGTCCGCATCCGGGTTGGCGGCGGCCCGCTCGGCCAGCTCGGGGCCGTTGATGCCGGCGTGCACGTGGCACTCGCCGGCCCACACGTGCACGTTGTCCCGGCCGGTCACCCGGCGCACGTGCGCGCCGAGGAACTGGTCCGGGCAGAACAGCACCTCGCGGTCGGCCGGGATGGAGGCCACCACGTCGACCGCGTTCGAGGACGTGCAGCAGATGTCGGTCTCGGCCTTGACCTCGGCCGTCGTGTTCACGTACGAGACGACGACAGCGCCGGGGTGCTCGGCCTTCCACTCGCGCAGCTGCTCCCCGGTGATCGAGTCGGCCAGCGAGCAGCCGGCGCGGGCGTCCGGGATGAGCACCCGCTTGTCCGGGCTGAGGATCTTGGCCGTCTCGGCCATGAAGTGCACACCGCAGAACACGATGGTCGACTTGCTGCTGCTGGCCGCGATGCGGGACAGCGCCAGCGAGTCGCCGGTGTGGTCGGCGATGTCCTGGATCTCGGGCAACTGGTAGTTGTGCGCGAGCAGGACGGCGTCGCGCTCGTCGACCAGTCGGCGGACCTCCTCCCGCCAGGCGGCGTCCGGCTGGACCCCGGTCCAGCCGTCCTCGGTCCGCTCCAACTGTGCGGTAGCGGCCATGGTTGTCCTCCTATGTTGCGGCCCACCCAGTTTTCGCCTTAGAATCGAAAACGTGCCAGATCCTATCAGCCAACCGGGGTTAACAGGCAATGAAGTCTTGGCCGCAGTGCTCCAGGTGAGGCGGGAATCACTTCAGGTCCTGCTCTGGCAGCGCGCTCAGGAACCACACGCCCGCCGCTGGTCACTGCCCGGTGGGCGGCTGCGCGAGGACGAGGACGTGGAGGCGTCGATCCGCCGGCAGCTGGCCGAGAAGGTGGACGTCAGGAAGCTGGCCCATGTCGAGCAGCTCGCCGTGTTCAGCGCCCCGGACCGGGTGCCCGGCGGCCGGATCGTGGCCACCGCGTTCGTCGGGCTGATCCCGTGCGACGTCGACCCCGAGGTGCCCGCGGACACCGCCTGGTACCCCGTGGACGATCTGCCGGACACCGCCTTCGACCATGAGGCGATCGTGCGGCGGGCGCAGGGCCGGCTGCGGGCCAAGCTCTCGTACACCAACCTAGGCTTCGCGCTGGCGCCGCCGGAGTTCACCATCTCGGCGCTGCGCGGGCTGTACTCGGCGGCGCTGGGCTACCGCGTCGCCGCGACCAACCTGCAGCGGGTGCTGTCCCGGCGCGGACTTCTGGAGCCCACCGGTCACACTTCGCCGCCCGGGCCGTCCGGAGGCCGCCCAGCTGCGCTGTTCCGGTTCACCGGGCACGGAATGCTCGTCACGGACCCGTTCGCCGTGCTGCGACCACCCAGCAGGGGAACGGCCTCCGACGTACGGTAGACGGTGTGGCCGAGACGCTCCCGATCTTCCCGCTGGGCACGGTGCTGTTGCCCGGGGCGTCGTTGCCGTTGCACATTTTCGAGCCGCGCTACCGTCAGCTCACCGTGGATCTGGTGACCGGCGCGGTGACCGGGCGCAGCTTCGGCGTGGTCGCGATCAGACAGGGCTGGTTCACCGATGTGGACGAGCTTTCCCAGTTGCACGAGGTCGGCTGCTCGGCCACGCTGCGCCAGGTCGACCGGCTGCCCGACGGCCGGTTCGACATCGTCACGCGGGGCGAGCGCCGCTTTCGCCTGCTGGACCTGGACTCCGCCGGCGCGCCGTACCTGTTGGGCAGCGTGGAATGGCTGCCCGACGCGGAAGTGGCCGGCGCGAATGTCGCCGCCGCGCCCCAGCTGTCCGAGTCCGCGCGGGCCGCGCATCGCCGCTACTGCAACGCCGCCTGGCACCGTGAGGACTGGACCGAGCCCGAGATCGGGGCCGACACCGGCACCCTGGCCCACCTGCTGGCCGCCGACTGCCTGCTGACCATTGAGGACCGCCAGGGCCTGTTGGAGGAGCGCAACCCCTTGCGCCGCCTGCGAATGGTCCGCCGCGTGCTCAACCGTGAGACCGGCATCCTGCGCGAACTCCGCGCCATCCCCGCCGCGCTCTCGGAGTTCTCCATCCGCCCCAGCACCAACTGAGCAAGCTGCGTGAAAGCGCAATTCCTCACGCTGAACGTCAGGAATGGTCCTTTCCAAACGTCAGGGGCTTGACAATCAGCCGAGGCGGCGGCCGAGGTCGTCCATGCCGTTCCAGGCGGTCAAGGTGCCGTAGGCCAGGGCGGTGGCCAAAGGCTGGGCCAGGATGACCCAGGTGGACTCCAGGACCGGGGCCTGCTCGAACACGGATCGGTTGGCCGGCGTGCCGGAGAGGGCGTAGTGGCTGCCGGCCCAGGAGACGCCGACCTTCATGGCCAGCCACGCGGCCAGCGCCGAGCCCAGCACGGCGGCGATCATGATCACGGGGCCGCGGCGTTCCCGCAGCATCCACACCACACCGCCGACGACGAGGCCCATGCCCAGCCCGATCAGCACAAAAAGGATCAGGTCGTCGAACCGGTGGTAGCTCTCGTCCAGCAGCGGCAACTGCTGGCCGTCGACCAGGATCACGCGCTGCGCCGGCGCCAGGATGGACCACAGCCAGCCGACCAGCAGCCCGGTGAGCGCCACCGTGGAGGCGACGCTGACCGCGGGCAGCAGGTCCCGCTTGACGACCACCCGGGGCCGCCTGGCCTGCGGCAGCATCGCCATGATCTCGGCCACCGACGGCGTCCGGACCTCAGAGGACACCGAGGACGCCGAGGGAGAGGACATCGCCGAGGACGCCGGCTCCGGGTCCTTCTCGGTCACCGGCGGGATGCGCATCGGCTCGGCCCGCTCGCCCGCTTGCTCCGACATTCGAGCGACCCTAGCCGACGCTCGGTGACGTCGACGTTCGCTCGCCGTGTCGGCTGCAATTCGCCACCCATCCGGCGGGTGTCACCTGCACGACCATGCGCCGCCCGCACTGCCCGCAGAACCGCGGCGGGTCGTAGGTGGCCAACATGGCGGCGCAGCGAGCGTGGTCGCCCTCGGCGATGCCCTGCCCGCACCGGGCACAGAATTCGGCGCTCATAGCGACTGGTTCAGCGCCTTGACCGGCATGCTCAGCTCGTCCAGCATCGCCAGGTCCTGGGCCGCGGGCCGGCCGAGGTTGGTCAGGTAGTTGCCGACGATGATGGCGTTGATGCCGCCGAGCATGCCCTGCTTGGTGCCCAGGTCGCCGAAGGTCAGCTCGCGGCCGCCGGAGAAGCGCAGCAGCGGCCGCGGCATGGCCAGCCGGAACGCGGCCACGGTCCGCAGCGCGTCCCGGCCCTCGACCACCTCGTACTGCTCGTACGGGGTGCCGGGCTGCGGGATCAGGAAGTTCATCGTGCACTCGTCCGGCCCGAGCTCGGCCAGCTGCGCGGCGAACTCGGCCCGCTGCTCCACGCTCTCGCCCATGCCGATGATGCCGCCGCAGCAGACCTCCATGCCGGCCTCGCGGATCATGCGCAGGGTCTCCCAGCGCTCTTCCCACGTGTGCGTGGTGACCACGTTCGGGAAGTGCGAGCGGGCGGTCTCCAGGTTGTGGTTGTAGCGGTGCACCCCCATCGCCACCAGCTCGTCCACCTGCTCCTGCGTGAGCATGCCGAGCGAGCAGGCGATCTGGATGTCGTTGCCGTCCTCGCGGATGGCCTTGATGCCCTCGCGGACCTGGGACAGCAGCCGGGCGTCCGGGCCGCGGACGGCGGCCACGATGCAGAACTCGGTGGCCCCGGTGTCGCGGGTCTCGCGGGCGCTGCGCACCAGGCCGGGGATGTCCAGCCAGGCCGAGCGCACCGGCGACGGGAAGCGGCCGGACTGGGAGCAGAAGTGGCAGTCCTCGGGGCAGCCGCCGGTCTTCAGGCTGACGATGCCCTCGACCTCGACCTCCGGCCCGCACCAGCGCATCCGCACCTCGTGGGCCAGCTGCAGCAGGTCCGCCAGCCGGTCGTCGCCGAGCCGGAGCACCTCGAGCAGCTGTTCCTGGGACAGCTGCTCGCCGCGCTCGAGCACCTGCTCACGGGCAACGGCGATGATGTCGGTGTCGACGGCGGTCACAGGCAGCTCTCCTTGCTCGGGGCGACGCTCGGCAGCAGTCTGCCGCACGTGACCTCGTCGAATCGTGTTACGAGTCTCACGCCGTGAACTGCTCGGCGAACACGTCCGGATCGAACGTGCCGCCCAGCCACGGCGACATGGCCGCCCTCGCGACCTCGAGAAAGTCCGCGGGGTCCAACAGTCCCGCGCCCGCCGGCAGCGCGCCCAGCAGCGGTCCGCCGGCTGCCTCCGGTAGGTCGACGAGGTTGCAGCGCGAGGCCAGGTCCGGCTCGGCCGGCCAGCTGCCGATGACCACGCCCGCGCACTCGACGCCCCGCTTGAGCAGCACCTCGGCGGTCAGCGCGGTGTGGTTGAGGGTGCCGAGGCCGGGCTCCGCGACGATGAGCACGAGCGCGTTGAGTGCCCAGGCCACGTCGGCCAGCGTCGCGCCCTCGTCGTCGAACCGGACGAGCAGCCCGCCCGCGCCCTCGACCAGCACCAGGTCGTGCTCGGCGGCCAGCTCCGCGACCACCGAGGCGATCTCCCCGGGGTGCACCTGGGGCAGGCCGGCGCGGGCCGCCGCGGTGTCCGGGGCCAGCGGCTCCGGGTAGCGGCGCAGCTCACGCGTGGTGACCTTGCCGGCGATTCTCGCGACCTCGTCCAGGTCGCCGGGCTCGTGCGGGCCGATGCCGGTCTGGGCCGGTTTGACCACGGCGACCCGCTGGCCGTTGTCCACCGCGAGGGCGGCACAGGCCGCGGTGACCATGGTCTTGCCGACCCCGGTGCCGGTGCCGGTGATCACGAGGATGTTCACGACCCATCAGATTAGTGCGTGCCTCAGCGGGGCCACCCGCCGAGGTCCTGGCCGCACCCGGCGAATGTCACATTGCTGCCGCCAAGAGGCAAGTGCGGACCGCGTGTGACGCCCGGAGAAGGTCAGGCGGCGGTGGCGGCCGCGACTATCGCGTCGCAGACCTGGGCCAGGTCGTCGTCCCCGATCACGTACGGCGGCATGGTGTAGATGAGGTCGTTGAACGGCCGCAGCCACACTCCGTGATCGACGGCGGCCTGCTGCGCGGCGGCCATGTCGACCGGGTGGTCGAGCTGCACGGCCCCGATGGCGCCCAGAATTCGCACGTCAGCGACGCCGGGGAGGTTCCGCGCCGCCTCCAGGGCGTGCAGGCCGGTCTCGATGCGCTTGATCTCGGCCCGCCAGTCCTGGCCCAGCAACAGGTCGATGGAGGCGTTGGCCACCGCCGCGGACAGCGGGTTGCCCATGTACGTCGGCCCGTGGGCCAGCACTGGGACCTCGCCCTTGGAGATGCCGTCGGCCACACGCGACGTGCACAGGGCCGCGGACATGGTCAGGTAGCCGCCGGTCATGGCTTTGCCGACGCACATGACGTCCGGGCTGATGCCGGCGTGGTCGGCGGCGAACAGCTCGCCGGTGCGGCCGAAGCCGGTGGCGATCTCGTCGAACACCAGCAGCACGTCGTTGGCCAGGCTGACCTCCCGCAGCACGTGCAGGTAGCGGGGGTCGTGGAAGCGCATACCGCCGGCGTTCTGCACCACCGGCTCGACCACGATCGCCGCCAGCTCGTCGGCGTGCTGCTCGACCAGGTCCACCAGGTGCTGCACGTAGTCGTGCTCGATCTCGGCCGGCGGCGCGTCGGCGAAGACCTGCTCCGGCAGCACGCCCGCCCACAGCGAGTGCATGCCGCCCTCGGGATCGCAGACGCTCATCGGGTGGAACGTGTCGCCGTGGTAGCCGCGCCGCCACGTCAGCAGCCGCCGCTTGGCCGGCTTCCCCAGCGAGCACCAGTACTGCAGGCACATCTTGATCGCGACCTCCACCGACACCGAGCCGGAGTCGGCCAGGAACACGTGCTGCAACGGCTCCGGCGTGATGTCCACCAGCTTCTTGGCCAGCTGGACCGCCGGCTCGTGGGTCAGGCCGCCGAACATCACGTGGCTCATCCGGCCGAGCTGGTCGCGCACGGCCGCGTCCAGCACCGGGTGCCGGTAGCCGTGGATCGCCGACCACCAGGACGCCATGCCGTCGACCAGCTCGCGCCCGTCGGCCAGGCGCAGGCGCACGCCCTCGGCGGCGGTCACGACCAGCGGGTCGATCCGGCCGGGCATGGGCGCGTACGGGTGCCAGACGTGGGCACGGTCCAGGGCGAGCAGCTCGTCGGGCGTCACCGCGTGACCCTAACCCGCTGCGGCTCAGCGATTTCTCAGTGCTCGGTCTGGTCG
This sequence comes from Kutzneria sp., assembly GCA_036403095.1. GTDB lineage: Bacteria > Actinomycetota > Actinomycetes > Mycobacteriales > Pseudonocardiaceae > Kutzneria. Next base: position 4,783 of record DASWRQ010000419.1, on the reverse strand, counting down.
GTCGGAGTCGATCCTGGACGGGCCTACGCCGGCGAATCCGGAGGTAGTGCTCCACTGAGCACGGCCAACAACGCGGTCCCGTCCGGCGAACCCAAGCCCGTGCACGGATCCCAGCCCGGCGATGCGGGGTAGCCCTGGTTGTCGCCGGCGGTGACGTCCCGGAAGCCGGCGGTCAACACCGCGGGCCGAGAGTCCTTGTACAGCAACGGTTGCAGCAGCCCGAGCGGCCGGCCCAGGTGTTGCCCGAGGCGAGCGACAAGGGCGGCCCAGAGCGGGGCGACGGCGCTGGTGCCGCCGGCGGGATAGCTCTTGCCGTGCACAAGAACCATGTACCCGGTCTGGGGATCGGCGACGGCGGCGACGTCGGGCACGCCGCGGCCGGAATCCGGTGCGCCGCAAGAGGATTGATAGGAGGGGCGGGGGAAGAACATGCTCACGCCGCCGCCGGTGGCATGTTTGCCGACGCCGTTGTTCCACACCGTCTCCGCGGCGATGACGCCGGTCGACGTGTCGGCGGTGAGCGAGGTTCCGCCGCAGGACAACACATGCGGGCTGGAGGCGGGGAAGTCGACGTGCTGTTTGCCGTCGGTCAGCTGGTCGGCGGCACCCCAGTCGCCGGAAGACGCGACGACGGTGACGCCGAGCGCGGCGGCGTCGGCGAAGGCGTCGTCGAGGGCCAGACGGGTCTGCTCGGTCCACAGATCCTCGGCCGCGCCCCAGCTGATGCTCACGGCGGCGGGTGTGGGCGAGGCTTGCACGGCAGTGCTGACGGCGTCGACAAAGCCCTGGTCGGTGTTGGGCGCGAAGTAGACGAGCTGCTGCACCTCGGGCACGAGCCCGCCGATGACCTCGATGTCCAGCAGCACCTCGTCGTCGGCCGGTTCGCCGGGGGTGTTCACGCCACCGTCCACACCGACCGTCCGCACCGGCACCGGGCCGACGCCCAGACCCTGGAAGTACGTCGACAGCTCGGCATCGGTGTAGCCGCCGCCGAGCTCGATCACGGCGATGGTCTGCGCCACCCCGGGAACCGCCGCCGGGAACCCGTAGATCTGGCCCAGTTGCGGCGGTGTGTAGCCGACGGTCCCGCCGGCATCGGCCCGCGGCCGACGGGCCTGCGGCCGGTCGTCCAACCCCAGCACGGCCGTCACGATGCCGCCCAGCTCGGCCGGCACCTCCAGCGACCCGACCCGGTGCCGCCGCCTCGTGCCGTCCATCGACACTGCCTCCAGCGACACGCCGAACGCCCGGTTCATCGCCGCCAGATCGCCCCGCACGGACAGCCGCCGCGAGGCGACGTCCTCGGCGACGACCGAAACGCCGAGTCCACTCAGGACGGCACGAACCCGTTGCACGTCAGCGGGATCGGCCCCGTACCTGGCAGCCAGCTCCTGTCGGTCGATCACCGCGGGCCCGGACACGAGACCGGCCGGCAGCTCGGCCCGCCGCCGCAGCACCACCGTTACGGTGACTACGGTCGACGGATCGAGCGTGCCGGCCGGTGTGAAGCCATGGGCCGCCGATCGAGTGCTTCCGGGCAGGACTACTCGTACAGGCATCCCCCGATGGTCACAGGACTACGGGCAGCTTCTCAAGCCCGTGGATGAGGATGCTGATCCGCCACTGAAGCTCGGACGGCGAGACCGCGAGCTTCAGGTCCGGGAACGCCTTGAGCAGGCTGCGGAAGGCGATCTCGCCCTCCAGCCGGGCCAGTGGCGCGCCGAGGCAGTAGTGGATGCCGTGACCGAAGGCCAGGTGCCCGCCGACCGGACGGGTGATGTCGAGCTCGTCGGCGTGCGGGAACCGGTTCTCGTCCCGGTTGGCCGAACCGAGGCCCACCAGCACCAGCTGGTCGGCCGGGATGGTGACGTCGCCGACCTGGACCGGCTCGGTGGTGAACCGGAACGTGGACATGTTGACCGGGCTGCGGAAGCGCAGGAACTCCTCGACCGCGCCGGCCACCAGCGACGGGTCGGCCTTCAGGCGCTCCAGCTGTTCCGGGTTGGTCAGCAGGGCCAGCACGCCGTTGCCGATCAGGTTGACCGTGGTCTCGTGCCCGGCGACCAGCAGCAGGAACGCCATGGACACCAGTTCCTGCTCGCTGAACCGGTCGCTGTCCTCGCTGGTCTCGACCAGCGCCGACAGCAGGTCCTCGCCGGGGTTGGCCCGCTTGGCCTCGACCAGCTTCATCAGGTAACCGGCCATCCAGTTCCCGGCGGCCTGCGTCTCCTCCGGACCCGAGCTGGCGATCAGTGTGTTGGAGGCGTGGCGGAACTGGTCACGGTCCTGGTCGTCCACGCCGAGCAGCTCGCTGATCACGGTGATGGGCAGCGGGAAGGCGAACACGTCCAGCAGGTCGACCTCGTCGCCGGCGGACAGCTTGCCCAGCAGCTCGGCGGTGATCTCCTCGATCCGCGGCCGCATCTGCTCGATGCGCCGGGCGGTGAACGCCTTGGTGACCAGCCGGCGCAGCCGGGTGTGGTCGGGCGGGTCCATCGACAGCATGTGGTGGCTGAGGTCGGGGGCGAACTCCCGGGCCTCGCCGTCGCCGGTCTTGTTATCGGCCATGGCGTCGCGCATGCCGGCGCTGTTCTTCTGCACGGTCGGGTCGGCCAGCACGGCCTTGGCCTCCTCGTACCGGCTGACCACCCAGACCCGGAAGCCGGTGGGAGTGATCACCGGGCGGGCCGGGGCCTCGGCCCGCAACGCGGCCTGGAAGGACTGCGGGTCCTGGAAGAACTCGGGCGTGAACAAAGCTGTGGGCGCCGTCTCGGTGCCTGTCATGGGCCTTCCCCTAACCATGCCACATAATTGGTGTTAACCAACTATAGGTTAACCCCGTTCACACCAGTCTGCCCACGTGCTCCCCCGGGCCGCATCCATTATCGATGAATGTGCCCGGGCTCACAGCCGGTTCAGCCCAGGCAACCCGGGCCCAACAGGGCCTTGAGGTCGCCCATCAGTGAGGGTGACGGGTCCACCCGCAGCCCGTCGTCCAGCCGCAGCATGGTGCCGCGCCGGCCGTTCATCAGGTTCAGGTGCACCTCGGTCGAGCCCGGGTGCGACTTGAGCACGTCCTTGAGCTGGGCCACCAGCGGCCGGGTGCACTTGGCCGCGTGCATGGTCAGCTTCACCGGCATGCCGCTGGCCGCCATCTCCAGGTCTGGCAGGGCCAGGTCGTTGGCGATCAGCGAGATCCGGTCGTCCCGCTTGGCGATGCGGGCCTTGACCAGCACGATCGCGTCCTCGGCCACACTCATGCCGACCACCGAGTAGGTCTTCGGGAAGAACAGCACCTCGATGCCGCCGGCCAGGTCCTCCAGCTGCGCGGACGCCCACGACTCGCCGGACTTGTTGACCCGCCGGGTCACCGAGGCCAGGATGCCGCCCACGGTGACCTGCGCGCCGTCGGGCAGGTTGCCTTCCAGGATGGTGGCGATCGCGGTGTCGGACTGGACCTCCAGCACCCGCTCCACGCCGTTGAGCGGGTGACCCGACACGTAGAGGCCGAGCATCTCCCGCTCCAGCGTCAGCTGGTGCTTGGACTCCCAGTGCTCGTCCGGGACCTTCACGTCGAACACGCCGCCGGCGTTGTCCTCGCCGTCGTCGCCGCCGCCGAACAGGTCGAACTGCCCGACCGCCTCGGCCTTCTTGGTGTCCATGATCGCGTCGACGGCCTCGACGTGCACCATGTGCAGGCCCTTGCGCGGGTGGCCGAGCGAGTCGAAGGCGCCGGCCTTGATCAGGGATTCGATGACCTTCTTGTTGCAGGCCGCGGCATCCACCTTGCGCAGGTAGTCGGAGAAGTCGGTGAACGCGCCCTTGCTCGTGCGCGCGGCCACGATCGACTCGACCACGTTCGCGCCGACGTTGCGGATCGCGCCCAGGCCGAACCGGATGTTCTCGCCGACCGGCGCGAACTCGCGCATCGAGTCGTTGACGTCCGGCGGCAGCACGGTGATGCCCATCTTGCGGCACTCGGCCAGGTAGACGGCGGCCTTGTCCTTGTCGTCGCCGACCGAGGTGAGCAGACCGGCCATGTACTCGGCCGGGAAGTTGGCCTTGAGATAGGCCGTCCAGTACGACACCAGGCCGTACGCGGCCGAGTGCGCCTTGTTGAAGGCGTAGTCGGCGAACGGGACCAGGATCTCCCAGAGGGTCTTGACGGCGTCCTGCGGGTAGCCGTTGTCCAGCATGCCCTTCTCGAAGCCGGCGTACTCCTTGTCCAGGATCTCCTTCTTCTTCTTGCCCATCGCGCGGCGCAGCAGGTCGGCCTGGCCCAGCGTGTAGCCGGCCAGCTTCTGCGCGATGGCCATGACCTGCTCCTGGTACACGATCAGGCCGTAGGTGGTGCCGAGGATGTCCTTGAGCGGCTCCTCCAGCGAGGGGTGGATCGGCGTGATCTCCTGCTGCTTGTTCTTGCGCAGCGCGTAGTTCGTGTGCGACTTGGCGCCCATCGGACCCGGCCGGTAGAGCGCGCCGACGGCGGAGATGTCCTCGAAGTTGTCCGGGCGCATCAGGCGCAGCAGGTCGCGCATGGGGCCGCCGTCCAGCTGGAACACGCCCAGGGTGTCGCCGCGGCCGAGCAGCTCGTAGGTCTTCTTGTCGTCCAGCGCCAGCCGGTCCAGGTCGGGCGGGGTCTTGCCGTTGAGCGTGATGTTCTTCATCGTGTCGTCGATGACCGTGAGGTTGCGCAGCCCCAGGAAGTCCATCTTCAGCAGGCCGAGCGTCTCGCAGGTCGGGTAGTCGAACTGCGTGATGATCGAGCCGTCCTGCGGCCGCT
>DASWRQ010000418.1:0-14703 GCA_036403095.1 Kutzneria sp. | reverse complement strand
CGGCGACTGCTGGGTCTGTCCGCCCGCGCCGGCCACCGGCGCCGCCGGCTTGCCGCCGTACGGGGCGTTCTGGGCGCCGCGCACGTCGATCGGGCTGCCCGTCGGCTCGGCGCAGTAGGCCTTCGTGTTCGGCGCCGCCGGTGCGGTGACGTCGCCGGCGCGCCGGTCCGTGCCCTCGTAGCCCTTGGTGCACGGCGGCGGGTCGAACAGGTTCACCGCCAGGCCGAAGTGGGCCGTGCCGTCGCCGGGCGCGACCGTGTACGAGCCGCCGACCACCGCCGGGTAGGTGACGAAGATCTGCTCGATCCCGTCCTTGCGGGGCAGCAGGATCTGCGAGGTGGTGAGCAGGTTGGCGGTCAGGTTGCCCAGCGACACGCCGCTGTCGCGGAGCACGCCGTCGATCTGGTCGGCGGCCGGCGGCGCGTTGGCGATCAGCTTGCGCAGGTCGCCGTCCGAGCTCTTCAGCTGGGCGGCCAGCTGGGCCAGGCTGTGGCTGAAGGACAGGATGTCCGAGGACTTGTCCAGCTGGGTCTGCAGCACCGTCCGGCCGTCGGCCAGCAGCGTGGTGGTCTGCGGCAGGTTCTGGGCCGCGGCCTGGGTGAAGCTGCTGGTGGTGTCGAGCAGGACCTGCAGATTGGGACCGGTGCCCTGGAAGGCCGTGTCCAGCTCGTCGACGACGGTGCGCAGCGACTGCGTCGGCACCGAGCCGGCCAGGTTGTCCAGGTTGGTCAGCAGCCCCTGCACCGGCGGCGGGGTCTGGGTGCGAGCCTGCGGGATGGTCGCGCCGGCGGCCAGGTACGGGCCGGCGTCGGTGCTCGGCCGCAGGTCGACGTACTGCTCGCCGACCGCGGACCGGTCGGCCACCACGGCCTGCGAGTTGGCCGGGATCTGCGTGTCGTTGGAGTCGATGTCCAGCTCGACGCTGATGCCGTCCTTGGTCAGGGTGAGCGGCCCGACGCGGCCGACCGTGACGCCGCGATAGGTCACCTCGGCGCCGGTGAAGATGCCGCCGGAGTCGGCCAGCGCCACGTTGACCGCGTAGCCGCGGGGGCCGAACAGCCGGTCGATGCCGGCGTAGCGGAAGCCGGCGTAGCTCACGCCGACCAGCGCGATCACCACGAACGCGACGATCTGCAGCCGGACCTTGCGGGTCAGCATCAGTGCCCACCCCCGCCCAGGAGTCCGCCCAGCAGGCCGCCGAGGCCGCCAGTGTTGTTGGTCGAGCCGCCGGACGAGCCGCCGGGCAGCGTGGGCACCGGCAGCGGCACGCCGTTGCCGGGCCCGCTCAGCAAAGGAATGCTGGGCAGGATGCTCTGCCGGGACCGGCCCAGGTTGGACACCACGTCGCCGAGGTTGAGATCCAGGTCGGCGTACAGGTTGGTGTAGTCGCCCTTCACGCCGTTCACGGTGGAGTCCGGGAACGGGAAGGTCAGCAGCAGCTGGAGCGACTTGGGCAGGTTCTGCCCGGTCGCGGCCAGCTGGGTCAGCGTCGGCTGGAGGTCCTTGAGGTCGGCGATCAGGTCGGCCTGGCTCTTGTTGACGGTGTCGACGGCGACGCCGGACAGCGAGCTCAGCGAGTTCAGCATGGCCACCAGCTGGTCCCGCTGCTGGCTCAGCACGGCCAGGCCCGGCCCGAGGTTGTCGATCGCCCCGGCCAGCTCGTCGCGCTGGTTGTTGAGCGTGCCGGACAGCCGGTTCAGGCCGTCGAGGGCCTGGGTGATGTCGTTGCGGTGAGCGTCCAAATTGGACACGACCGTGTTGAGGTTGGTCAGCAGCTGGCGGATCTGCGGCTCGTTGCCGGACAGCGCGCTGTTGAGCTCGCGGGAGATGTCCTGGATCTGGCCGATGCCGCCGCCGTTGAGCAGCAGGGACAGCGCCCCGAACACCTCCTCCACCTCGGGATTGCGGTTGGTCCGGTCCAGCGGGATGGTCGCGCCGCCGGCCAGCCGGCCCGAGGGGTTGTTCGGCGCCACCAGCTCCACGTACTTCTCGCCGAGCAGGCTGGACTGGCGCAGCTGCGCGGAGGCGTTGGCCGGCAGCTGCACGTCGCCGTTGACCTCGACGGTCACGTCGGCGGTCCAGCCGTCCGGGGCCAGGTCGATCTTGGCCACCTTGCCGATGGCCACGTCGTTGACCTTCACGCCGGCCTGTGGCACCAGGTCCAGCACGTCCTTGAACTCGACGTGCACCTCGTACGGGTGGTCGCCGAGGTCGGCGCCACCGGGCAGCGGCAGGTCGTAGACGCCGCCGAACTCGCCACCGCTGCAGCCGCCGAGCACGGTCGCGGCGGTCACGGCCAGCACCGCGAGCGCGGGGACACGACGCCTCACTTCTCACCCCCGACGATCGACTTGCCGAGCAGCGGCACCGGCAGCGGCGGCAGTGTGCCCTGCTGGAGCGACTCGATGACCTGGGCCGCGGACGGCAGCGGCAGCACCTTGTTGAGCACGCCGGCCAGCTGGCCGCACGCGTCGGACAGGGCCGCCGGCACGTTCTTCGGGGTGAGCTGCTTGATCAGGTTGCAGACCATGGTGATCGGCGGCTGGGTCAGCTCGTTGATGTCGGCCCGGGTGTCGAGCGTGCCCGACGCGGCGTTGTAGCTGTTCTGCAGGTTGCCGAGGGCCAACGGCGCGACGTCGAGCGTTTCGGCCAGCGCGGCCCGCTGGTCCACCAGCACCTTGGTCACGTCGGCGAGCTTGTCCACATTGGACTTGATCTCGCTCCGGTTGTCCTTGATGAAGCCCTGCACCTGGCCCAGCGCGGTGGACAGCTGGTTGAGCGCGTCGCCGAGATCGGTGCGCTCGCCGGCCAGGTAGCCCGACACCTGCGCGAGCTGGTCGTTGAACGTCCGCACCTGCTGGTCGCTCTGGGCCAACGTGGTGACGAACTTCTGCAGGTTGTCCACGGTGCCGAACAGGTCGTCCTTCGACCCGGACAGCGTCTGCGTGGCCTGCCCCAGCTGCTTGATGGTGTCGTTGAGGTTCTGTCCGTTGCCGGCCAGGTTGGCCGCGGCGGTGTTGAGCAGGTCCGACAGCGCCCCGTTCTTGTTGGCCCCGTTGGGCCCGAGCGTCGTGGTCAGCTTGTCCAGGCTCTGGTACAGCTGGTCCAGCTCCACCGGCGTGGCCGTGCGGGCACGGGGAATGGTGGCGTTGTCGGCCATCACGGCGCCGCCGGTGTAGACCGGCGTCAGCTGCACGTACCGGTCGCTGACCACGCTGGGCGACACCACGACCGCCTGCGCGTTGGCCGGCACCGACACCGACTTGTCCACCGACAGCTCCACCTTCACGGTGGCGCCCTGCGGCGTCACGGTGTCGATGCTGCCGACCCGAACGCCGAGCACCCGCACGTCGGAGCCCGGGTAGAGGCCGACCGCGGCCGAGAAGTACGCGGTGATCTTGTTCTGGTTGGTGGCCGACAGCAGCCACCACACGGCCGTCGCGACGATGAGGGCCAGCACGCAGACGATGGCGATCGCCTGGGCCAGGCCGAGCCGGGTCTTGGTGGCCGTCATGGCGAGCACCCCTCGGGATTGACGGGGCCGATGGCCGGTGGCAGCAGGCCGCAGATGTAGGTGTCGAACCAGCGGCCGCTGCCCAGGGTGTTGGCGAACACCCGGTAGAACGGCGCCAGGTCGGCGATGCTCTTGGACAGGTTGGCCTGGTTGCGTTCCAACACCGTGGTGACCTTGTCCAGCTGCTGCAGCGCCGGCTGGAGCTGGGCCTGGTTGTCGTTGACCAGGCCGGACAGCTGGGCCGACAGGTACTTGGTGCCGGTCAGCAGCTGGCCGATGGCGCTCTCCCGGTCGCGCAGCTCCTGCAGCAACAGGTTGCCGTCCGAGAGCAGCTTCTGGAACTCCTGGTCGCGGTCCGAGATGGTCTTGGTGACCTGGTTGGTGTTGCTCAGCAGCTGGGCCAGCTGCTGGTCGCGGGAGGAGATCGTTTTGGACAACGCGGACAGCCCGTCCAGCGCGGTCTTCACGTCCTGCGGCGTGTTGGCGAAGGTCTGCGAGAGCACGGTGAAGCTCTGGGCCAGCTGGTTGGTGTCGACCTGGTCGACGGTGGTGGCCAGGCCGTTGAACGCCTCGTTCACGTCGTACGGGGCCAGCGTGTGGTTGCGCGGGATGGCCGTGCCGGGGTCGAGGGCCTTCGTGCCCTGCGGGTCCAGTGACAGGTACTTCTGGCCCAGCAAGGTCTTGATCTTGATGGCGGCCGTGGTCTGATCGCCGACCCAGGCGTCGTCCACCCGGAAGTCGATCTTCACGTGGTCACCGTCGAGTGCGACCGACCGGACCTTGCCGACCTTCACGCCGGCGATGCGCACCTCGTTGCCCGGCACCAGGCCGGCGGCCTCGCTGAAGTTCGCGGAGTACGTGGTGCCGCCGCCGATGATCGGCAGGTCGTCGGAGAAGAAGGCGGCCAGCATGAGCAGCGCGATGACGGTCAGGCCGACCGCGCCGATGGCGATGGGATTGCGCTCGCGGAAGGGCTTCACGCCTTGCACCTCGCCTGGGTCACCGGCGCCACCGGCAGCGTCACCGGGGAGATGATCGGCGGCACCGCGATCGTCCCGCTGGCGCTGCACAGGAAGAAGTTGAACCAGGAGCCGTAGGTGGCGGTCCTGGTGATCGTCTCCACCTTGCCGGGCAGCGTCTGCAGGAACTGGTTGAGCAGGTCGTTGTCGCCCAGGTTCTTCGACAGCGTGCCGAGCTGGGCGATGTCGTCGGAGAGCGGCTGGCGGCCCTGCTGCAGCAGGCCGGCGGTGCTGTCGGCCAGGTCGCCGAGCGCGACGATCGAGTCGCCGATCGGCTTGCGCTCCTGTGCGAAGCCGGTGACCAGCTGCTGCAGCTGCGTGATCAGCGTGGACAGCTGGTCGCCGTGCGCGTTGACGGTGGTCAGCACCGAGTTCAGGTTGTCGATGACCTGCCCGATCACCTGGTCCTTGCCGGCGATCGTGGACGTCAGCGACGCGGTGTGGGCCAGCAGGCTGTCGATGGTGCCGCCCTCGCCCTGCAGCACCTGGATGATCTCGTAGGACAGCTTGTTCACGTCGTCCGGCGACAGCGCCTGGAACAGCGGCTTGAACCCGTTGAACAGCACGGTCAGGTCCAGCGCCGGCTTGGTGTGGTCGAGCGGGATGGTGCCGCCGGCCGGCAATACCGCGTTCGGGTCGCCGGCGCCCGGCTCCAGCGCGATGTAGCGCTGCCCGACCAGGTTCCGGTACTTGATCGTCGCGGTCACCGAGGCCGGCAGCTTGTGCCCGCCGTCGATGGAGAACGACACCTGCGCCTGCCGGCGGTCCACCACCTGGATGTTGTCCACCGAGCCGACCCGCACGCCGGCGATACGCACGTCGTCGCCAATGTTCAGCGAGGTCACGTCGCTGAACCGGGCCGAGTAGTCGCTGGCCGAGCGCAGGTCGATGTTGGCGATGGTGAGCGCGAGCAGGCTGGTGGCCAGCACGGTGATCACCATGAAGATGACCAGCTTGGTCAGCGGCCCGGCGATGCCCCTCACTTGAGCGTCACCTCCGAGCCCCGGTAGAGCGGGCCGACCAGCAGGCCGCTGGCGCCGGGCACGTCGTTGGGCGCCACGCCCAGCGACGGTCCGAGCAGCAGGGAGAGCATGTCCAGCTCCTGGGTCGAGTTGGGCAGGCCGAGCGTCGCCGACTGGGTGATGGTCGAGGTGGCCGTGCCCGCCGGCAGGATGCCGTCGTTGGTGCTGCGCGCGGGCGCCGGCGGCTTGGAACCGTCCTTGATCGGGCCGTCCGGCGGGTACTGCGGGAACGGGTCCGGCGCCGGCTTCAGGTCGTAGCAGCGCGGGCCACGGGTGTCGGCGTAGCGCGGCTCGTCCTGGTTGGGCACGTACTTGCCGCGGTTGGCGGTGATCTCCAGGGTGATGTGCAGGCCCGGGTTGTTCGTGCCCTTGCCGAACGCCTGGTCGATGCGCGGCAGGAAACCGGCCATCTGCTTGAACAGGCACTGGTACTCGGGCGCGTACTTGGCCAGCACGTCCAGCGTCGGCCGGGCCGTCGCGGCCAGGCTGATCAGGTTGTTCCTGTTGGCGTACAGGAAGTTCGTGAGATCACCGCTGGCGGTCGTGACCGACGAGTAGAGGTTGGCCAGGTTCTGTTTCTGGTCGACCAGGGTCTTGCTCGTGGTGGTCAGGTCGGACAGCGCGTTGATCAGATCCGGCGCCGCCTTGGTGTAGGTGTCCGAAAGGGACGCCAGCTTCTTGATGTCGGCGTCCAGGTCGGGCAACGACGGGTTCAGCTGGCCGAGGTAGGAATCCAGCTGCACCAACGTCTTGCCCAGCTGCTCGCCCCGGCCGGACAGCGCCTGGTCGATCGCGGTCAGCGTGGTGGCCAGCTTCTCCGGCTGCACGGCCTGCAGCACCGGCATCAGGTCGTCGAGCACCCGCTCCAGCTCGATGGCCGAGCTGCTGCGGTCCTGCCCGATCACGTCGCCGGCGGCGATCGACCTGGCCGAGGGATCGTTGGGCAGCACCAGATCCACGTAGCGCTCGCCGAACAACGTCTTGGGCAGCAGCTGCGCGGTCACGTTGGACGGGATCAGGCCGACCTTGTCCGGCTGCAGGGCCAGGGCCAGCTGGGCGCCGTCCCCGGTGGACGTGATGGCCGAGACCTCGCCGACGATCAGCCCGCGCACCTTCACGTCCGACTGCGTCTGCAGCTGGTTGCCGACGTGGTCGGTACGCAGCAGCACGGTCACCGACCTGGTGAACACGCCGGCGTACGTGGCGATGCAGAACCACACGATCAACGCGATGACCGCGATGAACGCGACGCCCATGAGCCTGCGCCTGGCGACCCTCATCCGGCGATCCTCACCGTCGTCGTGGTGCCCCAGATCGCCAGGCTCAGGAAGAAGTCCAGCAGGCTGGTGGTGACGATCGCGGTCCGCACCGCGCGGCCGACGGCCACGCCGACGCCGGCCGGGCCGCCACTGGCCCGATAGCCGTAGAAGCAGTGCACCAGGATGATCACCACGCTGAAGACGAGCACCTTGCCGAACGACCAGAGCACGTCGACCGGTGGCAGGAACAGGTTGAAGTAGTGGTCGTAGGTGCCGGCCGACTGCCCGTACACCTCCACGGTGATTGTGCGGGCCGCCACGTACGAGGTGAGCAGGCCGATCACGTACAGCGGGATGACCGCGATGAAGCCGGCGATGATGCGCGTGGTGACCAGGAACGGCAGGCTGGGCACGCCCATCACCTCGAGCGCGTCGATCTCCTCGGAGATGCGCATCGCGCCCAGCTGCGCGGTGAAACCCGAGCCGACGGTGGCCGACAGCGCCAGGCCCGCGACCAGTGGCGCGATCTCGCGCGTATTGAAGTACGCGGAGACGAAGCCGGCGAAGGCCGAGGTGCCGATCTGGTTGAGCGCGGCGTAACCCTGAAGTCCGACAACGGTTCCGGTGAACACTGACAGGCCGATCATGACGCCGATCGTGCCGCCGATGACCGCCAACGCGCCGCTGCCGAAGCTCACTTCGGCCAGCAGTCGCAGCAGTTCCTTGAAATACCGGGTGACCGTGCGCGGCGTCCAGGCCAAAGCCTTGATGTAGAAGGCAAGCTGGTCGCCGAAGTTGTCGAGAATCTCCAGTGGACGGTTGACCGTCCGGCGCAGGGCAGCCACGGTCACATCCCCTTCGCCGGAACCAGCTGGAGATAGATCGTGGTGAGCACGAAGTTCACGAAGAACAGCAGCAGGAAGGTGATGACCACGGACTGGTTCACCGCGTCGCCGACGCCCTTGGGGCCACTGCCCGGGTTCAGGCCGCGGTAGGCGGCCACGATGCCGGCCAGGAAGCCGAAGATGACCGCCTTGATCTCGCTGATCCACAGGTCCGGCAGCTGGGCCAGGGCCGAGAAGCTGGCCAGGTAGGCGCCGGGCGTGCCGCCCTGCAGGATCACGTTGAAGAAGTAGCCGCCGAGCACGCCGACCACGCTGACCATTCCGTTGAGCAGCAACGAGATCAACATGGACGCGAGCACGCGGGGCACCACCAGGCGCTGGATCGGCGACACGCCGAGCACCTCCATGGCGTCGATCTCGTCGCGGATCTTGCGGGAACCGAGGTCCGCGCAGATCGCCGAGCCGCCGGCGCCGGCGATCAGCAGTGCCGTCACGATCGGGCTGGCCTGCTGGATGATCGCCAGCACGGAGGCCGCGCCGGTGAACGACTGCGCGCCGATCTGCCGGGTCAGCGAGCCGAGCTGGAGCGCGATCACCGCGCCGAACGGGATCGACACCAGTGCCGTGGGCAGGATGGTGACGCTGGCGATGAACCAGCACTGCTGGATGAACTCGCGGACCTGGAACGGGCGGCGGAACACCATGCGGGTGGTGTCCAGGCCGAGCGCGAACAGCTTGCCGGTCTCCCGCAGCGCCCCGGCGCCGGGGAAGTTGGCCGTCGGTGCGGTCACTTCTCACCGCCCCGGCGCAGCCAGCCCCGCTTGCGCCCCGGTTCGGCGGCGACGGCGGCCGGCCCGTCGTCGGAGTTCAGCGCGCCGGACTGCGGCTGCCATTCGCTCTGCGGCAGGTCGGCGGTCCGCGGGTACGGGGTCGGCCGCGGCGTCGGGCTCGGCACCTGCTGGGTCGGGGCCTGGTTCGCCGTCGAGGTCTGCACCGGCGGCTGGACCTGGGTCACACCCGCGCCGGCGAACACGCCGTAGTGCTGCTGCTCCTCGCGGGTCAGGCTGTTGATGATCGCGTCCTGGGCCGTGGGCGGCAGCGTGTGCAGGATCTGCATCACGCGGTCCCTGCGCCGCTCGACCGCCCGGCGGATCGGCAGGCCCGCGGTCGGCTCCAGCTGCGGCACGATGCCGGTGCCGCCGCCGCCCTTCGGGCCGCCCAACGTGCCACTGCCGCCGCCGGCCCGCAGCGCCGCCAGCTCGGCGGCGGCCTGGCCGGCGTCCTTCTCCTCGCTCATGCCGATCGGGCCTTCACGCCGGCCCATCAGGAACTGCTCGACCACCGGCTCGGTCGAGGTCAGCAGCACCTCGCGCGGGCCGAACATGACCAGCTCCCGGCGGAACAGCATGCCGATGTTGTCCGGCACGGTGCGGGCGGTGCCGATGTCGTGCGTGACGATCAGGAAGGTGGCGTCGATCTGCGCGTTCAGGTCGACGATCAGCTGGTTCAGATAGGCCACGCGGACCGGGTCCAGACCCGAGTCGGGCTCGTCGAACAGGATGATCTCGGGGTCCAGCACCAGCGCCCTGGCCAGGCCGGCGCGCTTGCGCATACCGCCGGAGATCTCGCCGGGCAGCTTCTTCTCGGCCCCGATCAGGCCGACCATCTCCATCTTCTCCAGCACGATGCGCCGGATCTCCGCTTCACCCTTTTTGGTGTGCTCGCGCAGCGGGAAGGCGATGTTGTCGAACAGGTCCATCGAGCCGAACAGCGCGCCGTCCTGGAAGAGCACGCCGAACAGCTTGCGCACGTCATAGAGCTTGTGCTCGGAGCAGCGCACGATGTCGGTGCCGGTGATGACGATCCGGCCGTGCTCGGGCTTGAGCAGACCGACAAGCGACTTGAGGAAGACCGACTTGCCGGTGCCTGACGGACCGAGCAGGACGCTGATCTCACCGGGAGGCAGGGTCAGCGAAACGTCCCGCCAGATGGTCTGCTTGCCGAAGGACTTCGACAGCCCCTCGACGACCACCTCGACGCCCATCCGCACCTCCTCGTGACCCGAATTACTCCGAGTGCGAATTGTGCACCCCGCAGCGCTGCGACGCCGTGGGACGTCGTACCCCTGGTGCAACGACCACGGACGGCGAAGGTTACTGGCGAGTTTCCTCCGATCGGGAACCCGTTGCCGACCCGTTATGGTCCAGATGCAGCAGAGGCGGCCACCCTAACGGGTGACCGCCTCTGCGGGGAACAGCTATGGAGCTACGAGATCACTTGAGGGTGATCTTGGCGCCAGCGGCCTCGAGCTTCTCCTTGGCGGCCTCGGCGGCCTCCTTGGCGACCTTCTCCAGGATCGGCTTCGGAGCGGCCTCGACCAGCTCCTTGGCCTCCTTCAGGCCCAGGCCCGAGACGACCTCGCGGACGACCTTGATGACCTGGATCTTCTTGTCGCCGGCCGACTCCAGCACGACGTCGAACTCGTCCTGCTCCTCAACGGCCTCGACCGGAGCAGCGGCGCCACCCACGGCGGCGACGGCGACCGGCGCGGCGGCGGTGACCTCGAAGGTCTCCTCGAACTGCTTCACGAACGCGGACAGCTCCAGGAGGGTCATCTCCTTGAAGGCGTCGAGCAGCTCGTCGGTGGTGAGCTTAGCCATGATGGCGTTCCTTCCTCATGAATAACGTGGCCGCCATGCAGGCGGGGATGTGGCTTGTGGTCAGCCCTCGGCCGGAGCCTCGGCTGCCTTCTTCTCCTGCAACGCGGCGGCCAGCCGGGCGACCTGCGAGGCAGGCGCCTGGAACAGACCGGCGGCCTTGGACAGGTTGCCCTTCATGGCGCCGGCGAGCTTCGCCAGCAGCACCTCACGGGAGTCGAGGTCAGCGATCTGCGTGACCTCGTCGACCGAGAGGGCCTTGCCGTCCATGTAGCCGCCCTTGATGACAAGGGCCTTGTTGTCCTTCGCGAAGTCACGCAGCGCCTTGGCCGCGTCGACCGGCTCGCCCTCGACAAAAGCGATGGCGGTCGGACCGACGAGCAGGCTCTCCAGCCCCTCGACGCCAGCGTCCTCGGCGGCACGCTTGACCAGGGTGTTCTTCGCGACGGTGTACGTGGTGCCCTTGCCGAGAGCGCGCCGCAGCACGGTGAGCTGCGCCATGGACAGCCCGCGGTACTCGGTGACAACCGCGGCCGAGCTGGCCCGGAACTTCTCCGAGATCTCAGCAACGGCGGTGACCTTGCCTGGCTTCGCCATGGTCGCCTCCTCTCTGCTTGGTAGCGGGGAACCCGCGACCGCCGGAGGAGTCCTGACAAGAGAAAACGCCCCTGCGCAGAGCGGCACGGGGCGTACAAAGATCATGGGCACGACCTGAGGTCGTGCACTAGAGCTGCCTCGTCCTCCTGCGCGGGCCGCCCGCTCAAGCGGGACCTTCGTCTGGGCACGCCAGACACCAGCGGTCTTCGGTGGAACTGGCTGAAGGGTAGCAACCCGATGCCCGTAACTGCAAAACGCTAGCCTTGACCGGTGGCGAAGGAGCGGCGGCGGCGCGCGTACCTCCCGGCCGGCATCGTGATCCTGGCGGTGCTCGGCGGCGGTCAGTACTACCTGTCCAACATCTTCGCCCCCGCCGACACCGGCTCGGGCAGCGGCGGCACCGGCGGCGTGCCCGGCGCGGACGTCCCGCTGAGCGGCCCGCTCACGCCGGAGCTGGCCGTGCAGGCGGTGTACAAGGCCGTCGCCGTTGACGATCCGACCCGCGCCTGCAGCTCCGTGCTCAAGGGGGCCGCCGGTGCGGCGTTCGCCAAGGACCTCGGCGGCGCCAGCTGCGAGCAGGCCATCACCCAGCTGTCGGCCAAGGTCACGGACAAGAACACGTACAAGGACCAGTCGATCCCGCTCGGCGCCGTCCATCCGGCCACGCCGACCTCCACCGCGACCGTCAACTCATGCGCGATCGGCGTCGAGGGCGGTCCCGACCTGGGCATGTTCACGCTGGAGAACCACGGCAACGGCTGGTACATCGCGGGTCACCAGCCGGACCCCACGCCCTGTCCTGCCGCGGAAAGCCGCTGAAAACAACAGGGGCCGCATCCCTCGCGGGATGCGGCCACTGTGCTCAGCTGTCTCGCACTCAGGCGCTGGCCTCGTCGGTCAGCAGGTTGCGGGTGCGGTTCGGGTCGACCGGGATGCCGGGGCCCATGGTGGTGGAGAAGGTGACCTTCTTCAGGTACCGGCCCTTGGCGGCGGACGGCTTGGCCCGCAGCACCTCGTCCAGCGCGGCCGCGTAGTTCTCCACCAGCTTGTCGGTGTCGAACGAGGCCTTGCCGATCACCAGGTGCAGGTTGGCCTGCTTGTCCACCCGGAAGTTGATCTTGCCGCCCTTGATGTCGGTGATCGCCTTGGCGACCGCCGGCGTCACGGTGCCGGTCTTGGGGTTCGGCATCAGGCCACGGGGGCCGAGGATGCGGGCGATGCGACCGACCTTGGCCATCTGGTCGGGCGTCGCGATCGCGGCGTCGAAATCGAGCCAGCCACCCTGGATGCGCTCGATCAGGTCGTCGCTGCCGACGGCGTCCGCGCCGGCGGCCTCGGCCTCGGCGGCCTTGTCGCCGGTCGCGAACACGATCACCCGCGCGGTCTTGCCGGTGCCGTGGGGCAGGTTGACGGTGCCACGAACCATCTGGTCGGCCTTGCGGGGGTCGACACCGAGACGGATCGCGACCTCGACGGTGGCGTCCAGCTTGACCTTGGAGGTCTCCTTCGCCAGGTTGGCGGCCTCGAGCGGCGAGTACAGCCGCTCCCGGTCCACCAGCTCGGCGGCCTGGCGGTATGCCTTGCTGCGCTGCATGATTCCTGTCCTTCGTGGATCAGTAGTGGTGACGAGCTGCGCCCAGCTCTCCCACGCTGTCTAAAGTAAGAGGGTGGTCAGCCTTCGACCGTGATGCCCATGGAGCGGGCGGTGCCGGCGATGATCTTCGCCGCCTGGTCGATGTCGTCGGCGTTGAGGTCGGTCATCTTGGTCTGGGCGATCTCGCGCACCTGGTCCCAGCTGACCTTCGCGACCTTGGTCTTGTGCGGCTCGCCGCTGCCCTTCTCCACACCGGCGGCCTTGAGCAGCAGCTTCGCGGCCGGCGGGGTCTTGAGCTTGAAGTCGAACGAGCGGTCTTCATACACGGAGATCTCGACCGGCACGACGGTGCCACGCTGCGACTCAGTCGCGGCGTTGTAGGCCTTGCAGAACTCCATGATGTTGACGCCGTGCTGGCCGAGGGCCGGGCCGACGGGCGGCGCGGGGTTGGCGAGACCGGCCTTGATCTGCAGCTTGATGATCGCTGCGAGCTTCTTCTTCTTGGGTGGCATTTCTTGTGTCCTGTTATTCGTGTGGTTCCGCGCGGGGGCCCTGCCCGCCATCCGCGTGGCTGCTCGACTCCCTGTCGGGAACCGGTCAGATCTTGGAGACCTGGGTGAACGACAGCTCGACCGGCGTCTCGCGACCGAAGATCGACACGAGCACCTTCAGCTTCTGGCCGTCCGCGTTGACCTCACTGATGGTAGCGGGCAGCGTGGCGAAGGGGCCGTCCATGACGGTGACGGACTCGCCGACCTCGAAGTCGACCTCGACGGTGGGCTTGGCCGCGGCGGCGGCGGACTTCTTGCCGCCCTCCTGCTTGGCCGCGTCCTGCTCGACCTGCGGGAGCAGGAACTTGAGCACGTCGTCCAGGGTGAGCGGGGACGGCTTGGAGGTGGCGCCGACGAACCCGGTCACACCGGGGGTGTTGCGCACGGCACTCCAGGACGCGTCGTTCAGTTCCATCCGGACCAGGATGTAGCCGGGCAGCACCTTGCGCTGCACCTGCTTGCGCTGGCCGTTCTTGATCTCGGTGACTTCCTCGGTCGGCACCTCGACCTGGAAGATGAAGTCCTCCATGTCCAGGGTCTGGATGCGCGTCTCGAGGTTGGTCTTGACCTTGTTCTCGTAACCGGCGTACGAGTGCACGACGTACCAGTCGCCGGGGGCGTGCCGCAGCGCGGCCCGCATCTCCTCGGCGGGGTCCAGGTTCTCGTCGACGGCGGCGGCCTCGTCGGCAGCCCCCTCGTCGACGACGCCGGCGTCGGCGGCCGCGTCGGACTGCTTGTCGCCGTCCTCGTAGACCTGCTCGGACTCGACCTGCTCGACCTCGGTGTCCTCGGCCGCGTCCAGGTCGGACTCGACGGTGGTGTCCTCGGCCGGCACGGCCTCGAGGTCCTGCTCGTCGATGTCGGACAGCTCCTGGCCGACGGCAGCGCCGTTCTCGGAGGTCACAGCTGGGTCTCGCTTCCTCTCGTGCGTCAGTGTCCGGTCGCTCATGCCGGCGACCGGTGGCCCCGCACCCGCTCGGCTACTTGCCGAACAGGAAGGCCACGCCCTGGAAGAAGGCGTAGTCCAGACCGAAGACCAACGCCACCATCACGGTCACGAACACCAGCACGACGATCGTGTACGTCAGCAGGTTCTTGCGCGTCGGCCAGATGACCTTGCGCAACTCGGCGACGACCTCGCGGAGGAAGCGGGCCAGGCGCTTGAAGACGTTGGGGCGCTTGGCCTTACGGTCACGCGCCGCCGTCTCCACGCCCTGCTCGCGCTTGGACTGCGTGGTCCTGCCGTTGCTGCCGACAACCTTGGCCGAGTCGGCCTTGGCCGACTCAGTCTGATCGCTACCGCTCTCCGGCGCGACCTGGCGGGCGGAGGCGCGACGCTCGCGTCGCGCTGCGGCGGTAACCGGACGGGCGACGCTCTCGCGCTTCTCCGTCGGCTCCTGCTCGCGGTCCTCGCTCACGCCATCCTCCGCTCACCAAAGCATCGATGCAGGGGCGACAGGACTTGAACCTGCAACCTGCGGTTTTGGAGACCGCTGCTCTGCCAGTTGAGCTACACCCCTTTGAGGCCGTCTTCAGCCGTCCCAGGTACTCCCTGGGAACAGGCCTCATCACGTCCCGGCTCGCCAGAGTCTACGGCACGAATGGGTGGTCACTGCAACCGCACTGGTCAACAGCGGTGTTCGGG
>DASWRQ010000417.1:0-41522 GCA_036403095.1 Kutzneria sp. | reverse complement strand
CTGCGATCGCAGCCCCGCCGCTCTTGTCTCGTCAGTACGCCCGGTTGCGACCGCAGTGTCCCTGCGGGACCCAGCGCGGCTTGACGCTCTCCAGCGTCGGCTTGACCGGGGCGATGGTGCCGTCCCGGTTGAACGTCAGCTTGTCGATGGTGGTCTCCCGGTGCGTGCCGTCCCCGCCGGGGATGGCGAAGCGGTGGTAGGCGATGTACCAGTCGTCGGTGCCGGGCACCTGGAGCATCGAGCTGTGGCCGGTGCCCAGGATGCCGAGCTTGGTGTCCTTGCTCAGGATCACGCCGTGGTTGGTGAAGGGGCCGGTCGGGCTGGTCGAGGTGGCGTAGCCGACACGGTAGTTCTCGCTGCCGGTGTCGTCGATCGACCAGCTCAGGTAGTACGTGCCCTGGCGTTCCACCATGAACATGCCCTCACGGAAGTCGGCCAGGCCGGCGATGTGGGTGATCTTGGCCGGGTCGTAGGAGACCATGTCGGCGTTGAGCGGCACGACATAGGCGTTGCCGTTGCCCCAGTACAGGTAGGCCTGTCCACTGTGGTCGATGAACACGGCGGGGTCGATGGCCTGGCCGCCGCCGGGGTTCGCGGCGATCAGGGGCTTGCCGGAGTCCTTGAACGGGCCGGTCGGGGAGTCGCCGACGGCGACGCCGATCTTGGCCTCGGCACAGAAGTAGAAGTAGTACTTGCCGTTCCGCTCGGCGATGGTCGGCGCCCAAGCGTTCTTGTCGGCCCAGCTCACCCCGGGACCGAGGTCGAGGACCACGCCGTGGTTCGTCCAGTTGACGAGGTCCTTGGACGACCAGGCCGAGAAGGTGGTGCCGCCCCAGCCGGGAAAGCCGTCCGTGGTCGGGTAGATGTAGTACGTGTCGCCGAACGCGACGATGTTCGGGTCGGCGTTGAGCCCCGGCAGCACCGGGCTGCGCATCTCGTGCGCCTCGACCGTCCACACGCGACTGCTCCCGTCCGGTCCGGTGACGGTGAACTTCCTGGGCCGGCTCAGATCCACCGCACGCCCGTTGCCCGGCTCGATCCGCGAACCCGGTGCGAGCCCGAACCTCGGGGCCAGCCGGCGGAGGTCGGTGCCCGGCTGGACGGGCAGCACTACGGTGCCGGCGGTGCTGTCGATCACGGCCGGGGCCTTGAGGGAGGCCAGGTCCACGGAGCGGATCAGGGTGCTGTTCGAGGGCAGCGCGGCGACCTCGTCGCCGGACAGCGCCCGGTCGTAGAGGCGGACGTCCTTCATCTTGCCGGTGAAGAACTTGTCCGCCGCGTACATCGAACGGCCGAGGTAGTTCGCCGCCGTGACGCCGCCGCCGATGTCGGACGGCTTGATCGTGGCGTTGGTGTTGCGGCCGACCTCGACACCGTCCAGGTACAGCACCTCCACGCCGTTGCCGACGGTCAAGGCCAGGTTCTTCCAGACGCCGCGTGGCAGCGCGCGGCTGGCCGCCGCCGGTTGTTCGGTGGTCCAGTTTCCGGTCGCGATCGCGCCGCGCAGGCCGCCGTCGGCGGTGCCGCCGGTGGCGAACAGGTAGCCGTCGCCGACGCCGGACGGCGCCGTATTGCCCAAGCCGTAAAGGAAGTACGGCGTCTGCTGGTTGGGATCGACGAGGACGTCGGCGGAAACCGTTGCGGCGTCGGCTCCGGTCAGCAGATTGTTGGGCAGCTGGACGTGGCCGTTCGTGCCGCCGAAGGACAGCGCGCCGCCGGACCAGGCCACGTCGCCGGCCAGCGCGCCGTCGTAGCCGTGGCCGGTGGTGTCGGCGGCGACCAGGCCCGATTTCGCGTCGAGCGGCCAATGTGCGACCAGGCCGTCGCGATCGGCCTTGACCGGGGCCGGGGGAGCGGTCAGCCGGTTCAGCTCGGCCTGGGTGACCGGGAGAACCGTGCCGTGCCGCGGCGACGCGGGCAGATGCGCGCCGGTGGACATGGTCCACTTGCCCGAGTCGAGGTCGGTGGTCTCGAACGGCACGTAGCCGCGGCCGCCGTACTCGTCGATGAACAGGTACCACTTGTTCTCGGTGTTGGACTTGAAGCCGGTCGGGCCCTCGCCGGCGGACAGGCCGGGGCTGGTCGCGGTGGCCTTGCCGATGCACTCGGCGACGAAGTCGTAGTCCGGGTCGAGCAGGTCGGTGGCCTTCTGCTCCAGGATGTACTTGCTGCACGGCGACGAGGACGTGTTGTTGCGCTCGTCCTTGGTGAACCGGTAGTAGGCGCCATTGTTCTGGATCACGGTCGAGTCGATCACCGAGTAGCCGGGGTCGACCCACACCTTGGGCGCGCTGAAGGTGACGAAGTCCCGGGTGGTCGCGTACATCATGCGGTTGTAGCTGTCGCCGGTGTGGCCGGGGTCGTTGTCCGCGTACAGCTTGGACGCCCAGAAGACCACGTAGTCGCCGCGCTTGGCGTCCCAGAAGGCTTCCGGGGCCCAGGTGTTGCCGGCGGTCGGCGGGGCCACCTGCACGCTGCGCTGCTGCGACCAGTGGGTCAGGTCGTCGGACTCCCAGATCATGATCGACCGGCTGCCGGTGCGCTGCTCGGCGTCCCAGCCGCGGCCGCCGTTGATCTTCAGATCGGTGGCGAGCAGGTAGAACTTGTCGCCCTCGGGGGAGCGCATCACGAACGGGTCGCGCACGCCCAGCTCGCCAAGGCTCGATTTGAGCACCGGCTGCCCGTTGTTGAGCTCGGTCCAGTTCAGCGGGTCGTTGCCCTTGCTGGCCGCGGAGTAGATCTGCTCACCGTTCGAGTTTCCCTCGCCGGTGAAGTAGAAGAAGCTGTAGCCGGCCAACGGTTCCTTGGGCGGCAGCGGCACGACCGTCGCGGTGAACCGCCGGGTGGCGCTGTCCCGTCCGAGTCGGACCGTCGCGGTCAGCGCGACCTTGGCCGGTTTGCTGTTGGCCGGCGGGCGGGTGACCTCGCCGGTCGGTGTGATCACCTTGCGATCGGACGAGGTCCAGGTGACCGTCGTGCCGTTCGGGCCGGCGGTTGGCAGGGCCAGGTTGCCGCGGACGTCGTCGATGTTCGGCACGGACAGCGAATTCGCCGCGCTGCGCACCGGTGAGTCCGCCTCGGCCCGAACGGCCGGATGTGGGGCCGCGTCGGCGGTCACGCCGCCGAGCGGGAGGACCGCGGCCATCACGGCCAGTGCGACGCCGAAACGGCGTAACAGGAACAACTTCATCGTTGTTGTCTTCTTTCTCGCCGCGCGCCCCGACGGTGACGGAAGTGTTAGCGCTAACACTACTGAGCGCGTCTCGACATTAAGTTCCTGTGTGGTCGACGGTCAAGGCACGATCCAGCTGTGCGGCTCACTTTCACCCCGGCCGCACGGGGGCCGATCACCTCGGCGGCGGCGCGGTGCTCGAACGCAGGACGAGCTCGGTCGGGATGTGGACCGTGCTCGGTTCCTGTCGCCCGTTGCTGATCTCCCCGACCAGGGCGGTGACGGCGTGCCGTCCCACGTCGTCGAAGGACTGCCGGACCGTGGTGAGCGGCGGCCAGAAGTGGGCGGCCTCGGCCATGTCGTCGAAGCCCACCACGCTGACCTCGCCGGGCACGTCGCGATCGGCCTCGTGCAGGGCGCGGATGAGACCGAGCGCCATCTGGTCGTTGGCGGTGAAGACGGCCGTGACCGACGGGTCCGCGGCCAGCCGTGTGCCGTGGGTGTAGCCGGACGCGGCGGACCAGTCGCCGACCAGGACGGGCGGCACGGTCCGGCCGGCGGCCTCCAGGACGGCCCGCCACGAGTTGAGCCGCCGCTCGGCCGCGTAGGACTGCGGCGGGCCGGCGATGTGCCAGACGGTGGTGTGCCCCAACTCCAGCAGGTGTCGGGTCGCGGAGGCGGCCCCCGCGGCCTGGTCGGTGTCGATCACGGGGGAGGGGTGCCGCGCACTGGAGTCGATCACGACGACGGGCAGGCCCCGCGGCAGCTCGATCTCGTTCTGGTCCAGCTGGTGCTGCTCGATCAGGATGATCACGCCGTCCACGGCCTGCTCGCCCAGCCGGCTGAACGCCCCGGTGACCTCGCCCTGGGTCGACCGCGGCACGGTCATGAGCACGATGGAGAAGCCGTGGTCGACCACCGCCGCGGCGATGGCGTCGAGGGTGCGGCTGTTGCCGAAGGTGGACAGCGACGAGATGATCACGCCGATGGTGCGGAAACGCCCGTTGCGCAGGGCGCGGGCGGCGCTGTTGGGCCGGTAGCCGACGCGCCGCATGGCGGCCAGCACACGCGCGCGGGTGTCGGCGTCCACGTTCGACCGGCCGTTGGCCACCCGGGACACGGTCTGCCCGGACACGCCGGCCTCCCGGGCCACATCGGCCATGGACGGCCCGCGCTGACCTGGTACGGGACTCTGTCGCACCGGTTTTGGCTCCCCTGGTGTCCCCGCTGGACATGTTTACGTCAACAGGCTAGCCTCGCCGAACTCATGTTGACGTAAACATTGGCGTCGAATCGACGATTCGGCGGTGAATTCCCGGAGGGACGATGACGTCCACGGTCGGCTCGCACACGCGGCGGCACCACCGTCGCGGCTGGATCTTCGTGGCGCCGTTCGCGGTGGTCTTCGCCCTGACCTTCCTGGCCCCGCTGGCCTACGCCTTCGGCCTGAGCCTCTTCCGCGACCAGGCGTTCTTCGGCGGCACGGTGTTCGTCGGCCTCGGCAACTACGCCCAGGCGCTGGCCGACGCCAAGTTCTGGGAGGCGTTCCTGCGCGTGCTGCTGTTCCTGGCCGTGCAGGTGCCGATCATGCTGCTGCTGGCCCTGGTCGCCGCCTTCGCGATCGACAGCGCCCGCCTGCACGCCGCCGGCCTGTTCCGGATGGTGATCTTCCTGCCGTACGCGGTGCCCGGCGTGGTCGCGGTCCTGATGTGGGGCTTCCTCTACGGCGACCACTTCGGGCTGGCCGCCGACCTGAACCACCTGCTCGGCCCGAACACGGTGCAGCCGTTGTCCGGCAACTGGATCCTCACCGCCATCGGCAACATCGTGACGTGGGAGTTCGTCGGCTACAACATGCTGATCTTCTACTCGGCGCTCAAGGTGGTGCCGCCGGACCAGATCGAGGCCGCCGCCATCGACGGCGCCGGGGCGCTGCGCACGATCGCCAGCGTCAAGCTCCCGGCCATCCGAGGCGCGATCGTGGTCGCCACGATCTTCTCCGTCATCGGCAGCTTTCAGCTGTTCAACGAGCCGAACATCCTGCGCACGTTGGCGCCCAACGTGATCACCACCTACTTCACGCCCAATATGTACGCCTACAACCTGTCCTTCGGCGGCCAGCAGTACAACTACTCCGCCACGGTCGCCATCGTGATGGGCGTGATCACGGCGGTCATCGCCTACGCCGTGCAGCTGCGCGGCCAGCGGAAGGAGCGGTGACCATGATCTCCGTGCTGCGTCCACGCCGCTCCCGCACGCTGACCGCGGTGATGGCGCTCTACCTGCTCTACACGCTGATTCCGTTGGCGTGGCTGGTGATCAGCGCGACGAAGACCCAGCCCGACCTGTTGTCCACCCCGGGGCTGTCCTTCGGCGGGGCCTTCGCTCTGTTCGACAACATCGGCCAGACGTTCACCTACGACAACGGGATCTTCCTGCGCTGGCTGGGCAACACGCTGCTCTACGTCGTGGTCGGCGCGGGCGGCGCGACCCTGCTCGCGACGGCCGCCGGCTACGGCCTGGCCAAGTACCGCTTCCGTGGCCGGCAGGCCGTGTTCGCCGTGGTGCTGGGCGCGATCGCGGTGCCCGGCACGGCGCTCGCGGTGCCGACCTTCCTGCTGTTCAGCCGGCTCGGCCTGACCGACACCCCGCTCGCGGTGATCATCCCGTCGCTGATCAGCCCGTTCGGGCTGTACCTGATCTGGGTGTACGCCACCGACGCGATCCCGGACGAGATGATGGAGGCGGCCCGCATCGACGGGGCCGGCGAGATCCGCATCTTCCTCGCCGTGACGCTGCGCCAGCTGGCGCCGGGCATCGTCACCGTCGCCCTGTTCGCGGTGGTGTCCACCTGGAACAACTACTTCCTGCCGCTGATCATGCTCAGCGACCCGGCCTGGTATCCGCTCACCGTCGGGCTCAACCAGTGGAACGCCCAGGCCATCGGCGCTTCGGCCCAGCCGATCTACCACCTGGTGATCACCGGCTCGCTGCTCACCATCATCCCGCTCGTGATCGCTTTCCTTTTCCTGCAACGGTTCTGGCAGTCCGGCCTGACCGCGGGCAGCGTCAAGCAGTAATCCCGTCACCACGTCGCGAAGGAACCTCCGATGGCACAACTGCGCCGCCACAGAGCAGTCGCCGCGCTGGCGCTGGCCGCCGCGCTCGTCACCGCCTGCGGCTCGCCCGGTCAGGACTCGACCAAGGCCGCCGGCACCCAGGACTCGGTCGACGCCGCGCTCAAGGCCGGCGGCACGATCACCTACTGGACCTGGACACCGTCGGCCAAGGCACAGGTCGCCGCGTTCGAGCAGGAATACCCGAACGTCAAGGTCAACCTGGTCAACGCCGGCACCGGCAACGACCAGTACACCAAGCTGCAGAACGCGGTCAAGGCCGGTTCCGGCGGCCCGGACGTCGCCCAGATCGAGTACCAGGCGCTGCCGCAGTTCGCGTTGACCGGCGCGCTGGCCGATCTCGACCAGTACGGCTTCGACGCGTTCCAGAAGGACTACACCGCCTCGACGTGGACCAGTGTCGACATCGGCAACGCGCTCTACGGCCTGCCGCAGGACTCCGGCCCGATGGCGTTGTTCTACAACAAGCAGGACTTCGACTCCTACGGCATCGCCGTGCCGAAGACCTGGTACGAGTACGTGGCGGCGGCCAAGAAGCTGCACGCCGCCGACCCGACCAAGTTCATCACCTCCGACACCGGCGACCCCGGCTTCACCACCAGCATGATCTGGCAGGCCGGCGGCCATCCGTTCAGCACCGACGGCCGCAACGTCAAGATCGACCTGGCCGACCAGGGCGCGCAGAAGTGGACCAAGGTCTGGAACCAGCTGGTGCAGGGCAAGCTGGTGTCGAGCGTCAAGGGCTGGACCGACGACTGGTACCGCGCGCTGGGCGACGGCTCGATCGCCACCCTGGTGCTCGGCGCGTGGACGCCCGGCATCCTCAAGTCCTCGGTGGCGGCCGGCGCCGGCAAGTGGGCGGTCGCGCCGATGCCGACCTACGACGGCCGGCCGGTGAGCGCGGAGAACGGCGGCAGCGCCCAGTCCGTGCTCAAGCAGAGCTCGAACCCGGCCCTGGCGGCGGCGTTCGTCCGCTGGCTCGACCACGGCAACGGGATCAAGCCGTTCCTGACCAGCGGCGGCTTCCCGGCCACCACGGCCGACCTGCACTCGCCGGCGTTCCTGGACACCGCCGATCCGTACTTCGGCGGTCAGAAGATCAACCAGGTGCTGACCGACGCCAGTGGCGCGGTCGCCAAGGGCTGGAGCTACCTGCCGTACCAGCTCTACGCCAACAGCATCTACAGCGACACCGTCGGCAAGGCCTACCTCGGCGGCACCGACATCGGCGCCGGGCTCAAGTCCTGGCAGTCCGCCCTCGTCGACTACGGGAACCAGCAGGGTTTCACCGTCAGCGCGGGCTGACCGAACTGGAGGCATGACCACGCCATGGCCGAGTTCACCATCGGCGACACCGACTTCCTGCTCGACGGGAGCCCGTTCCGGATCCTTTCCGGTGCGCTGCACTACTTCCGGGTGCACCCCGAGCTGTGGGCGGATCGGATCGACAAGGCCCGCCGGATGGGCCTGAACACCATCGAGACGTACGTGCCGTGGAACGCCCACGCGCCCGAACGCGGCACGTTCGACCTGTCCGGCGGGCTGGACCTGGACCGGTTCCTCGGCTTGGTCGCCGACGCCGGAATGCACGCGATCGTGCGGCCGGGCCCGTACATCTGCGCCGAGTGGGACAACGGCGGGCTGCCCACGTGGCTGCTGGGCGACCCCGCCGTCGGGGTCCGCACCGCCGAACCCCGGTACCTCGACGCCGTGCGGGAGTATCTGGACCAGGTGTACGGCGTGGTCGTGCCCCGCCAGATCGACCGGGGCGGCCCGGTGCTGCTGGTCCAGATCGAGAACGAGTACGGGGCGTACGGCAGCGACCAGCGCTACCTCGCCGAGCTCACCCGCTTCACCCGCGAGGCCGGCATCACCGTCCCACTGACCACAGTGGACCAGCCGGTGGACGACATGCTGGCCGTCGGCAGCATCGACGGTCTGCACCGCACAGCGTCGTTCGGGTCGCGGGCCACCGAACGGCTGGCGGCCCTGCGCGCCCATCAGCCCACCGGCCCACTCATGTGCAGCGAGTTCTGGTGCGGCTGGTTCGACCACTGGGGCGCGCACCACCACACGACGTCCGTCGAGGAGTCCGCGGCGGAGCTGGACGCGCTGTTGGCGGCCGGCGCCTCGGTCAACATCTACATGTTCCACGGCGGCACCAACTTCGGCCTCACCAACGGCGCCAACGACAAGGGCGCGTACCAGCCGATCGTCACCTCCTACGACTACGACGCGCCGTTGGACGAGGCCGGCAACCCGACGGCCAAGTACCACGCGTTCCGGGACGTCATTGCTCGGTACCACAAGGTGCCGGACAGCGTGCCGCCGCCGGCGCGGCCGTTGCCGACGCCGGTCACGTCCCTGCACGAGCCGTTCCCGCTGCTGGCCGTGCCGGGTCACTGGGATCAGTGGCCGGCGCTGCCCGCCTTCGACGACCTGACGCCGGTGCCGCGGTTGGTGTTGGCGCGCACGCAGATCGCCAGCGACGAGCCCGGCGTGCTGGTGTTCGGCGAGATTCGGGACGTCGTCACGGTTTTCGTCGACGGCGTGCGACTCGGCACCCTGCTGCGGGAGCACCATGACGAAGCCATCGGTCTGCCCGTGACCAGCGGTGAGCTGACGCTGCTGATCGAGGACCTCGGCCGCGTCGACTACGGTCCCCGCCTCGGCGAACCCAAGGGGATCATGGACGGCGTCAGCCTGAACGGGCGGGCGCTGACCGATTGGGAGGTGCTCCCGATCGACGCCGCGCCGCGGCCGGACCGCTGTCCCGGCCGCGTCGACGGCCCGGCCGTCGTCGGGCCGCTGGCCGGCCCGGCGCTGGCCCGCGGCCGGCTGACGGTCGCCGAGTCGACGGACCTGTTCCTCGACACCGCCGGCTGGGGCAAGGGAATGGTCTGGTTCAACGGGTTCCTGCTCGGCCGCTACTGGCGCCGCGGGCCGCAGCGAACGCTCTACGTGCCCGCGCCGCTGGTTCGGGCCGGCGCCAACGACATCGTCGTGCTCGAACTCGACACGATGATCGACCCCGTGGTCCGCTGCGCCCCGCAGGCGCACCTCGGCCACACCGAAGCCTGAGGAAGGTCGACAATGAGCTCAACGTTGCGCCGCCGGCTCGCCGCCGTCTGCTGCGCCGTCGGCGTGGCCGGCGCGATGATCGTCACCGCCCCGGCCGCCGGCGCGGCCACCACCAGCGAGTTCCGTGGCGTGAACTGGGCCGACCCGCGGGACAACTACGCCTCCGACGCGGTCGTGCCGTCCGGTCTGTCCACAACGGACAGCTACGCCACCACCTTCGCCAAGGCCAGCGCGGTCATCGGTGAGTTCCGATCCAAGGTTGGCGCCAACACCGTGCGCCTGCCGGTCAACCCGGCCTCGGTCAACGGGCCGTTCTGGCAGTCCTACACGGGGGCCGTCGACGCGGCGACGGCCAAGGGCTTCAAGGTGATCCTCGGCTACTGGGAGTCGCCGACCGCCAAGGACGGCCGTATCGACGACCCGTCCACGTTCGCCGCCATGTGGCAGCGCATCACCACGCGGTTCGCGTTCTACCCCAACGTCTACTTCGAGCCGATGAACGAGCCGTTCGGCTACAGCAGCCAGGAATGGACCGGCGTCGTCGCCTCCTGGCTGTCGACCTACTGGTACGTGCCGCGCTCCCGGGTGGTCGCCGACGGCACCGGCTACGCCGACGACGTCAAGTCGGTGTGCGCCGACAACCGCCTGGCCGGCACCCATCTAGCCCTGCACTTCTACGGCTTCTGGCACAGCACGTGGACCGACCCGCAGCAGTGGCTCGACGATTTCGACCAGCGGCTCGGGACCTGCTCGTCCCGGACGATCCTGGACGAGTTCGGCGCGAGCATGACCACCGGGCTGAACTACCACGGGCCGGTCAACGGCTCCAACGAGATCGCCTACCTCCAGACCGTGACCAACCGGCTGCGCGAGCTGCACATGGGTTCGGTCTACTGGCCGGGCCTGCGCACCGGCGACACCTACTCCCTCACGGCCCTGCACGGCAGCGGCAGTGCGCTGTCCCTGACCGTCAACAACGCCAGCGGCGCCGACCTCCTGGCCCGGGCCTGGGGCCGGTGACAGCTGGTGCCATCGGATGACGCGAGGCGGCGGGCCGGGATCCGAAAGTTCCGCTGACGGTGTCGAAACCACGGCCCGCCGCCTACCATCCGAAAGCATGGGCGCCGACGAGACGGAGTTCACCGCCGATGTCCCGGTCGGCCTCCCGACGCTGGCCGAGATCGCCAGAACGGCCGGCGTCAGCACGCCGACGGTGTCGAAGGTGCTCAACGGCCGGGCCGACGTCGCGCCGGGCACCCGGGCCCGGGTCGAGAAGCTGCTGCGCGAGCACGGCTACCGGCGCAAGCGCGGCGGCGCGGGGTCGTCCAACCTGGTCGAGCTGGTCTTCCACGAGCTGGACAGCGCATGGGCGATGGAGGTCATCCGCGGTGTGGAGAACGTGGCCCGCCGCGAGGGCATGAGCATCGTGCTGTCCGAGTCGGCCGGCCGGCTCACCCCCGGGCAGACCTGGGTGGACGGCGTGCTCGGCCGCCGCCCCGGCGGCGTGGTGCTGGTGCTGTCCGACCTGAACGAGGTCCAGCGGGCCCAGCTGACCAGCCGGGCCATCCCGTTCGTGGTGCTGGACCCGGCCGGCGACCCGGCCGACGGCGTGCCCGCGGTCGGCGCCAACAACTGGCTCGGCGGGCTGGCCGCGACCCGGCATCTGATCGAGTTCGGCCACCGGCGGATCGCCATGCTCGGCGGCCCGTTCCGGATGATGTGCAGCCGCGCGCGGGTCGACGGCTACCGCACGGCGCTGGAGACCGCCGGCATCGGCGTGGACCCGATGCTGGTGCGGGAGGGAAACTTTCACCACGAGGCCGGCTACGCCGCCGGCCGCGAGCTGCTGGCCCGGCCCGACCGGCCGACCGCCGTGTTCGCCGGCAACGACCTGCAGGCCCTCGGCATCTACGAGGCGGCCCGCGAGCTGGGGCTGCGAATCCCGGACGAGCTCAGCGTGGTCGGCTTCGACGACCTGCCGCTGGCCCACTGGGTCGGCCCGCCGCTGACCACCGTGCGCCAGCCGCTGGTGGAGATGGCCGAGACCGCCACCCAGCTCGCGCTCGACCTCGGCCGGGGCCGCCGGCCCACCGCCACCCGGGTCGACCTGGCCACCACGCTGGTGGTCCGCAACAGCACCGCCTCGCCGGCCGGCCACTGACCGGGCGCGGTCGAAACATTCGACCATCAGTTGTCTATTGTGGACACAACTCGCGGTTTCCGAAATATCGTCGAAAGTTGTTGCCCACGTGGCGTGACCGGGTCGACACTGCTCGACACCACACGGTTTCCTCAACGAGGAGGAACATCGCCCATGGACCACATTCCCCCGTTCCCGATCAGTCGCCGAGGCGTGCTCACATCGGGGGCGCTGCTCGCGGTCTCCGCGTTGGCGCTGCCGGCCACGGCGTACGCGGACACCACGATCACGACCAACCAGACCGGCACCAACAACGGCTACTACTACTCGTTCTGGACCGCGGGCGGCGGTTCGGTCGCGATGACGCTGTCCGCCGGCGGCAGCTACCGCACTTCCTGGAGCAACTGCAACAACTTCGTCGCCGGCAAGGGGTGGAGCAACGGCGGCCGGCGCAACGTGCAGTACTCGGGCAGCTTCTCGCCGTCCGGCAACGCCTATCTGTCGCTCTACGGCTGGACCTCCAATCCACTGGTGGAGTACTACATCGTCGACAACTGGGGCTCGTACCGGCCGACGGGCACGTACAAGGGCGCGGTCAGCACCGACGGCGGCACGTACGACATCTACGAGACGACCCGGTACAACGCCCCGTCGGTCGAGGGCACGCGCACGTTCAACCAGTACTGGAGCGTGCGGCAGAGCCGGCGGACCGGCGGCACGATCACCACCGGCAACCACTTCGACGCGTGGGCTCGCGTCGGCATGAATCTGGGCAGCTTCAAGTACTACATGATCCTCGCCACCGAGGGTTACCAGAGCAGCGGCAACTCGTCCATCACGGTGGGCTGAGCCGTGATGCGAACGACCACATTGCTGCTCGCGGCGGCCCTGGCCGCCGCCGTGCTCACCCCGGGCGTTGCCGACGCCGCGCCCTGCACGGGCTACGTCGGCCTCACCTTCGACGACGGCCCATCGAACGCTCATACCCCGGCCCTCCTGAATGCCTTACAGCAGAACGGTTTGCGGGCAACAATGTTCAACGAGGGCCAGTACGCCGCCGCCTACCCCGCGCAGGTTCGGGCCGAAGCCGTGGCCGGCATGTGGGTCGGCAACCACAGCTACACCCACCCGCACCTGACCCAGCAGAGCCAGGCGCAGATGGACAGCGAGCTTTCCCGGACCCAGCAGGTGATCGCCGCGGCCGGCGGCGGCACGCCGACGCTGTTCCGCCCGCCGTACGGGGAAACCAACTCGACGCTGCGGGCGGTCGAGGCCAGGTACGGTCTGACGCAGATCATCTGGGACGTCGACTCGCAGGACTGGAACGGCGCCAGCGTCGACGCGATCGTGCAGGCCAACGCCCGGCTCGCCAACGGCCAGATCATCCTGATGCACGAGTGGCCGGCCAACACCCTCGCCGCGATTCCCCGTATCGCCCAAGGACTCGCCTCCCGCGGCCTGTGCGCCGGGCGGATCTCGCCGCAGACCGGCCGGGCCGTCGCCCCGTGACCACGTCATCCCGCCACGTATGAGGGGACCATTGTGTCCAGAACCAGCAATGCGCTTGCCGGCGCCGCCGCACTGGCGGTCGGCGGGCTGCTGCTCGCCGGCGTGACCAGCCAGGCCGGCGCGGCCGGCACCGGGCTGAAGACCTTGGCCGAGGCCAAGGGGATCTACTTCGGCACCGCGCTCACCCAGTCCAACCTGAGCAACTCCACCCTCACCGCCGTGGCCGGCGCCCAGTTCGACATGGTCACGCCGGGCAACGAGATGAAGTGGGACACCACCGAACCGGCCAACGGCAGCTACAACTTCGGGCCGGGCGACCAGATCGTGTCCTTCGCGCAGTCGCACGACATGCGGGTGCGCGGGCACAACCTGGTGTGGCACAGCCAGTTGCCGGGCTGGGTCAGCAGCCTGCCGGCCAACCAGGTGCAGGCGGCCATGGAGGCGCACATCACCACCGAGGCCACCCACTACCGGGGCAAGGTCTACGCCTGGGACGTGGTCAACGAGCCGTTCAACGAGGACGGGAGCCTGCGCTCCGACGCGTTCACCAACGCCATGGGCAGCGGCTACCTCGCGGACGCGCTGCGCACCGCGCACGCCGCCGACCCGAACGCCAAGCTGTACCTGAACGACTACAACATCGAGGGCCAGAACGCCAAGAGCGACGCCATGTACCGGCTGGTGTCCGGGCTGAAGTCGCAGGGCGTGCCGATCGACGGCGTGGGGCTGGAGAGCCACTTCATCGTCGGCCAGGTGCCGTCGACCATGCGGGCCAACATGCAGCGCTTCACCGCGCTGGGCCTCGACGTCGCCGTGACCGAGCTGGATGACCGCATCCAGTTGCCGGCCACCAACGCCACCCTGGCCCAGCAGGCCGCCGACTACGCCGCGGTGGTGGACAACTGCCTCGCGGTCAGCCGGTGCGTCGGCGTGTCCCAGTGGGGCGTCGGCGACGCGGACTCCTGGATCCCCGGGACCTTCCCGGGCCAGGGCGCGGCCACCATGTACGACAACGACTACCAGCCCAAGCCGGCCTACAACTCGACGGCGACGGCCCTCGGCGGGTCGACCACGACCACGACGACCACACCGCCCCCGCCGCCGAACTCCACGTGCACGGTCACGGACTCGGTGAACGCCTGGAACACCGGCCTCACCGAGAGCGTCACGATCACCAACACCGGCACCACGCCGATCAACGGCTGGTCGCTGGCCTTCACGCTGGCCGGCGGGCAGACCGTCACCTCGGCGTGGAACGCCTCGATCACCCCGGCCGGCGGCCAGGTGACGGCGAAGAACGTGGGCTACAACGGATCCGTGGCCGCCGGGGCATCGGTCTCGTTCGGCTTCCAGGCCACTCACACCGGCAACACCTCCGCACCCGGCGACTTCACCCTGAACGGGACTCGCTGCGGCTGACCGGTCGGCCCCGGCCACGACGGCCGGGGCCGGTCCGTTCAGAACGAGGCGAAGTGGGCGCGGATGCCCGCCCCGAACGCCGTCGGGGTGCCGTCGTACGAGCTGATCAGCGACGGCCCGCTCGAGCAGTCCCAGGTGTTCCAGGTCCAGGCCAGGTAGGAGGCGGCGTGCCGGTCCAGCCAGGCCATCAGGCCGTCCACATAGGAGTGGCCGCAGTCGTTCTCGCCGATCTCGCCGGCCACCAGCGGCACCTGGGCCGCCACCGGCGCGATCTGGCTGTCCCAGCAGGACGACGACGAGCACGAGTTGAAGTTGTACGAGTGCCAGGACGCGGCCAGGTTGTGCCGCGGGTCGGTCGGCTCGTAGGTCAGCCACTGGGACAGGTCGTTGGTGTACGCCAGGCCACCCAGCATGATCACGTTGTCCGCGCCGGCCGTCCGCACGGCGTTCACCAGGGACTGGGTGCCGGCGACCGGGTAGTCGATGCCCGGACAGGCGCCGCCGTCGCGCAGGCAGGCCCAGCCGTTGGCGGTGGCGCGGTCCGGGTACGGCTCGTTGAACAGGTCGAACACGGTGGAGTCGTCGCCCTTGAACACCGCCGCGACCTGGCTCCAGAATGTCGGCGCGTACTGCGCGTCCGGCATCGGCTTCTGACACGTGGCGTTGACGTCCGAGCAGCTCGCCGAGTTGCCGGTGTACTGGCCGTGGGTCCAGTGCAGCTCGACGATCGCGACCAACCCGTTCTGGTGCAACAGGTTCACGTAGTCCTTGATCGCGTTCTGGTAGGTCGCGCCGGCGTACTGGGGTTTCACGTCGGACAGCGCCAGCCAGCAGTCCTCGTTGAGCGGCACCCGGACGGCGTTGACGTGCCAGCTCTTGATGGCCGCGACGGACGCCGCGTCCACCGGGCCGTCGAAGATGCCGTTGCCCTGCACGCACGCGAACTCGGCGCCGGACCGGTTGACCCCGTGCAGCGTCACGGTCTTCCCGTCGGCGTCGGCGAAGTGGTTGCCGGACACCCGCAGCGCCGGGGCGGGGCCGTCGGGCGGCGGCGGGGGCGGGGGAGGGGTGGTTCCGTTGCAGGGGCTGCCGTTGACGGCGAAGTCGACCGGCTTGTCGTTGCTGCCGCTGTAGGCGAAGTTCGCGCCCGCGGTGACCGAGCCGCTCGGCGGCACGGTCGCGTTCCACGGCAGGCCGGCCACGGTGACCGCGTGGCCGGACTGCGACCACGTGCCGTTCCAGCCCTGCTGGAGCGTCTGGTTGCCGGCGTAGGAGTAGGTCAGCCGCCAGCCGTTGATCGGCGAGCCGCCGAGGTTGCCGATGGTGACCGAGGCGGTGAAGCCGGCGCCCCAGTCGTTGACGGTGTAGTCGACCTTGCAGGCGAGTGTGGCGTCGGCGGCGGCCGGCACGGTCGGCACGGCCATGCCGACTAGCGCGAAGGCGGCGAGCAGGGGTGCTGCGGTGGTGCCCAATCGCATTGTCGCTCCTCGGTGGCAGGGAGACACCGACTGGGAGCGCTTCCAGAGTGGCGAAAGGGTAACGCCGACACGACGCGCTGTAAACGAATCAGGGCCGGACGGCGTAATACGGACCCGACGAATGACCGAAGTCCTAGGCATGTGTGATGAATGTGAGCTCGGAATCTGGCGATCAGGTTGCCGGCTCGTTACAGTCGGCGTCGACTGGAAGCGCTTCCAGAGCGATCGGTCAGCACTCCCTCAACGCCGCGAGGAGTACCCTGCATATGCCTGCAACCGCATCACCCGGCTCCCGTCGCACCCGGCTGATCTCCGGGCTGTCCGCGCTCACCGCGCTCGGGCTCACCGCGGGCCTCCTGGTCGCCACCGGCAACGAGGCGGCAGCCGCGACCGCCTGCAAGGTCGACTACTCGGTCAACCAGTGGAGCACCGGCTTCACCGGCACGGTCACCGTCACCAACCTCGGCGACGCGATCGCCAACGGCTGGTCGGTCGGTTGGGACTTCGCCGGTAACCAGCAGGTGCAACAGGGCTGGAGCGCCACCGTCACGCAGTCCGGAAAGCACGTCACCGCCGCCGGGCCGGACTGGGCGAAGTCCCTGGCCACCGGCGCGTCCGCTACGTTCGGGTTCAACGCCTCCTACTCCGGCACGAACTCCGCCCCGGCGTCCTTCACGCTCAACGGGACCACCTGCACGGGATCCGCGCCACCCACCACCACGACGACCACGACCACGACGACAACCACCACCACGACCGGCAACCCGCCGCCGCCCGGAACCCACGTCGACAACCCGTACGCCGGCGCGAAGGGCTACGTGAACCCGGACTGGTCGGGTGAGGTCACCGCCGCCGCGGCCACCACGGGCGGCGCGCTCGGCAGCCAGATGGCCAAGGTGGCCAACACATCCACCGCCGTGTGGCTGGACCGGATCGCGGCCATCGCCGGCACCGACACCCAGCGCGGGCTGCGGGCCCACCTGGACGCGGCGCTCGCGCAGGCCACCGGCAGTACCCCGGTGGTCGCCCAGTTCGTGATCTACGACCTGCCCGACCGCGACTGCGCCGCGCTGGCGTCCAACGGCGAGCTCCAGGTCAACCAGGACGGCCTGAGCAAGTACAAGTCGCAGTACATCGACCCGATCGCCGCGATCATGGCCGACCCGAAGTACGCCAACGTGCGCATCGTGGCGATCGTCGAGCCGGACTCGCTGCCCAACCTGGTCACCAACACCTCGATGGCCAAGTGCGCGGAGGCCCAGTCCAGCGGCGCCTACGTGCAGGGCGTGCAGTACGCGCTGAACAAGCTGCACGCGATCGGCAACGTCTACAACTACATCGACATCGCCCACTCGGCCTGGCTGGGCTGGGACAGCAACCTCCAGCCGGCGGTCAACCTGATCACGCAGACCATCAGGGGCACCACCGCCGGTGTGAACAGCGTCGACGGCTTCATCAGCGACACCGCCAACGACACGCCGGTGACCGAGCCGTACCTGACCGACCCGAACCTGACCGTCGGCGGGCAGCCGCTCAAGTCGGCCACCTTCTACCAGTGGAACCCGTACTTCGACGAGTCCCACTACGACGCCGCGATGTACAGCGCGTTCGTGGCGGCCGGCCTGCCCAGCAGCATCGGCATGCTGATCGACACCTCGCGCAACGGCTGGGGCGGCGCGGCCCGGCCGACCGGCGCCAGCGGGTCCACTGTGGACGCCTACGTCAACTCCGGCCGGATCGACCGGCGGCTGGCCCGCGGCAACTGGTGCAATCAGAGCGGCGCCGGCCTCGGCCAGCGGCCGACGGCCAGCCCCGCGCCGCACTTCGACGCCTACGTGTGGATCAAGCCGCCGGGCGAGTCGGACGGGGCCAGCGCGTCGATCCCGAACGACGAGGGCAAGGGCGCGGACCCGATGTGCGACCCGACCTTCCACGGCAGCCAGCAGGCCAACGGCGGCAACCTGACCGGGGCCCTGCCCAACGCGCCGCTGTCCGGGCACTGGTTCCAGGACCAGTTCGCCCAGCTGGTGACCAACGCCTATCCGCCGGTGCAGTAGTCCTCTCCCGCCCCGGGTGGTGTCTCCTCCAACCCGCCCGGGGCGGGAGTCCCAGTCCCGAAAGGAATCCCTGCGCATGCGTCGACGACTGCGGCTTGCCCTCGGCACCGCGGCGGCGCTGATCGCCGCCATGATCACACCGACAACCCCCGCGAACGCGGCGGCCGTGGCCTGCACGGTCGTCTACACCACCAACGACTGGTCGAACGGCTTCACGGCCAACGTGGCGCTGACCAACAACGGCCCGGCACTGACCAGCTGGTCGCTGGGCTGGACCTTCCTGGACGGCCAGCAGGTGCAGCAGGGCTGGAGCGCCACCATCACCCAGTCCGGCGCCAAGGTCACCGCGAACAGCCTGAGCTACAACGGGAACCTGCCCACCGGGGCGTCCACGTCCTTCGGCTTCAACGCCAGCAAGGGCGCGGCCAACCGGCCGCCGACGGACTTCGCGGTGAACGGCACCGCGTGCACGGGCCCGAACAAGGCCCCGACGGTGTCCCTGACCTCGCCGAAGTCCACCGACTCCTACAACGCGCCGGCGACGATCCCGTTGGCCGCCACGGCATCGGACAGCGACGGCACCGTCAGCAAGGTCGAGTTCTACGCCGGTGACACGCTGCTGGCCACCGACACCGCCGCGCCGTACGCCGGCAACTGGACCAACGTTCCGGCCGGCACCTACTCGATCACGGCCAAGGCCTACGACGACAAGGGCGCGTCCACCTCGTCCAGCCCGGTGTCGGTGAAGGTGCTGTCCGGCCCGACGATCGTGGCCTCGCCGGCGACGGTCAACGTCAAACAGGGCGCCACGGCCACCTTCGGCGTGAGCCTGGCCAGCGCCCCGACCGGCAGCGTCACCGTCGGCGTGGCCCGGACCTCCGGCAGCGCCGACCTGACCGCGTCTCCGACCAGTCTGACGTTCACACCGTCGAACTGGCAGACCGCGCAGAACGTCACCGTCACCTCCGCCGACAACGGGGGCGACCTGGGCTCGGCGGTGTTCACCGCGACGTCCACCGGCTACGCCGCCGGCACGGTCACCGCGACCGAGGTGTCCAAGTCCACTTCGGACTATCAGGTGGAGTTCCTCAAGGAGTACAACAAGATCAAGGATCCGAACAGCGGCTACTTCCGCAAGTTCGGCAATCTGCTGGTGCCCTACCACTCGGTGGAGACACTGGTGGTGGAGGCCCCGGACTACGGGCACGAGACGACGTCCGAGGCGTTCAGCTACTACCTGTGGCTGGAGGCGTCCTACGGCCGGATCACCCAGGACTGGGCCCCGTTCAACGCGGCCTGGACCTCGCTGGAGACCTTCGCCATTCCCTCCAGCGCCGACCAGCCGTCCAACTCCGGCTACAACGCCAGCAAGCCGGCGACGTACGCGGCCGAGTACCCCAGCCCGTCGAAGTACCCGTCGCAGTTGCAGTCCGGCGTCTCGGTCGGCGGCGACCCGATCGCCGGCGAGCTGAAGTCCGCCTACGGCACGAGTGACGTGTACGGCATGCACTGGCTGCTGGACGTGGACAACATCTACGGCTTCGGCCACTGCGAGGACGGCACGAACACCGCGCCGGCGTTCATCAACACCTTCCAGCGCGGCGCGCAGGAGTCGGTGTGGGAGACCGTCACGCAGCCGTCCTGCGACACGATGAAGTACGGCGGCAAGAACGGCTACCTGGACCTGTTCACCGGGGATTCCAGCTACGCCAAGCAGTGGAAGTACACCGACGCGCCGGACGCCGACGCCCGCGCCGTGCAGGTGGCCTTCCAGGCCGAGCAGTGGGCCAAGGCCCAGGGCAAGTCCTCGGCCGTCGCCGATGTCGTCAAGAAGGCGTCCAAGATGGGCGACTACCTGCGCTACTCGCTGTTCGACAAGTACTTCAAGAAGATCGGCAACTGTGTCGGCGCGAGCACCTGCGCCGCCGGCAGCGGCAAGGACAGCGAGCACTACCTGATCTCCTGGTACTACGCGTGGGGCGGCTCGGCCGACTCCTCGAACGCGTGGGCCTGGCGGATCGGCGACGGGGCGGCTCACCAGGGCTATCAGAACCCCCTTGCCGCGTACGCACTGTCGACCGACCCCGGCCTGAAGCCGTTGTCCGCCACCGGTGCGAGCGACTGGGCGACCAGCCTGGGCCGGCAGCTGGAGTTCCTGCAGTGGCTGCAGTCCAGCGAGGGCGGCATCGCCGGCGGCGCCACCAACAGCTGGGACGGCCAGTACGGCACCCCGCCGGCCGGCGACCCGACCTTCTACGGCATGTTCTA
This sequence comes from Kutzneria sp., assembly GCA_036403095.1. Lineage (GTDB taxonomy): Bacteria > Actinomycetota > Actinomycetes > Mycobacteriales > Pseudonocardiaceae > Kutzneria. The sequence continues at coordinate 21,261 of DASWRQ010000417.1, read as the reverse complement.
CGACTGGCAGCCGGTGTGGCACGATCCGCCGAGCAACCAGTGGTTCGGCTTCCAGACGTGGGGCATGGAGCGGGTCGCCGAGTACTACCAGGCGACCAAGGACGCCCGGGCCAAGAAGGTCCTGGACAAGTGGGTGCCGTGGGCGATCGCCAACACCACCGTCGGCACGGGCGGCTCGTTCCAGATCCCGTCCGACCTGACCTGGACCGGCGCCCCGGACACGTGGAACGCCACCAGCCCGGGCGGCAACACGGGCCTGCACGTGGCCGTGAAGAACTACAGCCAGGACGTCGGTGTCGCCGCCTCGCTGGCCAAGACCCTGATGTACTACGCGGCCGGCTCCGGCGACACCAAGTCGAAGACCGTGGCCGAGGGCCTGCTCACGGCGCTGACCGGGCACGAGGACGCCAAGGGCATCGCCGTGCCGGAGACCCGCGCCGACTACAACCGGTTCGACGACGCCTACAACGCGAGCGCGGACCAGGGCCTGTACGTGCCGCCGGGCTGGACCGGGACCATGCCCAACGGCGACCCGATCAACTCGAGCTCCACGTTCGAGTCCATCCGGTCCTTCTACAAGAACGACCCCGACTGGTCCAAGGTCCAGTCCTATCTGGACGGTGGATCCGCGCCGACGTTCACCTACCACCGGTTCTGGTCTCAGTCGGAGATCGCGACCGCGTTCGCCACCCACGTCGACCTGTTCGGATGAGGTGCCCATGAAGCGATGGCTCGCCGCCGTCGCCGCCGCGGTCGGGCTCGCCGTTGTCACGGTGAGCCCGGCCCCCGCGGTACCCGGCGGCACTGCGGCCTCCAACACCGGCTACTACCACACGGTCGGCTCGCAGATCGTCGACTCGACCGGCGCGCCGGTGCGGATGACCGGCCTGAACTGGTTCGGCGCGGAGACCGGCAACTACACCTTCCACGGCCTGTGGTCCCGCAACTACAAGGACATGGTCGACCAGATGGCGTCCCTGGGCTACAACGCGGTCCGGGTGCCGTACTCCAACCAGCTGTTCGATCCCGGCTCCACGCCCAACAGCATCGACGCCAACTCCAACCCGGAGCTGATCGGCCTGTCCGGCATCCAGGTGCTGGACAAGGTGATCGGCTACATCGGCAGCAAGGGCATGCGGGTGGTGCTCGACCAGCACCGTCCGGACAGCGGCGCGCAGTCGCCGCTGTGGTACACCGCGCAGTACCCGGAGAGCCGCTGGCTCGCCGACTGGACCATGCTCGCCCAGCGGTACAAGGGAAATCCGACCGTGGTCGGCATGGACCTGCACAACGAGCCGCACACGATCCAGGGCGGTGGCGGCGCCTGCTGGGGGTGCGGCGACACGGCGACGGACTGGCGGCTCGCCGCCGAACGGGCCGGCAACGCCATCCTCGCGGTCAATCCGGACGTGCTGATCATCGTCGAGGGCATCGACTGCGTGTCCGGCACCGGCGACCCGCAGTGCGGCTGGTGGGGCGGCAACCTGTCGGCCGCCGCCCAGTACCCGGTGCGACTGTCCAAATCGGACAAGCTCGTCTACTCGGCGCACGAGTACGCCACCTCGGTGTTCCACCAGACCTGGTTCGACGACCCGACGTTCCCGGCGAACATGCCGGCGCTGTGGGACCACTTCTTCGGCTATCTGGTCAAGCAGCACATCGCGCCGGTGCTCGTGGGCGAGTTCGGCAGCACCCTGGCCGACCCGCGTGACAAGGTGTGGCTGCAGAAGCTGTTGGCCTACATGGGAACCGGGCCGACCGGGATGAGCTTCACGTACTGGTCGTGGAACCCGGACTCGGGGGACACCGGCGGGATCCTCGAGGACGACTGGAAGACCGTCGACCAGAACAAGCAGTCGATCCTCCAGCCGTACCTGATCCCGCCGGTCGGCGGCGGCGGGGGTGGCGGTGGCGGCCCCACCCCGCCGCCTGCCTCCTGCACGGTGACCTATCACGTCGACAGCAGTTGGAACAGCGGCTTCAACGCCACCGTGACCCTCAAGGACACCGGCAGCTCGCCGCTGACCAACTGGTCCCTCACGTGGACCGAGCCCGGCGGCGTGCAGATCGTCAACGGCTGGAACGCGACGGTCAGCCAGAACGGCGCCACCGTCACCGCCAAGGCCCCGACCTGGGCGCCGACCCTGGCCGCCGGGGCCAGTGCGTCGATCGGCTTCCAGGCAGGCGGATCCTCGTCGGGACAGCCGACCGGTTACACGGTCGACGGCACCACGTGCGGGGTGAGCTGACATGCGGATGTTGGTGGCGGCAGCGCTGGTCTCGGCGCTGCTGCCACACCCGGCGACCACCGTGGTCAACGACGATTTCGAGACACAGACCGGATTGTGGACAACCGGCGCGGCAAACTGCCAAGGCACCGGCACGGTGTCGCTGGACGGCACGATCGCGCACAGCGGCAGCCACTCGATGCGGGTCGACGGCAAGGCGTACTACTGCAACCACGCCTTCTTCGGCACGAAGCTGTCCGGGGGAACGCCGCTGTACGTGCGCTTCTACCTCCGGCACAGCACGCCGCTGCCGACCGGCCACGTCACCTTCCTCGCCATGAAGGACAGCAACGACGGCGGCCGTGACCTGCGCATGGGTGGGCAGAACGGCGCGTTGCAGTTCAACCGCGAGTCCGACGACGCCACGCTGCCGGCGCAGAGCCCGGTCGGGGTGGCGCAGAGCCGGCCGCTGCCGGTCGGCGGCTGGCACTGCCTGGAGTTCGGGCTGGACGGCGGCCACCTCCAGACCTGGCTGGACGCCGCGGTGGTGCCGGGACTCGTCGTGGACGGCGTGCCGACGCCCGACGTCGACCAGCAGTGGCTGGCCCGGGGGTCCTGGCGCCCCGCGCCGGTGGACCTGCGGTTCGGCTGGGAGAGCTACGCCGGCGGCGACGACACGCTCTGGTTCGACGACATCGCCGTGGCCACCACACGAATCGGCTGTTGAGGAGTTGATCGTGAAGATGTGGAAGTCGCTCGCCGTGATCGCGGCGAGCCTGAGCCTGGTGTTGCTCGGGGCGGGGCCCGCCTCGGCGCACGGCGCGATGATGAAACCGGGCAGCCGCACCTTCCTGTGCTGGGAGGACGGCCTGAGCTCGACCGGCCAGATCGTGCCGCAGAACCCCGCCTGCTCGGCGGCGGTCAACGTCAGCGGCGCGAACTCGCTGTACAACTGGTTCGCCGTGCTGCGCTCGGACGGGGCCGGCCGCACCCGCGGCTTCATCCCCGACGGCAAGCTGTGCAGCGGCGGCAACCCCAACTACGCCGGCTTCGACCAGGTCGGCGACTGGCCGGTCACGCACCTCACGGCCGGCGCGAGCTTAGACTTCGCCTACAACGCCTGGGCGGCCCATCCCGGCTGGTTCTACACCTACGTCACCAAGGACGGCTGGGATCCGAGCAAGCCGCTCACCTGGGACGAGTTGGAGGACCAGCCGTTCCTCACCGTCGACCACCCGCCGGTGACCGGCCAGGTCGGCACCGTCAACGGCCAGTACGACTGGTCCGGCGCCCTGCCGGCCAACAAGACCGGGCGGCACATCATCTACTCGGTGTGGAAGCGGTCGGACAGCAACGAGACCTTCTACGGCTGCTCGGACGTCACGTTCGACGGCGGGCACGGGGAGGTCACCGGCATCAAGGACGCGCCACCGCCACCGCCTCCCGGCGACGGCGACCACGGCTGCATGGCCGAGTTCGACATCACCAACCAGTGGAGCGGCGGCTACCAGGCCACCGTGCAGGTGATGAACCACGGCACCACGCCGATCAACGGCTGGACCGTCAGTTGGACGCAGCCGGCGGGGCAGACGGTCGGCAGCCTGTGGAACGGCGTCATGACCCAGGCCGGGTCGCTCACGGTGGTCCGCAACGCGGACTGGAACCGCACCGTGCCGGCCGACGGCACGACCACGTTCGGACTCACCATGAACGTGACCGGGTCCAATCCCGCGCAGCCCACGGTGAACTGCTCGTCGCCGTGACGCCGACCGACGCCGGTGGACCGTGACCAGTGGGCGAAACGGCGTCGAAACCCGATCGACCCGACCTAGCCTCACGTTCATGTCGAGACACCTCTGGGCAGCGGCGGTCACGCTGGTGGCCGCCCTGCTCCCCGTCGGCGCCGCCGCGGCGGCCGACACGCCGCACACCGTCGTCGCCGATCCGCGACCCGAGATCGGCGCCCTCTCGGACGGCTCCGACCCGACCAACCACCACTGCTCGGCCAGTGTCGTGGCCAGCCCCAAGGGCAACGTCATCGTGACCGCGGCGCACTGCGTGGCCGGCAAGGCCCACGTGTACTTCACGCCCGGCTACCACGACGGCCAGGCCCCGTACGGCACGTGGCGGTCGGCGGCGACCTACATCGACCCCGGCTGGGCCGGCAGCCACGACATCGACGGCGCCGGCTCGCCGTACGACTACGCGTTCGTCGTTCTCCAGCCGCGCAACGGGAAGAACGTCGCCGACGTGACCGGCGCCGCGCTCACCCTGAAGACCGACGCGGCCCTGCCGGCGGACCTGAAGGTGTTCGGCTACCCGTCCAGCGGCACGGCGGGCTACCAGGACAAGCCCTACGTCGGCGCGAGTACCGCCCACCCGGACGGCCAGTACTGGGAGACCCTCCAGTGCACCGGCATTCCCGGCGGGTTCAGCGGCGGCCCGTGGATCCTGGGCGGCGGCAAGGACCTCGTCGGCGTGATCGGCGGCAAGGGCCAGAACCTGCCGGCCAGCGACCCCCGCAACTACAGCGTGCGCTTCGACGAGCGTGTCAGGGCGCTGTACGACAAGGCCGTCGCCGCGCCCGTGCCGCCGGGCGACGGCAATCTCGGCTATCCGCTCGGTGACGGTCCGCTGTGGAAGCACGCGGACCTGATCACCAGCGGCGACTTCACCGGCGGCAGCCAGCTCGACATGGTCGTCAAGTGGAGCGACGGCGAGGTCACGCTCTACCAGGGCGGGTCGACCGCGGATCCGCAGCGGCCGTTCGTCGGCGAGACCCAGCTCGCCGCCCCCGGTGGCATCTGGACCCACGCCAAGGGCATCGCCACCGTCGACCACGGTGTGGTGGTCACCTGGAGTGACGGTGAAGTCACCTACTACGGCTCCGTCACCAGGAGCGGCTTCGGCGGCGAGGTCCAGCTCGCCGCCCCCAACGCGCTGTGGCGGGACCACGCGTCGGTCATCGCCGGTCTCGGCGGTGACCTCGTGGTCGTCTGGAACGACGGCGAAACCACCCTCTACCAGGGCATCGCCGCCAACGGCATCGGTTCGGAGCGGCAACTGGCCGCGCCCAACGGCACCTGGACGCACGCGCAGTCGATCTCCGGCGGCAACTGGGTCGGCTCGGGGGTCCAGGACCTGCTGGTCCGGTGGAGCGACGGCGAGTTCACCATCTACGGCGACGTCGCCACCGCCGGCCTGGGCCAGGAGCACCAGGTCGAGGCGCCGAACGAGCTGTGGACCCACGCGACCGTCACCGCCGGACGCGGCAACGCCGTCGTGGTCCGCTGGAGCGACGGCGAGGTCAGCCTCTACCCCGATGTGGACGGGACGCTGCACCGCGAGATCCAGCTCGTCGAGCCGTAGCGGAACCCGGTCGTGGCCGGCCGCGGCCACGACCGGGTTTCGGCCGGGCGCGTGCGCGGTACCCCGGTCCCGTGCAGACGATCGTGATCGCGGACGTGGACGGCACGCTCGTGGACAGCAACTACCAGAACGTCCTGGCCTGGTACCGGGCCTTCCGCGGCTGCGGGGTGACGGTGCCGATGTGGCGCGTGCACCGGGCGGTCGGGATGGGCGGCGACCAGCTCGTGGCCGCGGTGGCCGGCGACGACGTGGAGCGGGAGCACGGCGACGACGTGCGGGCGGCGTGGGCGGAGATCTTCGGGCCGATGCTGGACGAGGTCGCGCCGCTGGAGGGCGCGCGGGATCTGCTGGTGGCGGTGAAGGAGCAGGGCCATCAGCTGGTGCTGGCCAGCTCGGGCCGGCCCGACCACGTTGAGCACTATCTCGATCTGTTGCGGGCCAGGGACATCGCCGACGCGTGGACGAGTTCGCAGGACGTCGAGCAGACCAAGCCGGCGCCGGATCTGCTGGCCGTGGCGATGGAGAAGGTGACGGGACAGTGTGCGGTCGCCCTGGGCGACTCGGTGTGGGACTGCCAGGCCGCCCGCAAGCTGGAGCTGCCCTCCGTCGGCCTGCGCACCGGCGGCTTCGGCGTCGAGGAGCTGGCGGCGGCCGGCGCGAGCAAGGTGTACGACGACCTGCCGGCGCTGTGCGCGGAACTGGACCGGCTGCCCTTCGCCGTGCCGACGAAGTGACGCCGCTCGCGGTCTTCCGCCCGGCCTGAGACTCGGTCTTCCGCCGGGCGGCCGGCTATCGGCCAGCGCATGGCGAGCGTGGTTCCCTTGGCGTGCCGGGACAGCTCGAACTCGTGGCTCGCCCGTTCCATGATCAGCATGCCGCGACCGCGGCAGAACTGCGTGCCGTCCGTCGGTGGCTTCCACCGACCGTGATCGGTGACGGAAACGGTGACCTTGTCGCCGCTGCGGCAGGCATGGAGATCGAACACGCCGCCGGGTCGGTCGTAGGCATGGTCGACGACGTTGGCCATCGCCTCGTAGGCGGCGAGCCCGAGGTCGTCGACCTGCTCGGCATCGCCGCCGCCGTCAGACGGGTCGACCGCCGGCATCACCTGTTCGCACTCGACTGCTGGTCATGCGTCATCCGTCCGATACCCCACAGCCGACATAACCGCGCAACTGGCGTGGTCACGCCGCCCGGTTCGCCATGTCCGGGATCGTCGCTGCTGCGCTGACCGCAGGCCGCCCTGGTCTGCGTCGGCATGAACCGCGTCGAATCGGGTACCCGGGTCGGGTGAGTGTGGGCTCAGGTGCGAGAGGTCCGCGGTTCTTGGGACGGTTGTCCGTCTCCGGGAAGGTCGGCGGCGCGTCGGCGCGTGCGCGGCTGGTGACGTCGTTCGTCGTCGGGCTGCTCGCCGGTGGTGTCGCAACCGTGCTGCTGAGCTGGCCCTACGGCTTGCTGATCGGCTGGACGGTCGCGGCCGCGGTGTTCGTGGTGTGGTTGTGGATCACCATCTGGCCGATGGGCTCCTCGGCCACCGCGGCCCATGCCGTCCGGGAGGATCCCGGTCGAGCCGTGTCCGACCTGCTGGTGCTGGCCGCCGCGGTGGCCAGTCTGGTCGCGGTCGGTGTGCTGCTGGCGGCCGGCAGTTCCGGCGGCGGCAAGGAGGCGCAGGCCGGCCTGAGCGTGCTCGGTGTCGCGTTGGCGTGGGCCTGCGTGCACACGGTCTTCACCACCCGCTACGCCCGCCTGTACTACCTCGGTTCCCCCGGCGGCATCGACTTCAACGAGGAGATGCCGCCGCGCTACACCGATTTCGCCTATCTCGCCTTCACCATCGGCATGACCTTCCAGGTGTCGGACACCCCACTCAAGTCGAAGGCCGTCCGAGCCACCGCACTGCGCCACGCCCTGCTGTCCTACCTGTTCGGCGCGGTCATCATCGCCACCATGATCAACCTGGTCGCCGGACTGGCCAAGTAGGCCGCTCAAAGACGTTGCCAGGCAACGGTTTCCAGACAGACGTGCGCGGTCGGCGTCGCAACCGTACGAAGTGGACAGTGGCCGGAAACGCGAGAGGACCCCGCCGGGGGCGGGGTCCTCTCACAATCCGTCAGGCGGTCACTTCTTGAAGGCGTCCTTGACGTCCTCGACGGCCTGCTTGACCTTGCCCTTGGCCTGGTCGCCCTTGCCTTCGGTCTCCAGGCTCTTGTCGTCGGTCACGTGGCCGACGCCTTCCTTGACCTTGCCCTTGACGTCGTCGGTGGTGGCGTCGATCTTGCGTTCGGTGCTCATGGTGATCCTTCCGTGTCTATCAGCGGCTGAGGGGTGGTGTGACTACCAGCGGTACCAGCGGGCGCCGCCCTCGGCGGAGCGCATGAGGAAGCCGAGCAGCCACACGACAAGCACGACGCCGGCGATGATCCATAAGGCGTGCACCGCGAATCCCGCGCCGCCGAGGACCAGGGCCAGCAGCAGCACTGCCAGGATGATGCCCATCGGACTCTCCTGTTCCTGTTCTCGAAGGTGTTGCTGTTCGGGTACCTCGTGGCGCGGCCGGGCAAACACCGGAGTCGATCTTCATCCGCGGCACGGGCGTGGTGTCGGACACACGGCGTACCGTGCTGCGCTGATCAGATGGGCTGTACTGGCCAGGTGGGTGGCGGAGCGGGGGGCTCCGCAGGTCCGGAAACGGCCCGGGGCCGGCATCGGATGATGCCGGCCCCGGGGGTGAGTCGCCAGGATCAGAAATTCGATGTCAACACGAGCGCCGGGACGAACTTGGCGGCGTCGACCGTGCCGTTGCCGCTGGCCAGGTCGTAGCCCGGGCCGGCGGCGAAGCCGGTGACCGTGTGCGTCGTGCCGTCGCTGTTGGTGAAGGGACCGAAGCTGTTGTCGCCCCTGGTCACGTCCACCTCGCCGGTCAGTTTGCGGTTGTAGGACAGGAGGTAGAGGCGGCTGTTGATGTTGCCCAGGTCATGGCCGGCCACCTGGTCGGCCATCGCGACCACACCCGCGAACTCCGGGCTCGCCTCGCTCGTGCCGCCGACCAGGTGGTAGCCGACGCGGTTGGGGTCGAACGAGAAGTACAGCACGACCGCGCCGTCGACCGCCGCGCTCAGGGAGATGTCCGGGGTGCCACGGTGGTTGCCGGTCACGGCGCGGACACCGTCCTGGAAGGACGGACGCGGGAACACCGCCGACAGGCCACCGCCGCCGGCGCCGCCGCCGACCGTGTTCAGGTCGTTCCAGACGACGTCGGGCGCCACGCGGTTGCCGTTGTCGTCGAGGGTGAGCATGGTGCCGCCGACGGACGTCACCAGCGGGTCGGCCGAGGGCCAGCTGTTGACGCGCATCGGATACAGGTCGCTGCCGTTGAGCTCGGCGTCGGTCGCGCCGTCGTCGCCGGAGCTGGCCAGCACCGTGACGTGGTGGTTCGCCGCGTTCTGGAACGCCGAGCGCAGGTTCAGGATCGACTGCTTGTTCGGGAAGGTCTGCTCGGTCGCGCCGAAGCTCTGCGAGATGACGTCGCCGAGGTGGTGGTCGATCACGTAGTTCTCGGCCTTGACGATCTCCGGGAAGCCTTGCACGCCTTCGGTTTCCGATACCGGCGTCTCCTCGAGCAGGATCTTCGCGCCGGGCGCGAAGACGTGCGTCCACTCGACGTCGAGCGTGGTCTCGTCGGCCCAGCCGGCCATGTCGCTGTTGGTCGGGTCGAACGGCGGCACCGGGCCGGCGTCCTGGCGCACGGTCAACGCGGGCGGGTCGGGCAGGCCGAACGTCTGGTCGAACACGCGCAGGTCGTTGGCGATCGTCGGGGAGCCGAACGCGTCGACGATCACGATCGTCTTACCGCGGCCATCGACGCCACGTTCGTGCAGCGGCGCCAGGTCGTAGGCCTTGGTCAGCTGGGCCGGCTGGTAGCAGTGGATGCCCAGGCTGGCCAGGCAGAACGCGGTGGTCGGCGGCGTGGTCAGGGTCTTGCCGGCGATCGGGTCGGCGATGAACGGATGCGGAGCCACCGAGCCGGCCGCCGCCGGCGTGGCCGGGGAAGCGGCGGTGGTGGCCGCCACCAGGCTCAAGGCCCCGGTGGCGACCACCGTCGCCGCCGCGAGCCATCGAACCGGACGTAACGCCATGGATTCCTCCTCGATACTGGGAGCGGACCCACCGGCGCAGTGCGCGGGACCGGCAGCCGCCCGGATGGGTCATCGCTGGCCGGCGGCCCGGTGTTGCATCCGAATCGTTCCAGTGACTGTCCATCAGGGACAGTCGTCCCGCAACTCCGGAATGTCCGATCTCCCGCGCTGTCGACCTGGGCATGTTCGTCCCGAAAAGCCGGTCATCACCGTCCGAACGCGACACGGTGACAGTGAGGAAGGCTCAGCCGGCCTTCACCTGTCCGTACCGGCGCCGAATCCGACGGGAGGCGTCCCGTGACCCACCCCGCTCAACGGCTGAGCCCCCGGCGTCACGAGGTCGAGGAGGCCGTCGGCCACTCCCACCGGATGCCCAGCACCCCCGCGGTCATGTCGGCCGCGGTGAGATGCACGGCGTTGTGGTTGGTCAGTCGTAGGTCGGTGAGCCGGTGGCTCTCGGTGTGCAGGTCGGCGCGAAGGTAGCCGTGGACGTGGCTGGGCAGCGCCGTCGGCTGGAACCGGACCTCCAGCAGGTAGTTGCCCTCCATCCGGCGGAAACCGTGCGCGAAGTCCGACCGGGCCTGGGCGGTCGGATCGTCGAGCTCGACCTCGAAGATCCAGGTCTCTCCCGTCCGCAGCGCCTGCCCGAACAACAACTCCGCCACCATGACGCGGCCCTCGCGGTGCCGTAGGACCCGACCGGTGCGGCAGTTGCGCATCGGGCGGACGGTGACCCGGTCGACGTCGCCCGTTGCCGCGGCGAAGTACCGAACCACCAGGCGGTCCACCCCGTCCTTGCGCGCGCGGACGAGGCTGCGGACGGTGATGCGCGAGGGACAGCGGTGCTCGTCGACCGTGACGATGTGCTCGGTGGTCAGGGTGTCCAGATCCCACGAGCGCGAGCCGGGCAGCTTGTCCAGCAGCTCGCTGATCGGGCCACTGGACTCGTCGACGCCCTGTCGTGGCAGGAAAGGGGTGGTCGGACGGCCGGCCAGCAGGTCGGTGAGCGTGCGGGCGGGCAGCCCGAGGATCTCCTCGAGGGCGCCGATCGCCCGCAGCGAGTTGGCCTGCTGCGGCCACGCCCGGCCGTGCTGCCAGTCGCTGAGGCTGGCGATGCCGACCCGGATGCCCCGTTCGGCCAGCCGGGCGCGCAACCGCTGCAACGGCAGTCCGCGCTGCCGGATCGCGTCGCGCAGCACCACGTGGAACGGTCCGGACATGCTGATCCCTCACCGAATTCGGGCAATCCTAGCCCTGTTCGGCTGAAGAGGTCCAGACCATTGTCCGGCCGGGACACCGGCCGGGCCGAAATTTCGGCCCTGTCCGATCGCCGGGGCGATGCCGATGCTCGAGGACGGCAACGTTGTCACCGAGCCCCACCCCGCCGCCGAACTGAGCGTCCCTGCCCTCGGCCGGTTCTGTTCGCCCGGTCGCGACGAGGAGGAGATGTCATGGACATGGCCCGATTCCGACGGCGTGCCCGCGCCGGGTTGTCGATCTCGCTGGCGGTCGGCGTCGCACTCGCGGTCGCCGGCGTCGCCGCGCCGGCCGCGACCGCGGCGGTCGCCGACCCGGCCGGCGCCGTGAACACCCTCATCGGCTCCAGCAACAGCGGCGAGACCTTCCCCGGCGCCGACACCCCGTTCGGCATGGTGCAGTGGAGCCCGGAGAACACCGCGGGCGACCAGACCAGGACCCCGCAACCCGGCGGTTACGGCTACGACGTGAACCGCATCCGCGGCTTCAGCCTCACCCACATGTCCGGCACCGGCTGCGCGGGCGGCGCCGGAGACGTGCCGATCCTGCCGTACCCGGGGACGGTCTCCTCGTCCCCGAGCTCGGACCGGACCGACGCCACCTATGCCAGCGGCTTCTCCCACCAGAACGAGACCGGCGCCGCCGGCTACTACCGGGTCGGCCTCGACTCCGGCGTCGACGTCGAACTCTCCGCCACCACGCACACCGGCGCCGGCCGCTTCACCTATCCCGCCGGCAGCACCGCCTCGCTGCTGGTCCGCACGTCGAACTCGGAGGTCGGCAGCAGCGCTGCCCAAACCACCGTCGACGCCGGCAACCGGGTGATCAGCGGATCCGTCACGAGCGGCAACTTCTGCGGGTACATCAACAACGTCGACCGGCGCAGCTACTACACGCTGTACTTCTACGCCGCGTTCGACACCCCGTTCAGCGCCACCGGCACCTGGCAGGACGGCACCCGCACGGCCGGCGGCACCAGCGCCGCCGGCGGCACCACCTACGGCACGAACGGCTGGCCGGTCGCCGGCAAGGGCTCGGGCGGCTACGTCACGTTCGACCTCAGCCAGGGCCGGACCGTGGCCGTGCGCGTCGGCATCTCCTACGTCAGCCTGGCCAACGCCAAGGCCAACCTCGACACGGAGAACCCGGCCGGCACCTCCTTCGACACCGTGCGGCAACGGGCACACGACGCCTGGAACACCGAGTTGAACCGGATCGAGATCACCGGCGGCAGCACGGCCCAGCAGGCGACCTTCTACACCGCGCTGTACCACTCCCTGTTGCACCCCAACGTGTTCAGCGACACCAACGGCCAGTACACGGGCATGGACCAGAAGGTGCACACGGTCGCCGGCGCGCAACACGCGCAGTACGCCAACTTCTCGGGCTGGGACGTGTATCGGGACCAGGTTCAGCTCGTGACCCTGCTGCGGCCCGACGTCGGCGCGGACCTCGCCCAGTCGCTGTACAACCAGGCCAACCAGAACAACGGCGTCTGGGACCGCTGGACCCACAACCAGGGCGGCACCCATGTGATGACCGGCGACCCCGGGCCCGCCGCCGTGTCCAGCATCCACGCCTTCGGCGGCACCTCCTTCGACGCGGCCGGGGCGCTGGCCTCGATGGTGCACGCGGCCACCACCGTGACCGCCGCCGACCAGAGCGACGACGGCTGGAACGTCATGGTCGTCGGCGAGCGGCCGTCGTTGGACAAGTACCTGTCGATCGGTTACGTCCCGTCGGACGGGCACGCCTGGGGCGGCGCGGGGGAGACCCTCGAGGACGTCTCCGCCGACTTCGGCATCTCCCAACTGGCCCGGCGGCTCGGCAGCGCCGGCGTCGGCGACCAGTTCCTCGCGCGGGCCCAGAACTGGAAGAACGTGTTCAACCCGGCCACCGGCTACATCCAGCAGCGCGACTCGTCCGGGGCCTGGCGGCCCTTCGACCCGGCGAGCGACGACGGTTTCGCCGAGGGCACCGCCGCCCAGTACACGTGGATGGTTCCCTTCAACGCCAAGGGTTTGTTCACCAAGATGGGCGGCGCCACCACGGCCGCCGGCCGCCTGGACGGCTTCTTCCACAACTCCGACGGCAGCTGGGCACTGTCCAGTTCGGACGGACGGCACTCGGATCTGAGCAACGAGCCGTCGATCGGGACGCCGTGGCTGTACGACTTCGCCGGCCAGCCGTACAAGACCCAGCAGACGGTGCGCCAGGTCGTCAACACCTTGTGGTCCAACGGCCCGGGTGGCATTCCCGGCCAGGACGATCTCGGGGCGATGTCCTCGTGGTACGTCTTCGCGGCCATGGGCGTGTACCCGCTCGCCCCGGGCCGGGCGGACCTGCTGCTGGCCAGCCCGCTGTTCAGCCAGGTCGTGCTGCACCGCGGCAACGGGGTCACCCTCACCCTCAACGCCACCGGCGCCGGCACGAACGCACCGTACATCCAGAGCCTGCGGCTCAACGGCGCCGCCTCGACCCGTCCCTGGCTGCCCGATTCGGTGGTCAGCGCCGGCGGGACCGTCGACATGACGCTGGGCACGAGCGCCAACACCTCCTGGGGCAGCGCGGCGGCCGACGCCCCTCCGTCCTTCGACACCGGTTCGACGGCGACCGATGTGGCGCTGAACAAGCCGGCCACCGCCGACTCCTCGTGCAACAGCACCGAGGTCCCGACCAAGGCCGTCAACGGCAGCGTGTCCGGCGGCACCGGCGACAAGTGGTGCTCGACGGGCACCGCCAAGTGGTGGCAGGTCGACCTCGGCAGTGCCACCCCCGTCAAGACCGTCACGATCCAGCATGCCGGCGCCGGCGGTGAGAGCGCGAGTTGGAACACGCGCGACTACGACATCCAGGCGTCCAGCGACGGCAGTTCCTGGACGACCATCGTCCAGGCGCGGGGGAACACCGCCGGCGTCACCACACACGCGGTGAACGTGACCGCCCGGTATCTCAAGCTCACCGTGCTGACCCCCGAGCAGGGCAGCGGCGGCGCCGCCCGTATCTACGAGTTCGAGGTCTACAGCTGATCTCGGTGTGTGGTCGAGTTCCAGCTGCCCGTACGACCTCACGTCCGTGCTGAGCCAGGTGAGCTGCGCTGTTCGCGAGCCCCTGGCCGCGTTCGACGTCGCCGAGCCCACGCTCGTCGGTCTCGGCGACGCCTACCGCACGGCGGCGTCCGCTCATGCTGGATTCTCGACGTGGCGGCCGGGGACGGGGACGATATCTGACCGGTCGGCCGTCCTGCTTCGACGTTCGATGAGCACGACGTCACGCCACACACCATGGTGTAGGCCGATGCGTTCCCTGGTCCCGACGACGCGGAAACCGGCCCGCTGGTGCAGCGTGAGGCTCGCGGTGTTCTCGGGGAAGATGCCGCTCTGCAAGGTCCACACGCCCGCCGCCTCGGTGGCGTCGATGAACGCGGCGAGCAGTGCCGCACCGACGCCGCGGCCCTGATGGTCGGGCCGGACGTAGACGCTGTGCTCCAGCACGCCGGCGTACACGCAGCGGCTGGAGACCGGCGTCGCGGCGACCCAGCCGACCACGGAACCGTCGGTATCGGTGGCGACGAACCGGTGTGCCGCAAGGTGTGCCCGATCCCATTCCTCCCAGCTCGGTGCGGTGGTCTCGAAACTGGCGTTGCCGCTGTCCAATCCGGCTTGGTAGATGGCAAGCACCTGATCGGCGTGCGCCGAGCTCATGATGTTGATTCTGGGGCCGCCGCCGGAGCCGAGATCGAGCACGGTGTCGCCGGGACGCAGGTCGGCCACCGCGAGCGGATTGCCGCAGCCCATGCTGGCCTGGTCGAGCGGCACATCGGCGAGGCTGTGCGCGACGGCGTAGCGCGCCCGTACGGGGCCGATCCCGCTCATGAGCACACCGCCTCGAAGCCGGTGGGCGTCCGACCCATCACCACGTCGGCGGCGCTGGGGAAGCAGGAGACGCACCGCTGGTTGACTCGATACAGGCGAGCGGTCCCGCGCTGCTCGGCGAGCACGAACCGCGCATCGGCGAGGATCTTCAGGTGGGCCGAGACGGTGGACTGCCCGACCGGGACCCGGGCCACGATCTCCCCGACGGTCAGCGGCCGGCCCTGCTCGGCGAGCAGGTTCAGGATCTGCACGCGAGTGGCGTCGGCGAGGGCGCGGAACCATCCGGCGTAGGTCTCGGCGAGCTGGCGCTCGAGCATCGGCAACACCCTTCATCGTTAATCGACGATAGACGATGAAGGGGGTTGCCGGCCAGCCCTTGCGGCGCGGTCGTCATTTGCCGCCGATCGGACGTGACAGCGACCCCGATCGCGGGTACCTCCACCCCATGACCGACTTAGGCGCCACCGAGGGTGATGTGGCGGATGCCGCCGCAGTGGTCCGTCTGGAGGGCGAGGTCGACCTGGCCACGGCCGAACGAGCCGCCGAGCGGTTACGGGCGGCTGAGGCGGTGGCGGTGGTCGACGCGCCGGCGGTGGTTGTGCTCGACCTGAGCCAGGTGACCTTCCTCGGCTCGGTGGGACTGGCGATGATGGTGGAGCACGACCAGCTCTGCGCCGCGATGGGCAGCCGGCTGTATGTCATCGTCGGGAACAACCAGAGCGTGTGGCGGCCGATCCGGCTCGCCCGGCTCGACAGCGTGCTCACCATCGTGTCGAGCGTGGCGGAGGCCATCGGCGTGTGAGACCCCGTGGACCGCAGTGCCGCCGGCGGCACTGCGGTCCACGGGTCAGGCGCTCAGCACCCGAGCAGTGAACAGGCCACCGCCGATGAACCGGTGGTCCTGGACGCAGGGGTGCCATCCGGCGAGTTCACCGGGGTGTACGTGGCCGATGCCGTGTTGGTGAACGGCAGCAGGGACACGAGCAACTGGGTCGAGCAGTAGACCTGTTTGCTCTGTCCCGCGGCCAGATCGAACGTCCCCGCGGCGGACCGGCACGACGATTCGGCGCTGTCGTTGACGGTGACGTCGGTGATGCCGACCGGGCCGGTGTCGGTCACCGTGATCCGCCAGTGCGGATGGGCCAGCAGCAGACCGAGCAGACCCGGGGTCGCGTGTTTCACCCACGGCCCCGGACCACCGGGTCCGCAGTCGCTGTCGTGGGCGGATGCGCAGATCTCCTTGTTGACCGTCACCGTCGGTTGGCAGCCGGACCCCGGCGCGACGCGCAAGCTCACGGTGTTGGAGGTCAGCGGGCCGGTGGCGTCCGTGCCGGTCGCGGTGTCGGTCACGCCGGTCACGCCGCAGGTCGGCGAAACCGTTGTCCGGAAACAGATCTGTGGCGCGTCACCGTTGAACGCGACCACCAGGTGCGGCTGGTTGCCGCCGGTGAAGTCGTTGCTGTTGTTCAGCACCAGGTGTGCGGACACGGTGATGCCGGGATGCGCGGCCGGCGAGATTCCCGACAGGTCGAGGGTGCCGTCCGGGGCGAACGTGGGATGGGCGAACACCGAACCGCCGGCGTCGCTGACGTCCGCGGTCGACGCGGCCAGGTCGACGTTGGCCAGATTCATGTTCTCCAGCCGGGCATCCGTGTAGCTGTGGATGTGGTCGCTGCCGCCGTCGCAGTAGAACGCCGAGGGCGTCAGCGTCACGTCGGCCCCGCTGTGGATGCACGGCGAACTCGACGTGGTCGGGTCCTCGGAGAAGAGGATGCCGGCGTCACCGAGCCCGAACAGGCAGCGGGTGACCGGGTCGAACGCGTAGCCGTAGTCCCGGGTGACCCCGCCGTTGGTGGTGGGATGCGTTGCCGGCAAAGGGAAACCCGCGCAGGTGGCGGCGGTCGTCCAGTCGTAGCAGACCGTGTCGCCCGTGCTGGCCGCGCCCCAGGTGCCGGTGTAGCTGCGCAGGTGGCCGTCCGGTCCGGCGACGGTCTCCGGGTTGAAGACCAGTTGGCCGCTCAAGGAGCTGAACACGGTCGGCGCGGTCAGCGGGGCGCCGCCGACCGTGAAGCAGGTCGAGATCGACGCGGGGTTGCCGGTCGTTGTCGCGCACGCGCCGACGGCGTTGTTGGCGGTGTCGTAGGCGGTGTAGGCGTTGTACGTCGAGTCGCCGGCCGGGCCGATGGCGTGCGGGGTGCTCCAGCCGGCACAGGCCGAGGCGGTGTCCGGATCGAAGCAGCCCAGCACCGGCGCGGCTGTGCCGGGCGAGGACGACGCGAACACCTTGCCGCCGGCCACGGTCAGCGAACCCAGGTAGTTGGCGCCCGGCGAGTTGTTGTTGGCCGGCACCACCGCGGCGTACGGCTGGCCGGCGCACGGGGAACGAGAGGCGATGTTCAGGCACAGCACCTGGCCGTTGCTGCCGACGCCGTAGAGGTTGCCACCGGTGGTGACCAGGCCGGCGAGGCCGTACGCGCCGCCGGCGCCGGTGGTGACGAGCGGGAAGTAGCCGCAGTTGGCCCGCGCGCCGAGGTCGAGGCAGCCGACCCCGACCGAGGAGGCGGTGACGGCGGCGTAGTACACCACGCCGGGTCGGCCCGGGTCCTGGACGTACTGCGGGGTCAGGGTGCTGGCGACATCGCCGGTGTTGCCCGCGCCGAACGGTCCGGGCGCGGTGTTGACCGGGCGCGGCCACGGGCCGCCGGCGCAGGGCGCGCCGGCCGTCAGGTCGGTGCAGACCAGCTTGGGCGCGGCCGGGAAAAGGTGGTGGTACATGTTCCAGGCTTCGACCGTGCCGTCGGGCCGGCGGAAGACGATGGGTGAGTAGCCGTCGCCACCGGTCGCGGTCGCGGTCGGCTTCACCGGCGCGAGCAGGATGTTCGCCAGGCTGGTGCCGCCCGCCCGGGCGCCGGGGTTGGTCGCCCGCACGGCCACGGTGGCGGCGCCCTGGTCGGTGGTCTGGAAGTTCGTGCCGTCGGTCGACCAGGACGGTGTCCAGCCGGGCGGCGTCTGGAGCGAGCCCGGCACGTAGGTCTGCGCCGTGCCGGCGCCGGTGATGGGATCGGTGATGGTCGCCGCCGACGGGCCGGTCGTCCCGTTGTCGGCATAGCTGAGCACCCAGTTGAGGGTGTCCGCGTGATTCACCGGATTCGCGCCCGGACTGGTCACGTCCTGCGCGCTTTTGGTCAGCACGGACGGCGCCGCCGCGGCGGCGGGAGCCGTCACGCCGGCGGCCACCGCCGCTGACACGATGCCGATCGTCAATGTCGAGCGTGCGTAGGACAGCGTTCTGCTACGTCCTCGATTCATGCTCTCCCTCGTTCCCCAATGGACAGGCGTCGGAATTACCGGCCCCTGTGCGAATGCGAGCGTAGGAAGGTGGTTATCGCCCGGCAACAAGGGTCGCTGGGACGCCAGCGTTCCTGGCCTGTTCGCGCCAACACCGGGCGGTCGAACCACTCTGCGCACGAGTCGCGGGCCGCGCGGCTGGGCGAAACGGGGCTACCCTGTCGTCCGAACGAATGCCGGCGAGAATTCACACCGCCGCCGCGCGGGTCACCACGGCGAAGGACTGGTCCGTATGCGGTTCTGGACCCTCCTGTCGGTAATCACTGGTGCTGAATAGAACGAGGCTTCGTATTGATTCCTGGCTGATGGCGGCCGTTCACCGCGTGGAGTGCACGAGATGGCCGACGCCGATACGTGGACGCGACCGGACACGTGGGGAGCCGGCGTGGCGTGGCGGCGTGGGAGCGGCGACGCCCCGGGCCTGATGGCGCTGCGCCGACCCCGGTGAACGGCCGAGGAATCGTCGAATTCGACGAATTCGCGCCGGGCGCGGTCGATCGACGGCATACATTGGGTTGCCGGCGGGGGAATCTCGTGGTCCGGCCTTGACGGGCCTGGTCGCAACCGCTGATCATTCCTCTCGACCGCGAAGACTGTGAGCGTTAACACTGGTGGGGTGGCGCGCCCGTCGGCGCGGTGACAACCATCTCGTGCCGGCTGGCCCGCGCGGTTTCGACTGGAGAGACAAGTGAGTTCAGGCAACGTGGGGCGGCGGGAGTTCCTGCTCGGGTCGGCGCTTGTCGCGGTCGGCGTGGTCGCGCCGACGGTGGATGTCCCTTTCGCGCAGGCGAAAGAGCTCCCGTTGGCGTTCGTCGACGACTACCGGACGAACGTCTCGGCCAACCGAACGGCCGACACGAATGCGGCCGTTCGCGCACTGGCCGGAATGCAGCGACTCTGGGACACCGGGGACGCGTGGAACGACGGCCGGGTCCGGCAGGCGGCGGTACTGCGAGCGAACGTGCGGCACGTCGTCGCGGTCACGCGTTCGCGGACCGAGGAGCAGGCCAAGCGAGCCTTCGTCTTCGACCGCCAGCACCAGTCCTACGCGGCGATCGGCGGCCTGGGGCCGCTCGCGGATCTGTATCGCACGGGTGCGAAGGCGGTCACGAGCATCGTGGGCGCGCCGGATGGCACGCCACCGAGCACGATCGACGACGCTGTCCCGCCGGGTGCGCCGGCCGGGTCGGCGCTCGGCGCCGGCGCGCACGATTCGGACCTCGGCCTGGTGGCCACGTTGGTCGACACGCTGCGCGGGCCGTACGCCTCCGGCAATCCGAGCAAGTACGCCTACCAGTATCCGCGGCCGTGGCGGTTGACCGCGGACAGCCGGGTCGTCGACACCGGGCGGGTCGACGCCTTCGGGTTTCCGGTGTACGAGTCCGAAGTGGTTGTGGCGCCGCAGTTGCTGCGGCAGCGGGGCACCAGCCCGACGGATGACGCGGGCTATCCGAGCGGTCACACCAACGCGTTCCACCTGGCCTGCCTCGCCCTGGCCTACGCGATCCCGGAACGTTTCCAGGAGTTGGTGGCCCGGGCGTACGACCTGGCCGACACGAGGATCGTCGCCGGGATGCACTCGCCGCTCGACGTCATCGGCGGCCGCATCCTCGCCACCGCGCTGGCCGCCGCGACGCTGGCCGATCCGGCCAATGCCGGGCTCAAGTCCGCCGCGCGTGAGCAGGCGTTGCGGTACTTCACCACCGAGACCGGGACGACGGCCGACACGCTGTACGGCCGCGCGCACGCCGGGCCGGACGAGTACGGAAGCCGGTCGGCGAATGCGGGGATCGTTGCCGCGCATGCGACCTACGGACTGCCGGGGTCCGAGGCGCGCACGCCGATGACGGTGCCGAAGGGCGCCGAGGTGCTGCTGGAGACGCGCCTGCCCTACCTCGACGCGGCCCAGCGGCGCGAGGTGCTGCGCACGACGGCGTTTCCGGCGGGGAATCCGCTGATGGACGGACCCGAGCAATGGGGACGGCTGAACCTGTTCGCGGCCGCCGACGGCTACGGCGCGTTCGACGCCGACGTCCGCGTGACGATGGACGCGGCACAGGGCGGATTCTCGGCCAACGACAGTTGGCGCAACGACATCAGCGGCTGCGGGGGTTTGGCCAAGGCCGGCGGCGGAACGCTCACACTGACCGGCGCCAACTGCTACCGGGGCGGCACGCGCGTGGAGGCCGGCACCTTGGTGGCGGCCTCACCGGCTGCCCTCGGCATCGGCGCGGTCGACATCCTTGGCGGTGCCCTGCGGCTGGAGCGCGGGCTGCGCGTCTCGAACTATCGGCAGACCGGGGGACAGCTCGTGCTTCGGCTCGGGGACGCGCTGTCGTCCGGATCGATCATGCTCACGGGCGGCGTCCTCGAAGTTCTCCTGGACTCTTCGCTGCCGCGCGGGCCGGTCCAGGTGCTCGTGGCCGGCCGACTGCGCGGGCGATTCGCCACGATCACGGTCGACCGCCCGGGACTGCGCGTGGTCCCGACCTACAGCGCGACCGGAATGTCGATCCGAATCGTACGGGAGAACTCGTGAAGAAATGCCTCGCCGTCGCCCTTGTCCTGGCGGCGGCCACGGTCGCGCCGGCGACCGTCCACGCCGACGCCACCGACGGCGGTGGCTTTTCCGTGCTGAGCTACAACGTGGCCGGCCTGCCGGAAGGGATCTCCAGCGCCCCGACGCCGAGGCAGTCGGCGACGACCGCCATCGGGCAGCGTCTCGGCGCGTACGACATCGTGCATGTGGAGGAGGACTTCAACTATCACGCCGCGCTGTACGCCGCGGACGGCCACGCGTATCGGACGCCGACCAGTGGTGGCGCGGGTATCGGCAGCGGCCTGAACACGCTGTCCTCCTTGCCGTACGACGGGGACGACTTCGAGCGCGCACACTGGAGTTCGTGTCAGCTCGACTCGGGGGATTGCCTGACGCCGAAGGGTTTCACCTTCATGCGGGAGCGGCTGGCCGAGGGCGTGTACGTGGATGTCTACAACCTGCACACGAACGCCGGTGACAACAGCGGCGACGAGTCGTCTCGGGCATCG
>DASWRQ010000416.1:0-13104 GCA_036403095.1 Kutzneria sp. | reverse complement strand
CCCCACGCCGACCTCGTAGCCGGCCGCGACCCATTCCGTGGGTCCCAACTCTTCTTCGGTCACCAGGTCCGACCGCCCGGCAGGAAGTACTGACCGCGAGCCACCTTGGTCACGCCGGCCACGATGTTGCTGGGGAAGGCGACGATCCGGCTGTTCAGCGCGTGCACGCTGTCGTTGTAGTCACGGGATTCCGCCGCCACCCGCTCGTCGCTCTCGCCCATCTGCTCCCACAACAGCCCGAAGTCCCGCCCCTCTCGCAGCCCCGCCGGCAGACCGGCCAGGAAGCAGGTCAGCTCCTCGTGCAGCAGCTGCTCGGCCCGGCCCTGCGCGACCGGCCCGGCGCCCCGGCTGGACATGGCCATCGACCGCGCCTGCACGATCTTGCTCACGTTCACGCCGCCGGCCTTGGTCACGGCGACGAGGCCGCCGATCAGGTCGTGCCGGCGTTGCAGCTCGGCGTCCACCCGCCGCCACGTCCGCTCGACGGCGCCGCGCTGCACGGTGAATCTGTTGTGGCTCAACGTGACCCCGAGCGCGACCAACAGCAGCACGACCACGACGAACAGCACAGCGACCAACGGACGACTCCTACAGACCGAGATCCGAGAGATCGAGAAGGTACCGGTACTCCAACCCGGCCTCCGCGATGGCTTCCCGTACACCGGTGTCTCGGTCGACAACCGTCGCCACGCCGACCACGATCGCGCCGGCCTCGCGCAGCGCCTTGACCGCGGTGAGCACGCTGCCACCGGTGGTGGAGGTGTCCTCGACCGCGAGCACCCGCTGCCCGGCGACCTCGATGCCCTCGATCCGCCGCTGCATGCCGTGCGCCTTGGCCTCCTTGCGCACCACGAACGCGTCGAGCACCTCGCCGTCGGCCGCGGCGGCGTGCATCATCGCGCAGGCCACCGGGTCGGCGCCGAGCGTGAGGCCGCCGGCGGCGACGTAGTCCCAGTCGGCGGTGAGCTGCCGCAGCAGCTTGCCGATCAGCGGGGCCGCGGCGTGCTGCAACGTGGCACGCCGCAGGTCGATGTAGTAGTCGGCCTCAGCGCCGGAGGACAGGGTGACACGGCCGTGCACGACGGCAAGCTCGGAGACAAGACGGGCCAGTTCGGACTTCGCCGGAGATTCCACTCGCACGGGTTCACACCTTCTCACGTCCGGCCGCGACCGGCGGCGACGCGCCCGGCGATCCTCCTCACCAATCCGCGTGGCGCCAACCGCGACAGGCCGACGAGGGCCTTGTACTGGATGCCGGGGATGCTGACCGTCCTGCCGCGGCCCAGATCGGCCAGGCACTCGCGGACGACCTGGTCGGCGTCCAGCCACCACAGTTCGGACGTCTTGCCCATGTCGATGCCGGCCCGTTCGTGGAACTCGGTGTGCACGAAGCCGGGGGCCAGCGCGATCAGCCGCACGCCGGAGCCGGTCAGGGCGATGGACAGCCCCTCGGTGAACGAGGTGACATAGGCCTTGCTGGCCGAGTAGGTGGAGCCCCGTCCGGACATGAAGCCGGCGACACTCGACACGTTGATGATCACGCCGGCACCGCGCGACACCATGGTCTCCAGGGCGGCATGGGTCAGCCGCATCACCGCCGTGACGTTGACGTCCAGCTGTTGCTGCATGTCCTCGACGGGCGAGGTCCAGAATTCGCCGGCGGTGCCGAAGCCGGCGTTGTTGACCACGACGTCGACCGGGCGGGAGCTGTCGCGCAGCCGGGCCTCCACGGCGGCCCGGCCCTCGACCGTCGAAAGATCGGCCGGCAGCACCTCGGCGTCGACGCCGAACCGGCGCTTGAGCTCCTCGGCCTGCTCGACGAGCCGGGCTTCGGTGCGGGCGACGAGCACGAGGCGGTCGCCGTCGGAGGCGAACCGGCGCACGAAGGCGGCGCCGATGCCGGAGGTGGCTCCGGTGACGAGACAGGTGGCCATGGCGCGAACGTTACCGGCGAGTCGGGCCGGGCCGTAGGGCTCAGGCCGGGTTTCGGCCGCCGAAGGACGGCCGGTAGACCTCGCCGCCCGGGTTGTCGTCGGAGGCCTCGTCACCGGGCGTGTCCGCTTCGAAAGGGTCGACCACGTCGGCCAGCTCGCCGACGTCGCGCAGCAGCCGCTCCAGCCGGGCCGGGCTGGCCCCGGGCGGTGCGGCCGCGAGCACCCAGTCCTCCTCCAGCCAGACCACCGTGACGTCGCCGCCGATCTCCTCGGCCGCCTCGACCAGGTCGGGCGTGATGAGCATGCGGGCGGCCGTCAGATCGGACACGAAGGCGTAGCGCTGGCCGACCGGTCCGAGCAGGTCGGGCATCTGTTCCCGCTGGAAGGGCACGCTGGGCAGCCACAGCTCGACCACGACGGGGTGGGTGCGGCGGCAGCGGATGCCGACCAGCACCGAGTTGACCTTGCCGCCGTTCTCCAGGTCGAGCACGTACACCTGGCGGCGCCCGTCGGCGGTGAAGGTGGACCCGGCGACGACGTCGCGGGCCACCCCGCTGCCGTAGTAGGCGATGGCCCCGTGGTGCCAGCGGGTCGGCAGCACGTGGTCTGTCTCGGCGAACTGCCAGCCGCGCAGCCCCGCCCAACGCCGTCGCTCCCGGTTACGAGCCGTCCGTTGGGCGCGGTCGGTCGCCAGCAGTGCCAACCCGGCCACCGCCAGGACGACGAACGCCGTGAACCAGACCCACGCAGGTATCACAACAGGCAGGGTAGCGGCCGCCCGGCCGATTACGAAGATCACTAGTGGGTCAGTTCTCCCCGGAGCGGGTGACGGCCGGCCCGGACGACCGGCTCGGGCCGGTCATCCGGGCAACCCACTCAGCTGGTGAGCGACCGCCCGACCATCAGGCCGGAGTTGTCCTCCCAGGCGTCGACGACCACGGTGTCGCCGTCCCGGATCTCGCCGGCCAGCAGCTCCTTGGCCAGCTGGTCGCCGATCGAGGACTGCACCAGCCGGCGCAGCGGCCGCGCGCCGTAGATCGGGTCGAACCCGTTGAGCGCCAGCCAGTCGCGGGCCGCGGGCGAGACCTCAAGCGTCAGTCGGCGCTGCGACAGCCGCTTGGCCAGCCGATCCACCTGGATGTCGACGATCGCGGTCAGCTCCTCGGTGGCCAGCGCGTGGAAGACCACCAGATCGTCCAGCCGGTTGAGGAACTCCGGCTTGAAGTGCCGCTGCACGGTCGACAGCACCGCGTCCTTGCGCTGCTGCTCGCTCAGGTTCGGGTCGGCGATGACCTGCGAGCCCAGGTTGGAGGTCAGCACCAGGATCGTGTTGCGGAAGTCCACCGTGCGGCCCTGGCCGTCGGTCAGCCGACCGTCGTCCAGCACCTGCAGCAGCACGTCGAACACGTCCGGGTGGGCCTTCTCCACCTCGTCCAGCAGCACCACGGCGTACGGCCGGCGGCGCACCGACTCGGTCAGCTGGCCGCCCTGGTCGTAGCCGACGTAGCCGGGCGGCGCGCCGACCAGGCGGGCCACCGAGTGCTTCTCGGCGTACTCGCTCATGTCGATGCGGATCATCGCCCGCTCGTCGTCGAACAGGAACTCGGCCAGCGCCTTGGCCAGCTCGGTCTTGCCGACGCCGGTCGGGCCGAGGAACAGGAAGGAGCCGGTCGGTCGGTCCGGGTCGGCGACGCCGGCCCGACTGCGGCGCACCGCGTCGGACACCGCGCGCACGGCCTCGGCCTGGCCGACGACGCGCCGGGTGAGCTCGTCCTCCATCCGCAGCAGCTTGGCCGTCTCGCCTTCGAGCAGCCGACCCGCCGGGATGCCGGTCCACGCGCTGACCACGTCGGCCACGTCGTCCGGGCCGACCTCCTCCTTGAGCATCACGTCGCCGGTGGGCGTGTTGGCGGTGGCCGCCGCGAGGTCCTTCTCCAGCGCCGGGATCCGGCCGTAGCGCAGCTCGGCGGCGCGGCCCAGGTCGCCGTCACGCTCGGCCCGCTCGGACTCGCCACGCAGCTGCTCCAGCTCCTCCTTGAGCTCGCGGACCTTCTCGATGGAGCCCTTCTCGTTCTGCCACCGGGCGGTCAGCGCGGACAGCGCCTCGCGCTTCTCGGCCAGCTCGGCCCGCAGCGTGTCGAGGCGGTCCTTGGAGGCCTGGTCGGACTCCTTCTCCAGGGCCATCTCCTCGATCTCGAGGCGGCGCACCGCACGCTCCACCTCGTCGATCTCGACCGGCCGGGAGTCGATCTCCATCCGCAGCCGGGACGCGGCCTCGTCGACCAGGTCGATGGCCTTGTCCGGGAGGAAGCGGGCGGTGATGTAGCGGTCGGACAGCGTGGCCGCGGCGACCAGCGCGGTGTCGGTGATGCGGACACCGTGGTGCACCTCGTAGCGCTCCTTGAGGCCACGCAGGATGCCGATCGTGTCCTCCACGCTCGGCTCGCCCACCAGCACCTGCTGGAACCGGCGCTCCAGCGCCGGGTCCTTCTCGATGTGCTGGCGGTACTCGTCCAGCGTGGTCGCGCCGACCATGCGCAGCTCGCCACGGGCCAGCATGGGCTTGATCATGTTGCCGGCGTCCATCGCGCCCTCGCCGGTCGCGCCGGCGCCGACGATGGTGTGCAGCTCGTCGATGAAGGTGATGACCTGGCCGGCGGAGTCGGTGATCTCCTTGAGCACGGCCTTGAGCCGCTCCTCGAACTCGCCGCGGTACTTCGCGCCGGCGACCATGGAGCCCAGGTCGAGAGCGATGACCCGCTTGCCGCGCAACGACTCCGGCACGTCGCCGGCGATGATGCGCTGGGCAAGGCCCTCGACGATGGCGGTCTTGCCGACGCCGGGCTCGCCGATCAGCACCGGGTTGTTCTTGGTGCGCCGGGACAGCACCTGCACGACGCGGCGGATCTCGGCATCACGGCCGATCACCGGGTCGAGCTCGCCGTCGCGGGCCCGCTGGGTCAGGTCGACGCCGTACTTCTCCAGCGCCTGGAAGGTGCCCTCCGGGTCCGGGCTGGTGATCCGGGCCGAGCCGCGAACCTTCGCGAAGGCGTCCCGCAGCGCGTCGGCCGACGCGCCGTGCCGGCGCAGCAGGTCGGCGACCTGCCCGCCCTCGGCGGCCAGCCCCACCAGCAGGTGCTCGGTGGAGACGTACTCGTCGCCCATCTCGGTGGCCAGCCGCTGGGCGTGCGTGATCACCCGCAGGCCGTCGCGGGACAGCTGCGGGGCGGACATGGTGGCGCCGGTCGCCGACGGCAGCGAGTGCGCGAGCTTCTCCAGCTCGGCGCGCACCTGCGCCGGATCGGCCCCGACCGCGGTGAGCAGCGGGGCGGTCAGACCGTCACCCTGGGCCAGCAGTGCGGCAAGCAGGTGCACCGGCGTGATGTCGGGATTGCCGGCCATCGTCGCGGCCTGGGCCGCCTCGGACACCGCCTGCTGCGTCTTCGTGGTCGGGTTGAACTGGTTCATCTCCCACCTTCGGGGCGAGACTTTCGGGTCACTCGGTTCAACGTCAGAAAAGTTGAGTCTGTTCCGCTCAAGTACGAGCATACCCGAGTGGGCTGGCTCACCCAACGCTGTCACGCCAGCTCAGCGGCCACATCCGGGCCGTCACCCACATGCGAATCGGGGTTGTCCCCAGTGCCGCCCCGGTTGTCCACAATCCCCAGGTGACGATCCACAGGACTGCGCCGTCCGGGTGGTCACGCTTCCAAGGACGCCCGCAGCGCCGCGACCAGCTCGCGCAGCACCCCGTTGGCCGCGGCCAGCCGCTCGTCGTCCCACTCCCCGAACGCTGACCGGATCAGCTCGGCCTGCTTGCGTTTCCAGCCGGCCAGCACCTCCAACCCACGGTCGGTCGGACTGATCAGCGCCACCCGGCCGTCGCTCGGCGACGGCCGGCGGTCGACCAGGCCGGCCTTCTGCAGCTGGGCGATCTGCCGACTGACCACGGAGGTGTCGACCACGCGGTGCTCGGCCAGGTCGGACACCCGGACCTCGCCACGGGCCACCACGTCGGCCAGCAGCGCGCCGGCCGCCGGGTGCAGGCCGAACTCGTCGTTCCAGAACCGCGTGCGGGCGGCGTTCTGGATCTGGTTGAGCATCCGCAGCTGCCGGATCAGCTCCAGCGCCTCGTCGTCCGACGGCCCCATCACAGCACCTCGTTCAACCGATCCAACAGGGCGGAGAACGTGTGCATGTCCTCGCTGGACCAGTGCGAGAGCCGCTCCCACAGCAGCTTGCGGCGGTCGGAGCGGACGGCGTCGAGCCGGTCGTGGCCGGTCTCGGTCAGCTGCACGATGCGGGCCCGGCCGTCGGCGCTGTCCACGGCCCGCTCCAGCAGGCCGAGCTCCTCCAGCCGGGCGATCTGCCGACTGACCGTGGACTTGTCCAGGCCGGTGCGCTCCACGATCTCGGCGGCGCGCACCGGGCCGGTCTCGTACAGGTGCACGAGCAGGGCGTAGGAGGCGGTGTCCAGGCCGGGGTGGACCTGCTTGGCGACCTGGAGGGAGAAGCTGCGGGCCCGGCCGAACAGCACCGAGAGGGCCCGCTCCACGGCCTGGGCTGCCTCCCGGCGGTCAGCCTGATCGTGCTCGTCCACCCTTGGGTCCTCCATCCGCGTCACACGAACGTCAAACCGTAGTGGTCGGGGTGTCCGATCCCCGCTAGCGGGCCGCCGTTCTGGCCGAACGGACGCCGAAGAAGTCCCCGCCCTTGCGGCGACCGTCGTCGGTGCCCCAGTCCCGGGTCCGATCGACCGGGACCAGCCTCGGGATGTGCTTGCGGCAGTGAATGTAAGCCTCGACCACCTCCAGCACCACCCAGCGCTCGGGCGTGCGGCCGCGGTCGAACTCGGTCGGCAGGTCGGGATGCACGGCCCGCAGCTCGGCGTCGTCCACGATCCGGGCCCGGCCGTTGACGTGCAGGCCGATCAGGTCGTCGACGAAGTCCAGCAGCAGCATCGCCACGTGCGCGTTCTCGCTGATGTTGCCGAGGCTGGCCATGACGCCGTTGCCCCGGTACTCCGGATAGGCCAGCCAGCGCTCGCCCAGCACCTGGACGAAGCCGCGCGGGCCGGCGCGGAAGGAGACGTCGCACTCGCCCGCGGCGTCGGCCGTGCCGATGAAGGCCATGTCCATGCGTGTAACGAACGCACGCATCTCGTCGTTGAGATGGTCGAGGACCTGATCGCGGTAGAAGCGGGTGGCCCGGTCGACCGAGCCGAACGCGCGCTGCAACAGGTGCTCGCCACGCGAACCGGGTAAGTGGGCCGCGTCGGGCATCGCACCGAGCGGGTCATCGGGGTGCAGGGTGATGTCGGTCACCGCGGGGGACGGCGCATCCGACAGCTCCAGTTGGAGCAGCTCGGGACCGGCGGTACCGGTCGGAGCAAGGTGGACGGGGGTCACGGTGATCCACCGTGTCATGTCGACCGCGTTCTGCACACCCCCGGCCCATTCTTCGCCCGTTCGTGGGAAGGTCTGTCAACAGTTAGTCACCCCGGTCCACTCGAACGTGGCATCAAGTCCCACAAGGACCCGATGTCGAGTTAGGGTCCACCCTGTCGGGGGACGGATGCTTGACCACGGGGCGCCTTGCCAGGTGCCCCTGACTACGTGGAGACTGCGCCCGGACCATGACAGCCAACGCCGTGTTGAATCCCTTGCCTGCGACCAACCCTCAACGCGAACCGCCACCTGGTGTCACCGCGATGGTGCGGATGATTCGCGAGAGCTTCGCGGTCGTAGAACCCTGCGCCGAAGAAGTGGCGAAGTTCTTCTACGGGATGCTGTTCAGCCTCGCGCCGACCACCCGTGACATGTTCCCCGTGAACATGTCGGTGCAGCGCAGCCGCCTGCTGCGGGCCCTGGTGCACGTGGTGCAGATGGTCGACCGCCCCGACGACCTGATCCCGTTCCTGCGCCAGCTCGGCCGCGACCACCGCAAGTTCGGCGTGGTCGCCAGCCACTACGAGTCCGTCGGCACCGCGCTGCTGGCCTCGATCAAGAAGTTCGCCGGCAAGTCGTGGACGCCGCAGGTCGAGCGGGCCTGGGCCGAGGCGTACACGATCATGGCCCGGTCCATGCAGGAGGCCGCGGCGGCCGACGAGGGCCCCGCCTTCTGGCCGGCCACGGTCGTCGAGCACAAGCGCCTGAGCTGGGGATTGGCCCTGGTCCGGGTGCAGCCCGACTACCCCGTGCCCTATCTGCCCGGTCAGTACGTGAGCGTGGAGACCCCGCAGCGGCCGCGCCTGTGGCGCTACTACAGCCCGGCCAACGCGCCCCGCGAGGACGGCACCATCGAGTTCCACATCCGCGCCGTCAACAGCGGCTGGGTGAGCCGCTCGATCGTGGCCCACACCCAGATCGGCGACCAGTGGCGGATCGGCGCCCCGATGGGCCGGCTCACCGTGGACCGCGAGGCTGAGCGGGACATCCTGATGGTCGCCGGCGGCACCGGCGTCAGCCCGATGCGCGCCATCCTGGACAACCTGGCCCAGTGGGGCGAGAACCCCCGGGTGCACCTGTTCGTGGGCGGCCGCACCCGTGAGGACCTGTACGACCTGGAGAACCTCCAGCGCATCGCCCAGAGCAACCCCTGGCTGACCGTGGTGCCGGTGGTCGAGTCCGAGCCGGGCCTGCAGGGCTACGAGCACGGCTCGCTGGCCGACGTCGTCACCCGCTACGGCGCGTGGTCGGACCGCGAGGTCCTGGTCTGCGGCTCCCCCGCGATGATCAGAGCCACCGTCTCCCGCATGCTGGTCGCCGGCACCCCCCTGGACCACATCCGCTACGACCCGTTCACTTTGGACTGATCCTGAAAACCCGCGAGTCCCGCTTTCCAGCAGCCATGTGTTGAGTTCATGGCTGCCCGAGAGCGGGACTCGCGGGTTTTCGGGGATTACTTCTTGGGCTTCCAGACGACGATCTGTTGCTGGCGGACCGGCACCAGGTCGCGGCGGTACGAGGCGTGCACCGCGGCGGCGGCCTGCTCGGCCGCCGCGTGGGCCGCGGCCAGCTCCTCCAGCACCTCGCTCAGCCGGGACTTCAGCGCGTCCACCTGGTTCTCCAGGTCGATGATGCGCTTGATGCCGGCCAGGTTGACGCCCTCCTCCTGGGACAGCCGCTGCACCTCGCGCAGCAGCGAGATGTCCCGGGCCGAGTAGCGCCGGCCGCCGCCGGTGGCCCGGCCCGGCGACACCAGGCCGAGCCGGTCGTAGCTGCGCAGCGTCTGCGCGTGCAGCCCGGAGAGCTGGGCGGCGACCGAGATCACGAACACCGGCGTGTCCTCGTTGGTCCCCGGCGGGAACGAGAACGGGTTGCCCATCACGTCTCACCCTTTCCCAGCAGCGCGTCCAGCTCGGCCCGCGGGTCGTGGTCGGCGGTGGCCTCGGCGTACGCCTTGAGCGCCTCCTCGGCCTTGCCGTCCAGCCGCGCCGGCACCGCGACCTGGAGCGTGACCAGCAGGTCTCCCTTGCGGCCGTCCCTGCGCTCGATGCCCTTGCCGCGCACCCGCAGGATCCGGCCGCTGGCCGTGCCCGGGTGCACCTTCACGTTGACGCTCGAGTCCAGCGTCGGCACGGTCAGTGTGGTGCCCAGCGCCAGCTCGGGGAAGGTCACCGGAACCGTCACCGTGAGATCATCACCGGAACGTCCGAACACCGCGTGCGGCGTGACGTGCACCCGTACGAACAGGTCGCCGTTGGGGCCGCCGTTGCGCCCGGGCTCGCCCTGGCCGGCCAGCCGGATCCGCTGACCGTCGTCGACCCCGGTCGGAATCCGCACGGTCAGCGTGCGCACCTTGGTGCTCACGCCCTCGCCGGCGCACTCCGGACACGGGTCGTCGATGATCTTGCCGGTGCCCCGGCAGTCGCGGCACGGCTCGCTGAACGCGAACGCGCCCTGGCTACGACTGACCAGGCCGGCGCCCTTGCAGGTCGGACAGGTGCGCGGCGTGGTGCCCGGCTTGGCCCCGGACCCGTGGCAGGTGCCGCAGGTCGACGGGCTGGACAGCCGCAGCGGCACCGTCGCGCCCTTGACCGCCTCCACGAAGTCGATCCGCACGTCGGTCTCGACGTCGTCGCCGCGCTTGGCCCGCGTCGCCGACGCCGCCCCGGCCCCCCGGCCGCCGCGGCCGAACAGGCCGCCGAGCAGATCGCCGATGCCGCCCTGCGCGCCGCCGGCCTGCGCCCCGCCGAACAGGTCGCCCAGGTCGAAGGAGCTCGTGCCGCTACCGAAGCCGCCGCCACCGCCGGGCCGGAACCCGCCGGAGCCGAACAGCCGCCGCGCCTCGTCGTACTGCTTGCGCTTCTCCGCGTCCGACAGCACGCCGTAGGCCTGGGACACCGACTTGAAGCGGGCCTCGGCCTTGGCGTCGCCGGGGTTGGCGTCGGGGTGCAGCTCCCGGGCCAGCTTCCGGTACGCCTTCTTGATCTCGTCGGCCGAGGCGTCGGAGGAGACGCCCAGGTCGCCGTAGAAATCCTTGTCGATCCAGTCCCGTGCGCTCACCGGGCGTCCCTCCCTCCTGCGTTGTTCCTACTCAGCGGTCGCCGGCTCATGATCGGTGACCGCCACCAGCGCCGGCCGGAGCAGGCGCTCGCCGAACCGGTAGCCGCGCCGCAGCACGGCCGTCACGGTCGGACCGGTCACCTCGGCCGAGGTGTTGTGCTGCACCGCCTCGTGCACCGAGGGGTCGAACTCCTCGCCCTCGTGGCCGAACGGCTCGAGGCCGCTGGCCTGGAGCACCGCCACCAGCTTGTCGCTGACCGACTTGAACGCGCCGGTCAGGTCGCCGTGCGCGGCCGCCCGCTCCACGTCGTCGAGCACGCTCAGCAGCTCGTTGACGATCTGTCCCTTCGCGGCCAGGGCGTTGACCTCGCGGTCGCGCTCCACCCGCTTGCGGTAGTTGGCGTACTCGGCCTGCAGCCGCTGCAGGTCCGCGGTCCGCTCGTCCAGTTGCGCCTTGAACTCCGCGGCCGGGTCGGCCACGAGGTCCTCGGCGGCGTGCCGGCCGGCAGACTCGGTCTCCTCGGCCAGCTCGCCCGGCTCCACATCGCGGAGCTGGCCCGTCTCCGGGTCGATCCGTCGGCGGTCGTTCACGACCACCGGCTGCTCCTGGTCGTCGCTCACTTCTTCGGGTCCTCGTCCACGATCTCGGCGTCCACCACGTCATCGGCCTGCGGGCCGGCCTGCGCGCCCGGCGCGTCACCGGCGGGCGCGCCCTCGGCGCCCGGCGCGTTGGCGTACAGCGCGGAGCCCAGGGCCTGGGACTCGGTGGCCAGCTTCTCCACCGCAGACTTGATCGCCCCGAGGTCGGTGCCCTTGAGGGCCTCCTGGGCCTCGACGATGGCCGCCTGCACCTTCTCCTTGGTGTCGGCCGGCAGCTTCTCGTCGTTGTCCTTGATGAACTTCTCGGTGCTGTAGACCAAGGTCTCCGCCTGGTTGCGGGTCTCGGCCTCCTCGCGGCGGCGCTTGTCCTCCTCCGCGTGCTCCTCGGCGTCCTTGATCATGCGGTCGATGTCGTCCTTGGGCAGCGCCGAGCCGCCGGTGATCGTCATCGACTGCTCCTTGCCCGTGCCGAGGTCCTTGGCCTGCACGTGCACGATGCCGTTGGCGTCGATGTCGAAGGTGACCTCGATCTGCGGCACGCCGCGCGGGGCCGGCGGCAGCCCGGTCAGCTCGAACATGCCGAGCTTCTTGTTCTGCGCCGCGATCTCGCGCTCGCCCTGGAACACCTGGATCTGCACGGACGGCTGGTTGTCGTCGGCCGTGGTGAAGATCTCGGACCGCTTGGTCGGGATCGTGGTGTTGCGCTCGATGAGCTTGGTCATGATGCCGCCCTTGGTCTCGATGCCCAGGGACAGCGGGGTGACGTCGAGCAGCAGGACGTCCTTGACCTCGCCCTTCAGCACGCCGGCCTGCAGCGCGGCGCCGACGGCCACGACCTCGTCCGGGTTGACGCCCTTGTTCGGCTCGCGGCCGCCGGTCAGCTCCTTGACCAGCTCGGTCACGGCCGGCATGCGGGTGGAACCGCCCACGAGCACGACGTGGTCGATATCGGCGATCTTGACGCCGGCGTCGGAGATCACGTGGTTGAACGGCGCCCGGCAGCGGTCCAGCAGGTCGGAGGTGATCCGCTGGAACTCGGCGCGCGAGAGCGTCTCGTCCAGGAACAGCGGGTTCTTGTCGCTGTCCACGGTGATGTAGGGCAGGTTGATGCTGGCGGTCGACGAGGAGGACAGCTCGATCTTGGCCTTCTCCGCGGCCTCCCGGATCCGCTGCAGCGCCATCTTGTCCTTGGTCAGGTCGATGCCGTTGGTGGCCTTGAACTTCTCCACCAGCCAGTTGACGATCCGCTGGTCCCAGTCGTCACCACCGAGGTGGTTGTCACCGGAGGTCGCGCGGACCTCGACCACGCCGTCGCCCAGCTCCAGCAGCGAGACGTCGAAGGTGCCGCCACCGAGGTCGAAGACCAGGATGGTCTGCTCCTTCTCGCCCTTGTCCAGGCCGTAGGCCAGGGCGGCGGAGGTGGGCTCGTTGACGATGCGGAGCACGTTGAGGCCCGCGATCTGGCCGGCCTCCTTGGTGGCCTGCCGCTGCGCGTCCTCGAAGTAGGCCGGGACGGTGATCACCGCGTCGGTGATCTCCTCGCCCAGGTAGGCCTCCGCGTCCCGCTTCAGCTTCATCAGCACCCGCGCGGAGATCTCCTGCGCGGTGTACGCCTTGCCGTCGATCTCCTGGTTCCACGACGTGCCGATGTGCCGCTTGACCGAGCGGATCGTCCGGTCCACGTTGGTGACGGCCTGGTTCTTGGCCGGCTGACCGACCAGGACCTCGCCGTTCTTCGCGAACGCGACGATGGACGGGGTGGTACGCGAACCCTCGGAGTTGGCGATCACCGTCGGCTCACCGCCCTCAAGGACGGCGACGACGGAGTTGGTCGTCCCCAGGTCGATGCCGACCGCACGCGCCATTGAACTGCCTCCCTGATACTGGTGCCCGCTGCCGGTTGAGCAGCGTTGACTCAAGTTTGCCAGTCGGACCGGAGTTGAGTCCAGTCCGCTCAAGCTTCCTGCTCGTCCAACGTCCGACCCCCGCCGCGTGTTCCCGGAGTGGTGCGACCCACGCCACGTCAAGTAGTTACCGGTCAGTAACTTCGTTTAGGCTTCCCG